>NZ_CP110389.1:903750-1205000 GCF_026015985.1 Rhodopseudomonas sp. P2A-2r | reverse complement strand
CAGCTGCTGCCCGATGGCGCATGCTGTGAACACACTGGATGAAGAAAGTTGAATGGTCAGAAAGATCTCATCGCCATCCATCAGAAAAGTTTCTGGTGGAGGCAGACGGGATCGAACCGACGACCTCATGCTTGCAAAGCACGCGCTCTCCCAGCTGAGCTATGCCCCCGTTCCAGAAGAACTCGGCTTGAACAGTGATTGGTCGATCGTTCGTCTTCGCCAGCTCGCTTGCGCAAGCAAAGGCTGGTGGGCCTGGGAAGACTTGAACTTCCGACCTCACGCTTATCAAGCGCGCGCTCTAACCAACTGAGCTACAAGCCCTAACTACAAAGGGCTGCCCAGCGTATCCCGGCTTGCACCAGGAACGTCACAAGCACGCCCCAGCGTGTGTTCGTCCGCGAAGAAAGAGAAACGAAGACGGCGGTGTCCCGCCAATGCAGCCTAACGATCCGAAAACCGTTGGCCACTGATGTTTCAAAAGAGGATCGATAGTGCAAGCACTGAAGATCCATCCTTAGAAAGGAGGTGATCCAGCCGCAGGTTCCCCTACGGCTACCTTGTTACGACTTCACCCCAGTCGCTGACCCTACCGTGGTCAGCTGCCCCCTTGCGGTTAGCGCACTGCCTTCAGGTAGAACCAACTCCCATGGTGTGACGGGCGGTGTGTACAAGGCCCGGGAACGTATTCACCGTGGCATGCTGATCCACGATTACTAGCGATTCCAACTTCATGGGCTCGAGTTGCAGAGCCCAATCCGAACTGAGACGGCTTTTTGAGATTTGCGAGGGGTTGCCCCTTAGCGTCCCATTGTCACCGCCATTGTAGCACGTGTGTAGCCCAGCCCGTAAGGGCCATGAGGACTTGACGTCATCCCCACCTTCCTCGCGGCTTATCACCGGCAGTCTCCCTAGAGTGCTCAACTAAATGGTAGCAACTAAGGACGGGGGTTGCGCTCGTTGCGGGACTTAACCCAACATCTCACGACACGAGCTGACGACAGCCATGCAGCACCTGTGCTCCAGGCTCCGAAGAGAAGGTCACATCTCTGCGACCGGTCCTGGACATGTCAAGGGCTGGTAAGGTTCTGCGCGTTGCGTCGAATTAAACCACATGCTCCACCGCTTGTGCGGGCCCCCGTCAATTCCTTTGAGTTTTAATCTTGCGACCGTACTCCCCAGGCGGAATGCTTAAAGCGTTAGCTGCGCCACTAGTGAGTAAACCCACTAACGGCTGGCATTCATCGTTTACGGCGTGGACTACCAGGGTATCTAATCCTGTTTGCTCCCCACGCTTTCGTGCCTCAGCGTCAGTAATGGGCCAGTGAGCCGCCTTCGCCACTGGTGTTCTTGCGAATATCTACGAATTTCACCTCTACACTCGCAGTTCCACTCACCTCTCCCATACTCAAGACTTCCAGTATCAAAGGCAGTTCTGGAGTTGAGCTCCAGGATTTCACCTCTGACTTAGAAACCCGCCTACGCACCCTTTACGCCCAGTGATTCCGAGCAACGCTAGCCCCCTTCGTATTACCGCGGCTGCTGGCACGAAGTTAGCCGGGGCTTATTCTTGCGGTACCGTCATTATCTTCCCGCACAAAAGAGCTTTACAACCCTAGGGCCTTCATCACTCACGCGGCATGGCTGGATCAGGCTTGCGCCCATTGTCCAATATTCCCCACTGCTGCCTCCCGTAGGAGTTTGGGCCGTGTCTCAGTCCCAATGTGGCTGATCATCCTCTCAGACCAGCTACTGATCGTCGCCTTGGTGCGCTTTTACCACACCAACTAGCTAATCAGACGCGGGCCAATCTCTCGGCGATAAATCTTTCCCCGTAAGGGCTTATCCGGTATTAGCACAAGTTTCCCTGTGTTGTTCCGAACCAAGAGGTATGTTCCCACGCGTTACTCACCCGTCTGCCACTGACATATTGCTATGCCCGTTCGACTTGCATGTGTTAAGCCTGCCGCCAGCGTTCGCTCTGAGCCAGGATCAAACTCTCAAGTTGGACTTGAACTTTGAACCGGCTGATCACATCGTATTGACGAGGTCCCACCATACTTGGTCAATCAAACCGAAGCCTGACCAACCTGCCGTCCGCGCTTCACAGCGCAAACAACGATGGTGTAACCTTTGTATCAAAACGTGTACCGCCGAAGTCTTTCGTCCGGCCTCAATCCAAAATCACAAGCTTGCGCCGAATGACTAGAGATCAAGACCCGCAAGGACTCCGCCGTCCACGTTTCTCTTTCTTCATCTAAACTTGTCAAACAACCCGATGTCGCAAAACATCGCCCTCCCCTTAAGGGAGAAAATTCGTCAGGCACTTCTACTTAAAGAAGACCGGCTACTCATCCGACGACAAATCAACCGACACCTATCGGCTGCTAAGTCACTCACCTTAATGAGAGCATCAGAGACACGGAAGCTTGCCTGGACCCGTGGGCCCCGGCGCCGCCGCGCTCAGTGGCCGGTTTATAGGCCCTCCAACTCGGATCTGTCAACGCCAATCGTCAGGAAAATGTCATCTCCCGCGCGCGCCAAAAAGCTGAGGTATTACAGGGGCTAGCCATCTATCAGCCACAATGCTGCGGCGTTCTGGCGGGAAGTTGTTCGGAAAAATTCGGTCGCCGGGTCAGGCGATCCGGATTTCATGGAACGAAAGCGACCGTCGCAACTTGGCGGCTGCTTTTGTCCCCCGAACAAGATGCAGCAAGCGGCTTTGCGGCATTGACGTCTTGCACCGGGGCCAGCATTTTGGCGCACGCTGTTAGGATGCGGTGACGTTTGCGATGTCGATGCGACGCGGCCGGGGAAATCCCGTCGTATTGTGGTGATGAACGTTCGGGGGATTTCGGTTTGAATTACGCGACGTCACGCGGCGGCAACTATGGACGCGAGTCTGGGGTCATCGATCTCGGACACGAGCCGCCGCTTTCCGTCGATGGCTCCGAAGCCGCGGTGATCGATCGCCGCCGTGTTTCGGTCCAGTGGTTCAGCGGCACGATTCTCACGGGTCTTTGCGGCGCAGCTCTCATCGGCGGCGCCGTTTTCGCATCGCTCGACGGCGAGATGACATTTGCCAAGGTGCCCGAACGCGTCGAAGGCGCGCTGCGCGGCGCCTTCAGCGCCAACGACAAGATGGCCAGCCTGCACAAGAGCGACCGCCTGCCGCCGCCAAGCGAATCTTCCGCCGCGCGCCAGGTGGTCCGCGTCTCCACCGTGACCCGCGTCGGCAATCGCGACGTGATGCGCGTGCGGCCGTTCATCCGGATCTCCGGCAACCTGTCGATGGCAACCAGCGATCTCAGTGCGAAGGTGCCGCCCTTCAATGCCCAGCGCATGCTGACCGACGTCGGCATCACCGCGCCCGCCGCCACCGAAGACGCCCAGAACCCCGACGCCATCGAACCCGACGCCGAAGTATCCTTCGTCACCCGCGATCTCGCGCCGGTGTTGCCGAAGGCCAAGATCGCCGCCTCGGTGGCGATCGACGAAGTCCTGATGCGGGTCCGCGACGCTTCGAACTGGCGCGGCAATTCAGGCGTCCGCTACACGCTGGCCAGCGCCACCGGCGAGGTCGGCCGCCAGCCCGACATGAAGATGTCCTACGCCGCCGAGGGCACCACGTCGGATCCCTATGCCGGCTTCGAGACCCGCGTGGTCCCGGAAAACGTCACCCAGCTTCCGAAAACCAAGGACCAGGCGACCGGCGGCAATCCCAGCGGCGAACGCATTCATGTGGTCAAGAAGGGCGACTCGGTCGCCACCATCCTGCGCGACCAGGGCGCCTCGCCGGAAGAGATCAAGGCCATCACCTACACGCTCGGCGCGCGCGGTCGCGACGGCGGATTGAAGGAAGGCCAGAAACTGCGGATCCTGATGGCGCCGTCGGCGCCCGGCCAGCGGCTGCAGCCCTACCGCGTGATCGTCGCCAACGACTCCACCATCGAAGCGGTCGCCGCTTTGTCCGACCTCGGCAAATACGTCGCGGTCGACGTTTCCAGCATGAACACCGTGGCCGACGCGCCCGCCGCCGAGAGCGACGACGACGAGGATGACGGCACCGGCGTGCGGCTCTACCAGAGCATTTACGAGACCGCGCTGCGCAACAAGGTGCCGGCCACCGTCATCGAGGACATGATCAAGATCTACTCCTACGACGTCGACTTCCAGCGCAAGGTGCAGCCCGGCGACTCGTTCGACGTGTTCTTCGCCGGCGAGGACGAAGGCGCCACCATCACCGAAAAGACCGAGGTGCTGTTCGCCTCGCTCACGGTGGGCGGCGAGACCAAGAAATACTACCGCTTCCAGACCCCCGACGATTCGATCGTCGATTACTATGACGAGACCGGGAAGAGCGCGAAGAAGTTCCTGGTGCGCAAGCCCGTCAACAACGCCATCATGCGCTCCGGCTTCGGCAGCCGCCGCCATCCCATCCTCGGCTATGTGAAGATGCATACCGGCGTCGACTGGGCGACGCCCTATGGCACCCCGATCTTCGCCTCCGGCAACGGCGTGATCGAGGTCGCCGGCTGGGAAGGCGGCTACGGCAAGTTCATCAAGATCAAGCACAACAACGGCTACGAGACCGCCTACGGCCACATGTCGGCCTTCGCCAAGGGCATGGAGCCCGGCAAGCGGGTCCGCCAGGGCCAGGTGATTGGCTTCGTCGGCTCCACCGGCGCATCCACCGGCGCCCATGTGCATTACGAAATCCTGGTCAACGGCCGCTTCGTCGACCCGATGCGCGTGAAACTGCCGCGCGGCCGCTCGCTGGAGGGCCCGCTGATGGCCAGCTTCGAGAAGGTGCGCGACGGGCTGGACGTGCAGATGAACATGCGCGGCAACGGCGCGCGGGTCTCCGACGCCGCCCTGCCCAGCTCACCGGTGCGGCAGGTCAGCAACCGGTAGGTTCCCGCTTCGCTTCGCCCCATCGGGGAGAGGTAAAGGCGGGCAACCGCGGGCTCCCGATACCCCGTGGAATGCGGCATCGGGTCAATCAGATCTTAGGAGATTTTTGGCAGTTTCGGCGGCAGCCGCGCGTCAGCGTATGGTCACGGTTCACGTGAGGACAGCGCCTTGCCGACATCATTTGCGGCTCAACGCCGCTACTGCATCGCCATCTTCGTGCTGGCCGCGGCGACGCTGTCGTACCAGGTGCTGATCACCCGCTTCTTCAGCGTGATGCTGTACTACCACTTCGCCTTCGCGGCGATTTCCTTCGCCATGCTCGGGCTGACCCGCGGCGCCATCGCGGTCTACGGCGATGCGGCGCGCTATGCGCCGGAGCGGGTCGCGCAGGAATTCGCGCGCCACGCGGCGTATTTCGCCATCTCAAGCGTCGCCGCCATGACCGTGTTTCTCTGCGTGCCGCTGGCGGTGCCCGAGCCCTACGTCGCCGTGGCGCTGACCGTCATCACCTTCGCCTTCGTCATCCCGTTCACCGAAAGCGGCGTCTGCATCACGCTGCTGCTGACCCGCCTGCCCTATGCCGGCGGCTGGCTCTATGCGGCCGACCTGTCGGGCGCCGCGCTGGGCTGCCTCGGCCTGATCTTCGTGCTGCTGCTGATCGACCCGGTCAGCGCCACGTTCTGGATCGGCGCCTTTGCCGCCGCCGCCGGCTGGATGGTGACGCGGCACAGCGGCGACCGCAAAAGCCTGCGCCTGAGCGGCGCAGTGGCGCTGACGCTGGCGGCCATTGCCACGCTGCATACCGGGCTCGCCATCTCCGGCAAGAGCCATCTCGGCGTATTCTGGGCCAAGGGCGCCGAACAGACCGGCACCCTGTTTGAGCGCTGGAACACCTATTCCCGCGTCCGCGTCACGGCGATGGGCGAAAGCACGCCGCAGGGCTGGGGCTTCGCGCATCCCCCGCAGGCCAGGATCGACCAGAACCATCTCGACATCGACGCCGATGCCGCCACCGTCATCACGAAGTTCGACGGCGATCTCACCAAGCTGTCCTATCTGCAGGACGACGTCGTCAACGCTGCCTATCTGCTGCAGAAGCCGAACGACGTCGCCGTGGTCGGCGTCGGCGGCGGTCGCGACATTCTCTCGGGCCTGTATTTCGGCGCGAAGACCATCCGTGGCATCGAGATCAATCCGGCGATCTTCGAAGTGCTCACCGACAAGTTCGCCGACTTTTCCGGTCATCTCGACCGCCAGCCCGGCGTCAAGCTCGTCAATGCCGAAGCGCGCAGCTACATCAACCATTCGCCGGAACGCTTCGACCTGGTACAGATCTCGCTGATCGACACCTGGGCGGCCACCGCCGCCGGCGGCCTGACGCTGACCGAAAACCGCCTCTACACAGTCGAGGCCTGGGGCAATTTCTACCGGGCGCTCAATCCCGGCGGGATGCTGTCGGTGTCGCGCTGGTACGATCCGAAAGACCACCGCAGCGAATTCTACCGCCTGGTGGCGATCGCCGCCGCCGCCCTGCAGAACAAGGGCGTGCCCGCCGCCGAACTGGCGCAGCACGTGGTGGCGCTGAACGTCGACAACATCGTCACGGTGATCAGCCGGCCCGACGCCTTCACCGCCGCGCAGTGGGAGGCCGCCAAGAGCCGCGTGCTGGCGCAGGGTTTCAAGATCCTGCTAGGACCCGACGTGTCGTTCGACGGCGTCACCACGACGCTGATGTCCGGCAAGGCCGACGCCGCCTGGTTCAACGCGCGAGCAGAGAACATCGCACCATCCACCGACGACAGCCCGTTCTTCTTCTACACCGCCCGGCTCGGCACTTTCTTCGCCAAACCGTCGCGGGCGCTGACCAATAACAATTCTGCGGTCAGCATCACCCTGTCGCTGGTGCTGGTGGCGGGGCTCGCCTGCATCTATTACATCGTCATTCCCTTCACCCGCCTCGCGCGGGCCATGCCGCTGGCGACGCTGACGCCGCCGGTGATCTATTTCAGCGGCATCGGCATGGGCTTCATGCTGATCGAAATCTCGCAGATGCAGCGGCTGATGGTGTTCCTCGGCCATCCCGTCTACGGGCTCGGCGTGGTGCTGGTCTCGATCCTGATCTTCAGCGGGCTCGGCAGCATCACCGTGGGCGCACGGCCGCCCAGGCCCGGCGCCGTGGTCGCCCGCATCGTTGCACTGCTGGCCATGCTTGTGATGGCCGGGCTGCTGACGCCCGTGGTGACCAGCTGGGCACGCACCGAGGCCACGGACATGCGTATCCTGATCTCGGTGCTGCTGCTGGCGCCGCCGGCGTTCTTCATGGGCATGATGTTCCCGCTGGGCCTGAGCATCTGGCGCCGCCACGACAGACTGCTGCCGTTCTTCTGGAGCGCCAACGGCATCACCTCGATGCTGGCCTCGGCGCTCGGCGTCGCTCTGTCCATCGAGTTCGGCATCGCGCGGACCTTCGGGCTCGGCGTATGCTTTTATGTGCTTTGCGCGGTGATGATGATGGTGGGCTGGCAGGCGGTGGCAGCACGCACGGACACGCGGGAGCCGGGCGCAGGCGTACCGGCGGTACCCGCGCCGAAGGCGATGTAGGGCACACTGGCCTTTTCACGTCGTCCCCGCCCAAGCGGGGACGATACCGAGCTAAGCTCGCGCCGCCTGTGCATGCCGCACGCAGGCCGACGCCAGCAGCAGCGTCGGATCGAGCAGGGCCACCATGCGGCCTCCGGTCTCAAAACTTTCGGTCTGCGGAAACAGCAGCGGCAGCTCGGTGCAGCCAAGCACGACGACAGCGGCGCCGCGCTCGGCCAGGTGCGCGATGGCGGCGCGCAGGTCGTCGCGACAGCGCCCCTCGGTAAAACCCGCCTTGACGCCGCTGGCGCCATAGATCGCTTCCATCACCAGCGTCTGGTGCGCCGCGTCCGGCAGCATGATCGCGACGCCAGCGCGCCTGGCGGCCACTGCATAGACCCCGCTTTCCACCGTGCCCGACGTCGCCAGCAGCCCGACAACTTGGCCGGCATAGCGGCTGGCAATCTGCGCCATGGTTTCATCAAGCATGTCCAGCACCGGAATCCGCAAGTGCGCCTGCATGCGCTCGACGAAGGCGTGCGCCGTGTTGCAGGGAATGGCGATCAGGTCGGCCTCGGCAGCTTCGAGCTTCTTGCAGGTGGCGAACAGCGCGATGGTCGGATCGGTGCCCTGGTGCAGCAGATGCTCGGTGCGATCGGGGATCTGCGGATTCTGCTCGACGATCATCTTGATATGATCCTGGTCGCGCCGCGCCTCGGTCAGCTTGACCACCTTCTCCATGAAATCCACCGTCGCCAGCGGCCCGACGCCGCCGACCACGCCGATCTTGAAAGCCTTGCGTGGGCGCAGCACCGGCTGACTCAGCGCATAGTCGGCATAGCACTGGTTGGCATTGAAGATCGGAATCGACAGCGAGACCGACAGCGCCGCATGGACCAGCGACAATTCGGTGAAGCCGGGCAGGATGATATCGCAGCCCTGCCCCGCCAGGCCTTCGCAGATGTCGCGCAGCTGGCCGAGCAGCGCCGGCGCATCCGTCCCCGACCGGATGCCGCCGGCCGCATAGACGATGTCCATCAGCGCGCGCTGGGCGTCGGCATCGGGATAGACCAGTGCATGGCTGTCGCCAAACGTCCGGCCGAACAGATCCTTGTCGCGGACGTAGTCGGAAGCCAGCACGCCGATGCGCCGCGCCTGCGGAAAGGCGGTCGTCACCTTCGCCTGCAAGGCGGCCATCAGGCTGACGATAGGCGTGCTGATATTGGGCTCGATCTCGTGCAGGAAGGTATGGCTGACAAAACAGGGCAGCAGGATCGCATCGGTCCCGCGCAGTTCGAGCCGGCGGATCAGGCTGAACGCATGCAGCTTGCGGCCGGTCGGATCGTATTGGCTGTCGCTGCGCAGCCGGTCGCCGGGGAAACTCTGCTGCTCGAACACGATGGCATAGCGCTCGTGATCGGTGGCGGTGACGCGGATCAGCCGCTGCAGCAGATCCGCCCCGGCCAGCGCGCCCAGGCCGCCGACCACGCCGAAGGCAAAACGGTTGTCGATCATGCGGGGCTTTCAAGGCTGTTGCCGCGATCTTTTACGGGAAGCCGAGACAGGGTGCAAAGGGCGCCGACGCCAATGGCAACGCCTCTGCCGCCTGCTGGCGCTTCAGGCATCGATCACGGATTGATCGGCGGTCGGACCGTGCATCGGGAGCGCTGCGCGCCCTCACCCGGATTGCCCCGGCGAGGCGTCGCATCCACGCAGCAATCCACCTCTCCCCGACGGGGAGAGGTGGATGAACATGGCCGTCCCGGTCCTCAGTTCAGTTTGCGCTTCGGGATCGGCGCTTCGAACTGCGCGATCTCGGCGGTCTGCGGCACGCGTCCGTTGAAGGTCAGCACGTTGCCTTCCGACGAGATGGCCACGGTGTCGCCGTCCTTGATGTCGCCGGCGAGGATCATCTCGGCCAGAGGATCCTGCACGAAGCGCTGGATCACCCGCTTCAGCGGACGCGCCCCGTAAGCCGGATCCCAGCCCTTCTCGGCCAGCCAGTCGCGCGCCGCAGGATCGAGCGCGAGCGCGATCTTGCGGTCCTCCAGCAGCTTTTGGAGGCGCGAGAACTGGATCTCGACGATGCGGCCCATTTCGCTCTTCTGCAGCCGGTGGAACAGGATGATCTCATCGACGCGGTTGAGGAATTCGGGCCGGAAATGGGCGCGGACATTGCCCATCACCAGCTCGCGCACCATCGAGGTGTCCTCGCCCTCCGGCTGATTGACCAGGAGTTCGGACCCGAGGTTCGAGGTCATGATGATCAGCGTATTGCGGAAGTCCACGGTGCGGCCCTGACCGTCGGTCAGACGGCCGTCGTCGAGCACCTGGAGCAGCACGTTGAACACGTCCGGATGCGCTTTCTCGATCTCGTCGAACAGCACGACCTGATAGGGCCGCCGCCGCACGGCTTCGGTAAGCGCGCCGCCCTCGTCATAGCCGACATAGCCCGGAGGCGCGCCGATCAGCCGGGAGACCGAGTGCTTCTCCATGTATTCGGACATGTCGAGACGGACCATCGCGGTGTCGTCGTCGAACAGGTATGACGCCAGCGCCTTGGTCAGCTCGGTCTTGCCGACGCCGGTGGGGCCGAGGAACATGAACGAGCCCATCGGCCGGTTCGGATCCTGCAATCCCGCCCGCGAGCGGCGCACCGCGGTGGCCACCGCATGCACGGCTTCGGCCTGCCCGACCACGCGGTCAGCCAGACTCTCTTCCATGCGCAGCAGCTTGTCCTTCTCGCCTTCGAGCATCTTGTCGACCGGCACGCCGGTCCAGCGCGAGACCACCTGCGCGATGTGGTTGGCGGTGACCGCCTCTTCCATCATCTCGCCGTGGTTCTCGTGCGCCTCGATGTCCGCCAGCTTCTTTTCCAGCTCGGGAATCCGGCCATAGGCCAGCTCGCCGGCGCGCTGATATTCGCCGCGGCGCTGGGCTTCGGCGAGATCGTTGCGCAGCGCTTCCAGCTCGCTCTTGAGCTTCTGGGCGTTGGACAGCTTGTTCTTCTCGGCCGACCAGCGCTGGGTCAGCGCCGCCGACTTCTCCTCGAGTTCGGCAAGCTCCTTGGACAGCGTCTCCAGCCGGCTCTTGGAGCCCTGATCGGTCTCCTTGCGCAGCGCCTCCTGCTCGATCTTGAGCCGGATGATCTCGCGGTCCATGGAATCCAGTTCTTCCGGCTTGGAATCCACCTGCATCTTCAGCCGCGCCGAAGCCTCGTCCATCAGGTCGATGGCCTTGTCCGGCAGGAAGCGATCGGTGATGTAGCGGTTGGACAGTGTGACGGCGGCCACCAAGGCGGAATCCGTGATGCGGACGCCGTGGTGCTGCTCGTACTTGTCCTTCAAGCCGCGCAGGATCGAAACGGTGTCCTCGACGGTGGGCTCAGCCACGAAGATCGGCTGGAACCGGCGTGCCAGCGCGGCGTCCTTTTCCACATGCTTGCGATATTCGTCGAGCGTGGTGGCGCCGATGCAATGCAGCTCGCCGCGCGCCAATGCGGGCTTCAGCAGGTTCGACGCGTCCATAGCGCCGTCGCCCTTGCCGGCGCCGATCAGCTGATGCATCTCGTCGATGAACAGGATGATGCCGCCTTCGGCCGAGGTCACTTCCTGCAGCACGGCCTTCAGCCGCTCCTCGAACTCGCCGCGATACTTCGCGCCGGCAATGAGCGCGCCGAGATCGAGCGACAGCAGCTTCTTGTCCTTGATGCTGTCAGGCACGTCGCCGTTGAGGATGCGCAGCGCCAGGCCCTCGACGATGGCGGTCTTGCCGACGCCGGGCTCGCCGATCAGCACCGGATTGTTCTTGGTGCGGCGGGACAGAACCTGGATGGTGCGGCGGATTTCCTCGTCGCGGCCGATCACCGGATCGAGCTTGCCGTCGCGCGCCGCCTGGGTCAGGTCGCGGGCGTATTTCTTCAGCGCATCATAGGCGTTTTCCGCCGTGGCGGAATCCGCGGTGCGGCCCTTGCGCAGGGCATTGATCGCAGCGTTGAGGTTTTGCGGAGTGACGCCGCCCTTGGCGAGCAGACTGCCGGCCTCGGAATCCTTGTCCAGCGCCAGTGCCAGCAGCAGCCGCTCCACGGTGACAAAGCTGTCGCCGGCCTTTTCTGCGGCCTGTTCGGCGGCTTCGAAAGCGCGCGCGGTAGCCGGCGCCAGATAGACCTGACCGGCACCGCCGCCCGACACTTTGGGCATCTTCTTCAGTTCGGCTTCGGTGGCCTGCAGGATGGCGCGCGAATTGCCGCCGGCGCGATCGATCAGGCCGCCGGCCAGACCCTCGCTGTCGTCGAGCAGCACCTTCAGAATATGCAGCGGCGAGAATTGCTGATGGCCCTCGCGCACGGCCAAGGATTGCGCCGACTGGATGAAGCCGCGCACGCGTTCGGTGTATTTTTCAATATTCATGGTTGGGATGTCCCTCGGCCTGCCGGTTCGCCCCGAAAGCACGATACCGCCATCTTCACTGGGTTTCCACGGGCTGCATTGATATCGCTCAACAGCCGCGGTCGTCGCCGGCATCGCGCCGGCTTGACGCAAATGTGGGCAGTCGGTTCCCGGAACGGAAGAGGTCGCCTCACAATTTCGTCAGCGGTGGCGGAGCCGGCGAGAATCCCCTAAAAATCTCCGATGATTGAAAAGCCCGTTGCCAGCGTCGCCAGCCTGTATCGCTATCCCGTCAAGGGTCTGACCCCGGAACGCCTCGCCGGGGTGGCACTGTCCCCCGGCCAGCCACTGCCCTCAGACCGGCGCTACGCCATCGAGAACGGCCCCAGCGGCTTCGATCCGGCGGCGCCGCAGTATTTCCCGAAGATCAAGTTCCTGATGCTGATGCGCAACGAGCGGCTGGCGGCCCTGCGCAGCCACTACGACGAGGCCAGCCACACCCTGACGATCCACCGCGACGGCGCCGAGATCGTGCGCGGCGACCTGGAGACATCGGAAGGCCGGGCGGCGATCGAGCAGTACTTCGCCGCCAACTTTGCCGACGAGTTGCGCGGGCCGCCAAAAATCCTGTTCGCGGCCGGGCACAGCTTTTCCGACGTGGCCAAGAAGGTGGTGTCGATCATCAACCTCGCCAGCGTCAAAGCGTTGGAAAACGAGATCGGCCAGCCAGTGCATCCGCTGCGGTTTCGCGGCAACGTCTATGTAACGGGCTGGCCGGCCTGGCACGAGTTCGACCTGATGGATCAGGTGATCGCGATCGGCGATGCCCGCTTGAAGATCGTCAAGCGCATCGTCCGCTGCGCCGCGACCAATGTCGATCCCGACACCGCGGCGCGCGATCTCAACATTCCCGCGACGCTGATGCAGACCTACGGCCATGCCGATCTCGGTGTCTATGCCGAGGTGATTGCCGGCGGCAGCATTGCCGAAGGCGATGCGATATCTGTCGAAGCGCCGCAGCTGCTGTAGTCCGCTCAGTAGTCCGCTCAGTCGTAGGGTGGGCAAAGGCGCTCTTGCGCCGTGCCCACCATCTCGCGAGATGGTGGGCACGTCATCGTGCGCTTGCGCGCACGCTGACTTTGCCCACCCTACGCATTCGACTAACTCAGCTCGTCGGCATCACATAGGCGTAGATGCGACCGCGCGAATAGACGGACTCCGCGACGCGGCGGCCGTGATTTCCGGAGACGATGATCGGATTGCCGTTGGGATCGATGCCGCTGACGACGCCGACATGGCCGCCGCGACGGCCGCGCGACATCACTGCGATGGCGCCGACCTGCGGGCCGGAAATGCGCTGGCCGTAGCTCGAGAACGAACGCGCCATGTCGGAGCCGGTGCCCTGATGGCCGGAGCGCTGCAGCACCATGTTCATGAAGCGCGCGCACCACAGGCGGCTGCGGCCGGTGGGATTGCTGCCGATGTAGCGCCGCGCCTCGGCGACCACGTTGGACGAGCTGAAGCCGCTGCCGGCGAACGATTCCGCGGCGCTGTCAGCGCTCTGCAGAGTCGCATGGCGAGCAGAGACGCGCATGTGACGGCGGCCGTGATGACGGGAACTGTGATTGTAGGTCTTGTGATGGGAATGGGCATGATGCCCGCTGTGACGTGGCCGTGCCGAAGCCGGTGTTGCGAGCGCGACAATGACGACCGAACAAAAGGCGAGAGTGACGAAGCGAAGCGCCCAACGAAACGCAGTGAACTGAACCATACCAAATTTTTTCCTTGTGAACCCAGACCCCGATGCTGATCGCCAAACGAGCGGTCGATAGCGGGGGTGGGGTAAAGGAATTTGATGTGGCCATAAAAAGACGCGGCTGAAATTCGCGTCGCGTCTCGCGCCGCATTGCGGCCACGAGAATTAATCTCTGTTAAGACAGTCGCGGCCAAATAGCGTTAAATTGCGATTAACGCAGACGTCACGCAACATTCATACGCGTTGGGATTTCGATTATCATTCTGTTACGACAGGAATGCAGACGTGGCCTGCAAATAGGGGACCCACGAATCTGCAATCTCGCCGGACTGACGTACCGTTCCGAATGGACGCGACGCCGAAGTTTATTGTCCGGCGGATCTGGCGGCGCGGCTGAGCAGGAACACGCCCTGCTCGCCGAACATGTTCCAGAACCACCACGGCGCGTTGAGGCGCAGCGGACGGCCGTTGAGATCGAGCGCCACCGCGCGCTCCATCTTGACGTTGATCTCGTCGCACAGCTGCACGAAGTCCTTGATGGTGCAGAAGTGGATGTTCGGCGTGTCGTACCAGGTCGCCGGCAGGTTCTCGGTGCGCGGCATCTGGCCGTTCACCAGCAACTGCAAACGCATCTTCCAGAATCCGAAATTCGGAAACGACACGATGGCGCGCCGGCCGATGCGCAGCAGGTTTTCCAGCACCACCTTCGGCTGCCGTGTGGCCTGCAGCGTCTGCGACAGGATCACATAGTCGAAGGCGTCATCGGGATAGTTGACGAGGTCGGTGTCGGCGTCGCCCTGCACCACGGCGAGCCCCTTGGCGACGCAGCGGTTGACGCCCTCGCGCGACAGCTCGATGCCGCGGCCGTCGATGCCGCGGCTTTCCAGCAGCTGCAGCAGATCGCCTTCGCCGCAGCCGACGTCGAGCACCTTGGAGCCGCGCGCCACCATTTCCGCCATCAGCAGATGATCGCCGCGCTGCGGTTGCGCGCCGGGGATGACGAGACCCGGCAGGGGCAGAACCTGTTGCTGTGCGGCCATGTTACTTCTCCGCGATCAGGCCGCGCACGGCGCCGGCGGATTCCAGGAAGGCGCGGGAGATGTCGATGAACTCCGGCACATCGAGCAGGAAGGCGTCGTGGCCCTTGTCGGTTTCGATTTCGGCAAACGACACCCGCGCGCCGCCGGCATTGAGTGCATGCACCGTGGCGCGGGATTCCGTGGTGGGAAACAGCCAGTCGGAGGTGAACGACACCACGCAGAACCGCGTCTGGGTGCCGCGATAGGCTTCCGCCAGCACGCCGTTGTGGTCGGCGGCGACATCGAAATAGTCCATGGCGCGGGTCAGATACAGATAGGAGTTGGCGTCGAAGCGCTCGACGAAGGACGAGCCCTGGTAGCGCAGATAACTCTCGACCTGGAAATCGGCGTCGAACGAAAACGTCGGCAGGTCGCGGTCCTGCATCCGGCGACCGAACTTGCGGTGCAGGGCGGCGTCCGACAGATAGGTGATGTGCGCGGCCATGCGCGCGACGCCGAGGCCGCGGTGCGGATAGCTACCCTCCTCGAAGTAGCGGCCGCCGTGCCAGTCCGGATCGGCCATCACCGCCTGCCTGCCGAGTTCATGGAACGCGATGTTCTGCGCCGAATGCCGCGTGCTGCAGGCCACCGCCAGCGCGGAGAACACCCGCTTCGGATAGGCCGTGCTCCACTGCAGCGTCTGCATGCCCCCCATCGAGCCGCCGACCACCGCGAACAGCGTGTCGATGCCGAGCCGGTCGATCAGCATGGCCTGGGCGCGCACCATGTCGGGAATGGTGATGACCGGAAAATCCAGCCCCCACAATTTGCCGGTGGCCGGATTGGTCGAGGCCGGGCCCGTGGTGCCCATGCAGCTGCCGAGCACGTTGGAGCAGATGACAAAATAGCGGTCGGTGTCGAGCGCCTTGCCCGGGCCGAGCAGGGTGTTCCACCAGCCCGGCTTGCCGGTGACCGGATGCGGATTGCCGACATGCTGGTCGCCGGTCAGCGCATGGCAGACCAGAATGGCGTTGGATCGGTCGGCGTTGAGCGTGCCGTAGGTCTGGTAGGCGATCTGGAATGGCGCGAGATCGACGCCGCAATCGAGCCGCAGCGGCTGGTCGGCGCCGAACAGCGCCACGAGCGAGGTGGGATGATCCGCCTCGTGGGCGCTATCCTTGTTTCGCGCCGTCTCCGGCTTCAACGCCTGGACGTTTACCATCTCGATACTGGCCTCCTCAGAAGGTCACGCAGACCACCGCGGAATTCAGGCCATAAAAACCCGGCCTGAACACGCGTTCGGCCGGGATCACTCTGAGTGTGTCCCCGGCCTGTTTAGCAAGTTGTTTAACGTGGCTGCAAGCCGGCCGGCTCAAATGACCACGAAGTGACAGTTAAGCTAGTCCTGCACACGCCCTCCGTCAAGAAGCGGCGGCGGACACGGTAAACCCTGTCTTCCGCGGCGGCCCGCGGGCGCAATGTTTTCTTTGCTTTCAGAGCCTGCGAACCCTATCAAGATGGGCGGCCACATCCCCGATTTCATCAGTCGCTTCCACGTCTTGCAGGTTACCACGCATGTCCATCGCACCGCCCGCCCCGCCCTCGCTCGAGGTGCTGCGCCAGGAAATCGACAGCATCGACGCGCAGGTCCACAGCCTGCTGATGCAGCGCGGCGACATCATCGACCGGCTGATCTCGGTGAAGCAGACCCAGGAGGTCGGCTCGGCGTTCCGCCCGGCGCGCGAGGCCGACATGATGCGGCGGCTGGTGCAGCGCCATCGCGGCATCCTGCCGATCGATACCGTGGAGAGCATCTGGCGGGTGATCATCGCCACCTTCACCTATGTGCAGGCGCCGTTCTCGGTGCATGCCGATCTGTCGCTCGGCGAATCCGCGATGCGGGATTCGGCGCGATTCCATTTCGGCTTCACGGTGCCCTATGTGGCGCATTTCAGCGCCGCCGCGGCGGTCGAGGCCGTCGCCAAATCCAAGGGCGACCTGGCGCTGGTGTCGGCGACCTCGAGCCGCACGCCATGGTGGCTCGAACTGGAAGCCAAGGGCACGCCGAAAATCATCGCACGGCTGCCGTTCATCGAGCGCGCCGACCATCCCGCCGCACTGCCGGTCTTCGTGGTGTCCCGCGTCGCCGACAGCGCCATGGTGACGGAAGTCGAGATGTGGAGCGTGCGGGTGTCCGGCTGGAATGCGGAGATCGCCCGCGCGCTGTCGCCGCTGGCCGAGATCGTCGCCGTGCCCGATACCGCCTTCGACGGCGCCGCGCTGCTGGTATCGATCACCGCGGCCACCAGCCTCGACAGCATCAAGGCGGCGCTCGTTGCTGCGGGGGCAACCATGCGTTCTTCGGCCCTCGTCGGCAGCCACGCAACCCGCTATACGGTGCCCGCCGACGCCAAGCGGTCCTGACCGCACGTCTGAGACGCCTGACTGATCTGGAGCTACCGATGTCCCGTCCCGTGCCGAAGCCCGGCATCCTCGATATTTCGCCCTACACCCCCGGCAAGAGCCCGGTGGTCGATCCCGGCCGCAAGACCTACAAGCTGTCGGCCAATGAGACCCTGTTCGGCCCGTCGCCGAAGGCGAAGGAGGCGTTTGCCACCGCGGCAGCCCATCTCGAGGATTATCCGGAAGGCACCTCAAAGGTCCTGCGCGAGGCGATCGGCCGCCGTTTCGGCCTCGATCCCGCGCAGATCATCTGCGGCGCCGGCTCCGACGAGATCCTGAACCTGCTGGCGCATGTCTATCTCGGCCCCGACGACGAGGCGATTTCGACGGCGCACGGTTTTCTGGTCTACCCGATCGCCACCCAGGGCAACGGCGCCACCAATGTCGTGGCACCGGAAATCGACCTCACCTGCGACGTCGACGCCATCCTGAAATGCGTGACTGATCGCACCAAGCTGGTGTGGCTGGCCAACCCGAACAATCCGACCGGCACCTATCTGCCGTCGTCGGAGATCAAGCGTCTGCGCGCTGGCCTGCCCGAGCACGTGCTGCTGGTGCTCGACGCCGCCTATTCGGACTATGTCACCAAAGGTGACTACGACAACGGCCTCGAACTGGCGAAGACCACGGACAACACCGTGGCCACCTACACCTTCTCCAAGGTGCACGGTCTTGCCGCCCTGCGGATCGGCTGGATGTTCGGCCCGGCCCATATCGTCGATGCGCTGAACCGCGTGCGCGGTCCGTTCAACGTCTCGGCACCGGCGATGTTCGCCGCGGTCGCCGCGATCGAGGACACCGGCCATGTAAAGATGTCGGTCGACTACACTGCGAAGTGGGTCGAGATCATGACCGCTGAAATCACCAAGCTCGGCATCAAGGTGACGCCGAGCGTGGCGAACTTCATCCTGATGCATTTTCCGGAGACGGGAAAAACTGCCGCCGATGCCGACGCATTCCTCACCAAGCGCGGACTCGTGCTGCGTGCCGTCAACAATTACGGCCTGCACAACTCGCTGCGCATGACCATCGGCACCGAGGAGGCCAACCGGCTGGTCATCGAGACTTTGCGCGAATTCATGGCGTCAAATACGTGACTGCGCAGCCGCCCTTCAAACGCATCGCGCTGATCGGACTCGGCCTGATCGGCTCGTCGCTGGCGCGCGGCATCCAGCAGCTCGGCCTCGCCGAAGTGCTGGTAGCCACCGATGCGTCGGCCGCCGTTCGGGCGCGGGCGGTTGAGATCAAGCTCGCGGACGTGGTCGCTGACGACAATGCCAGCGCCGTGGCGGATGCCGATCTGGTGATCGCCTGCGTGCCGGTGGGCGTGTCCGGCGCGGTGGCTGAAAGCATCGGCGCGCATCTCAAACCCGGCGCCATCGTCTCCGACGTCGGCTCGGTCAAGGCGTCGGTGCTGACGGCCATGGCCGCGCATCTGCCTGATAATGTGCACTTCATCCCGGCCCATCCGGTCGCCGGCACGGAGAATTCCGGGCCGGATTCCGGATTCGCCGAACTGTTCATGAACCGCTGGTGCATTCTCACGCCGCCCGAGGGCGCGGATACAGCGGCCGTGGAGAAACTCACGGCGTTCTGGGCCGCGCTCGGCGCCAATGTCGAGATCATGACGGCCCCGCATCATGACCTGGTGCTGGCGGTTACCAGCCATCTGCCGCATCTGATCGCCTATACAATCGTAGGCACAGCCGACGAGCTCGAGGACGTGACTCGCTCGGAAGTGCTGAAGTTCTCCGCCGGCGGCTTTCGCGATTTCACCCGCATCGCCGCATCCGACCCGACCATGTGGCGCGACGTGTTCCTGGCCAACAAGGACGCGGTGCTGGAAATGCTCGGCGCGTTCCAGGAAGACCTGTCGAAGCTGACCCGCGCCATGCGCCGCGGCGACGGCGAAGCGCTGTTCGATCATTTCACCCGCACCCGCGCCATCCGCCGGGGCATCGTGAGCATCGGCCAAGACGAAGCCGCGCCGGACTTCGGCCGCAAGCACGCCGCGCTGACGAAGAAAGCAGAGTAAGGCGCGCGCTTTCTTCCTTCCCCTCTCCCCCAGCAAAGCGAAGCTTTGCGCAGCGGGAGAGGGCGCCTTCGCGCAGCGAAGGCGGGAGAGGGAAAGCCGCAAACTCAGAAGAGCCCCCTCTCCCGTCTCGAATGCGCTTCGCGCCTTCGATCCACCTCTCCCGCCTGCGCAGCTTCGCTGCTTGGGGGAGAGGGGAAGAAAGGGCGCGCTTCGTCTTTCTAAAACAGCGGCGGGATCTGCGCGACCTTCAGCGAGCCCATCATCACCGCCCCATCGACGAATTTCAGCGGGAAGCTGCGTGCCTTACGGCCCTCCAGCATGGCCTCGGTTCCGAGCGAATTGACGCCGGCAGTAACGCCCGCGCTGGCATTCTGGCGCACCACCTTGCCGAGGCCCGGAATGGCGCGGTCCAGCGCGCCAAGCACGTTGTTGACGTCCGCGCTCTTCACGCCAGGCGCAAAACGATCCAGCGCCGACTGCGGCACGCCCATTTCCAGCAGCTTGTCGATGCCGAGCGCCGGGATCACCTTCTCCAGCCCGGCGACGGTCATCTGCACTTCGCCGTCGAGATTGCCCGCCGCGGTCAGGCCGAGCGAGCCCGACGCCACCGAAATCAAGTCGCCCTGCTGGATCCGCGACTGCACAATCTCCACCCGGCCGCCGGCGGCCTGCAACTCGCGAAACCGCGCCGGCCAGGGTTTGGGCGAGAAGTCCTTCAGCCCGCTGAGCTGGGCACGGATGTCGGCGTCGAACGGCACCGCGAGCAGCGGATGCAGATCCTGGATACTGCCGCCGCCGATCTGCAGCGCCGCCTCGATGACCGGCTTGTCCGGCGTCGAGCTCTCGGCGTTGCGGCCGTGCAGTTCGATATGCTTGGCGCGCGCGATCGGCGCCTGCACGGAGGCGGCGATGCGGTCCACCGAGGCGTCGTCGAACACGATGTCGGCTCGGTCGGGCGGTCCGGGCAGGCCGACGATGCTGCTGCGCGCCGTCGACCAGTTCACCACCATGGCCGGCTGGCCGCGATCGGACAGCACGGCCGGCGCCTTGAATTCGGCGATCAGCAGCTTGGGATCGTAGATCTGCGCCACCACCAGAATTTCGCCGAGCTTGGCATTGATCGGCTGCGCTGCCGCCTGCCCCGCGGTCTGCGCCAGCAGCGCCACGCTCACACCGGTGCAGCGCACTTCGAGCCGGAACGGGAAGCCGGCCACCGAGCGATCTGCGCAGTCGTAGGTCCGCCCCGCCGCGGCCTCGCGGGCGCGCCAGGCGTCGACGTTCTCGTCGACCTTGGAGGCGGCATAGAACCAGAATGCGCTCCACGCCGCCGCCAGGACGACAACGAGGATGGGCATGATGAAAACGGGCCACAGGCGGCGCCGGCGGGTCGGCAGGACAAAATCGGACATGGCGGGACGTAGACAGCATGATTTTGTCAAATCAGCGGTGACACCGGGCTTCCCCCGCCCGATGCAGGCCGGGGTTGCAGGGAAACGCTTCGCCTCAAAAGCCGGATTCTGCTAGGTCGGTAGCATGTCGGCAGCACAATCAACCGAAGCGACGTCGCACGGCGACCTCTGGGTGTTCGGCTACGGCTCGCTGATGTGGCGGCCGGGCTTCGACTTCCTCGAGCAGGCGCCGGCGCGGCTGATCGGCGAGCACCGCGCGTTATGCGTCTATTCCTTCGACCATCGTGGCACGCCGGAGAAACCCGGCCTGGTGCTCGGTCTCGACCGCGGCGGCGCCTGCCGCGGCATCGCCTTCCGGGTCGCCGCAGAGAAACGCCATGCCACCATCGCATATCTGCGCGAGCGCGAGCAGACCACCCACGTCTATCGCGAGGTGATGCGGTCGGTATGGCTCGGCAACGAGGCCCGCGACCGCGTCAGCGCGCTGGCCTATGTGGTCGACCGCAGCCACGTGCAATATGCCGGCCGGCTGAGCCTGACCGAGCAGTTGCATTTCGTGAAGCAGGGCCATGGCCGCTCCGGTCCCAACCGCGACTACGTGCTGTCGACGGTGAAGGCCATCGAGGCCGAAGGCTTTCGCGATCCGCAACTGCATCAGCTGGCGGCGATGTTGCAGGGGTGAGTTGGTGAGGCACTCTCTTTCCTCCCCCGCGTCTTCGCGGCGGGGAGGGTGGCCGCGCGAAGCGCGGTCGGGTGGGGGTGTCACAACAAACTCCGCGCTCCCGGCGCCCCCACCCCGGCCTCCACTTCAGCGATGCTACGCATCGCTTCGTTCGGCCGACCCTCCCCACCGCGAAGACGCGGGGGAGGGATCACGCAGGCCTCGTGCAAAACGCTAGTTCTCCTTCACCGCGACGTTCGGCACGCGGCCGAACAGTGCGGCCTGTTCCGCGCGGGCCTCGGTGACCAGGCGGGCGGTGGCGGCTTCGATGGAGGTGCTGATGGCGGCGATGAATTCCTTGCGCGGCAGGCCCGGCGGCAGCGGATCGAGGAACTCCACCACCAGCGTGCCGGGATAGCGCAGGAAGGTCCGGCGCGGCCAGAACAGGCCGGAGTTCAGCGCCACCGGCAGGCACGGCACGCCGCATTTGCTGTAGATCTGGGCGATGCCGGGCTTGTAGTCCGGAGCGGCGTCGACGGGTCGCCGCGTGCCCTCCGGAAAGATGATCAGCTGCCTGCCGAGTTGCACCTCTTCGGTGGCGCGCCTGGCCATGTCGATCAGCGACCGCGCCCCGCCGTCGCGATCGACGCCGACCATCTTCGATTTTTTCAGGTACCAGCCAAAAACGGAATCTTGCCGAGCTCGCGCTTGTAGATGAACAGCGGCCGGTCGAAGAACGGCATCAGCGCGAAGGTCTCCCACATCGACTGATGCTTGGAGGCGACGACCAGCGGCCCCGCCGGAATTTTTCGAGTCCGCGATATTCGGTCTTGGTGTTGCAGGCCACCCGCATCAGCCAGACGCTGCTGCGGGCCCATGCCTTGGCAATCGCCATGAACGCCCGCGGCGGCATCACGAAGGTCGGGATCGCCACCAGAATCCAGAACACCAGCAGCACATAGAACAGCACGTTGTAGATCAGCGAGCGCACGAAAATGGAAACCATCGAAGATCCGATCAATTGGCGGAGGCGGTGGCCGGCTTGCGCGGCGCGTTGTCGGTTTGCGGCTCATTGCCGTCGGGCGTCAAGTCGATGCCGTGGTCGGCCAGCCAGACCCTGACCTCGGCAGCGAGATATTTGACATATTCGGACAGCAGCAGGCGCAGCGTGGTGCCCGAAGTCCACCACGGCTCGTCGCGCCATCTGTCGCCGATGACCACGAACGGGATCAGTTCGATCTCCGGCATCTCGTGGGACAGCTCAACGAAGGCGCGCGGCATGTGGTAGTTCGAGGTGACCACGATCAGCGAGCGGAAGTTGCGCTCCCGCGCCCAGCGTCTGGTCTCCACGGCATTGCTGCGGGTATTGACCGCGGAGCGATCGAGATCGACGCAGCAGGAGATCAGCAACTGGCTGTCCGGCAAAGCGCGCGAAATCTCGCTGGCGCCGTTGGTCGGATGCACGCCTGAGATCAGCAACCGTGTCCCGTAGCCGCCGGCCAGCAACTCCATCGCGTCGGAGACCCGCGACGATCCGCCGGTCAGCACGACGATGCCGTCGGCCTTCTTGCCGGGCCGCGCCTCGGCGCTGCGCAACTGCGACAGGAAGCCGACAAAGCCGATCGCACCCACCATGAAGGTCAGCGCAAAGGCCACAACGAAAGCCGCGCGCAGCATGCCCCGGCGGCTGCGCGGTCGCGCGGCCGGTCTGTCGATCGGGTCCTCATCCAGCGGCACGGTCATCTGGCGGTGCGTGATCCTGTCGGCACAATTCTAGTTTTTTCGGTCCTGTTGGCGATGCCAGCCCGGGCCCGATGCGCAAGGGGAGCACTGCCGACCAGCGGACCGCCTCATTCGATATCGTTCAGCGTCGAAAACAGGGTGCGGCGCGAGGCCCATGCGGTGATCGCCGCGATGAGCACCGCCTGCACCGCCAGCGCCAGATAGCCCGACGGGCGCAGCGAAAACGTCCCCAGCAGCGCGGCGAACTGGTCCCCCACCGGGGTGCCGGAAAACCAGCTGGCGACGGATTCGGAAAACCCGAAACCCAGCATCGCGGCGCCGCCGCCGATCACGCCCCCTGCAGGCCGAGCCGCAGGAAATGCCGGAAGAAGCGGTTGGCGATATAGCGGTCACCGGCGCCGACGAAATGCAGCACCTCGACGATCGGCCGGTTCGCGGCCATGGCGCCGCGGGTGGCGAACGACACCGAAATGATGGTGGCGACGATGACCAGCGCGAGAATGCCGATGCCGGCAAGCACCGTCGCCGATGTCATCGAACGCATCCGCTCGATCCAGGCACGATGGTCGTCGACGGTCGCCGCCGGCACCGCCTGGGTCACCTGGCCGCGCAGCTTGGCGATATCCAGTGTGGTCCCCGGCACCACATGGGCAACGATCACGCGCGGCACCGGCAGGTCGTCGAGCGACAGCCCGCTGCCGAGCCAAGGCTCCAGCAGCGCCGCGGATTCCGCCTTGGTATAGGGACGCACCTCGACGATGCCCGGCTGCGCCCGCACCGTCTCGGCCACCGCCAGCGTATCGCGCTCCAGATCGCGGCCGGGCACCGGCCGCACCTGGATGGTGATTTCGCTGGCCACCTCGGACTGCCATTCCGATGCCGAGGCGGAGATCAGCAGCACGGCGCCCGTGGTGATCGAAGCCAGGAACGTCATGATCGCCACCACCGCGACCAGTGCACGGCCGGCGATCGAGCCGCGCGGCACGATCGGCGACAAATTGCGCGCACGCGCCGGCACCTGCGGGGTGTCGTGCCCGAGATCCATCAGCGCGCCGTGCTCGTCTCCGGTTCTACTCATAGATATGCAGCCGCCCCTGATGCAGCACCATGCGCCGCGCGTCGTACTGGTCCATCAGCGTGATATCGTGGGTCGCGATGATGACGGCGGTGCCGGACTTGTTGAGCTCGATGAACAGCCGCAGCAGGCGCCGGCCGAGGGTCGGATCGACGTTGCCGGTCGGCTCGTCGGCCAGCAGCAGATGCGGCCGCGAGATCACCGCGCGCGCGATCGCCGCACGCTGCTTCTCGCCGCCGGACAGGATCGGCGGCAGCGCATCCATCCGCTCCCCCAGCCCCACCCATTTCAGCAGGTCGATGACCTCGCGGCGGTAGCTCGATTCGTCGCGGCCCATGACCCGGAACGGCAGTGCGACATTCTCGTAGGTGGTCATGTGGTCGAGCAGGCGGAAATCCTGCAGCACGATGCCGATGCGTTTGCGCAGGTCGGCGATCTGGTCCTTGCCGAGCAGGGAGATGTCCTTGCCGAACAGCGTGACCAGGCCGCGGGTCGGCCGCATCGACAGGAACAGCAGGCGCAGCAGCGACGTCTTGCCGGCGCCGGAAGGGCCGGTGAGGAACTGGAACGAGTGCGCAGGAATCTGGAAACTCAGGTCGCGCAGAATCTCCGGGCCAAGCCCGTAGCGCAGACCGACGTTTTCGAACCGGACCACATTCAGCTCCGTTCGATGAGACGCAGTGCGGCCCCACGACCGCTCATTGAAATATCCTAATTGGTTGTGCCGCCCTTATGGTTTCCGATTCGTTAACGGTCGTCTTGTAGCCTGCCGGCAATGTCATTGGCGAATAGCTCCATGCATATCGTTTGTCCCAACTGTACGACAGCCTACGCCGTCAATCCGGCGACCTTCGGCGATGCCGGGCGCACTGTGCGCTGCGCGCGCTGCAAGGAAGTGTGGCTGGCGCAGCCGGAGGATCTCGCCCGTCGCGAGGCACTGGTTCCCGCAGCGGCCGCGGCACCACCGCCCCCGCCGGACGACGACATGAACGCCTGGGGTCTGACCGACGACGACAGCGCGGATCAGGATCAGCCGCTGGTCGAAAGCCCGTCGATCGCCAGCGCCTTGCCCGCCGAAGAGCCGCCCGAAAATCCCGCCTGGGCCGAAGAGGCCCAGGACGAACCGGCCCTCGCCCCGGCTGACGCCAAGACCTCGCGCCTGTCAGCCGCACTGTCACGCCTGCGCGGCCTGGCGCCATCGATGCCGGCCCGCATCCCGTTCCTGCCGCGCATCAACTCCTCGATCGCCTGCGCCGGCATGGCCGCCCTGGTGCTAGCCCTGATGATCTGGCGGGTCGACGTGGTCAAGCTGATGCCGCAAACCGCGTCATTTTACAAAGCCGTCGGCCTCGGCGTCAATTTGCGGGGCCTGTCGTTCAAGGACGTCAAGGTCGCCACCGAGGAGGTCGACGGCAAGCGCGTGCTGGTGATCGAGGGCAATATCGTCGGCGACAGCCACACCAAGCCCGTGGCGATGCCGCGGCTGCGCTTTGTTGTCCGTGACGAACACGGCACCGAGATCTACGCCTGGACGGCCGTGCTGGACCAGCAAGGCCTCAATCCCGGCGACAAGGCGTGGTTCAAGTCGCGGCTGGCGTCGCCGCCGGCAGAAGGCCGCACCATCGACGTGCGTTTCTTCAACAAGCGCGATATCGGCGCCTGACGCGCCCTGGTTTGACGGAGAGACAATGCCCCGCGTGCTGATCGCCGATGACGAGGAATCCATGCGCCTGCTGGTGGCGCGCGCCATCGCGCTGGACGGCCACGACATCGTGACCGCGCAGGACGGCGCCGAGGCCCTCGAGATCCTGACCGATCAGGACGGCGCCTTCGACCTGCTGCTGACCGACATCAAGATGCCGGTGATGGACGGCATCGCGCTGGCGCTGGCCGCCGCACGCGACTTTCCCGACCTGACCATCCTGCTGATGACCGGTTTCGCCGACCAGCGCGAACGCGCCTCCGGCCTCAATGCCATCGTCCACGACGTGGTCACGAAGCCGTTCTCCGTGGCGGACATCCGTACCGCGGTCGCGGATGCGCTGGCGTCGCGGACAAGGGATTAGGGGCGGCGCTCTCCTTTTCCCTCTCCCCCGACGCAGCGAAGCTGCGTTGGCGGGAGAGGGTGGATCGAACACGCGAAGCGGGTTCGAGACGGGAGAGGGGGCTGTTGCGGCGGCAACGGCGCTCGCGGCTTTCCCTCTCCCGCCTTCGCTTCGCTCAGGCACTCTCTCCCACGGCGCAAAGCTTCGCTTTGCTGGGGAGGGGAAAAGCAGAAGCGCCCCTCAATAATCCTTCAGCAGCCGTTCGATGTAGTCGAGCTCGAGCTGCGGGCGGCTGGTGTCGCCGAGGCGGCGGCGCAGTTCCTCGAGGATGCGGCGGACCCGCTGGACGTCGATCTCGCCGGGAATCTTCACCGTCAGATCGTCGCCGAGTTCGCGGCCGCGCAGCGGCCGACCGAGCGGATCGGTGTCGCGTCCACCACTCTGCTGGCGGCCCGGTGCGTTGCCGGGACCGTCGCCCTGGCCCTCGCCGTCACCCTGCTGCATCGCCTGTGCCAGCGACTGCGCGCCCTTGCGCAGAGCATCGAGGGCACGGCCCTGGGAATCCACCGCGCCGTCGGCATTGCCTTCGCCGAGCCGGCCGCTGGCGTCGCCCATGGCGTTGTCGGCATCGCCGAGGCCATCGCCGTCACCCTGCTCGCCCTGGCCCTGTTCGCCGCCCTGACCCTTTTCGCCTTTTTCGCCCTTCTGTCCCTTGCCCAGGCCCTGCTTGGCGAGTTGGTCCTGCAATTTCTTCAGGCGATCGCGCAGGCTCTGCTGGTCCTGCTGCAGGTCGCCCATGCCCTGCTCACCGGGCTTGCCGCGCATCCGGTCGCGCCGCGAATCCTGACCCTGCTTGAAGGTCTTGTCGCGGAGCTGCTGCTGCTTGCGGATCATGTCGCCGAGCTCGTTGAGCGCCTGCTCCATCTCGCCGTCGCCGGACTGGCCGGGCTGCGCCATCTGCAGGTTCTCGAGCATCTGCTGCATCTGTTCGAGCAGCTGCTTGGCGGCGTCCTTGTCGCCGGAGCGCGACAGCCGCTCCATGCGCTCGATCATGTTGTTGAGGTCCTGCTGCCGCATCACCTTGGTGTTGGGATCGAGCGGACGCGCCAGCTGCTGCGGATTCTGCTTCATCTGCTCGGCCAGCTGTTTCAGGAACTTGTCGAGCGCCGCGCGCAGATTTTCGGTGAGCTTCTTGATCTCCTCGTCGCTGGCGCCGCGCTCCAGCGCCTGCTTGAGCGCCTCCTGGGCCGCCTTCAGCGCCTTGTCGACGTCGGTGATGTCGCCGTCCTCGATGGTCACGGCAAGCGCCCAAAGGCTGGCCACCACCTCGCGCAGCGCCGCATCGGTGCGGGCGCGGTCGAGCTGGGTGGCGACGCTGCGCAGGCCGAGATACTGGCCCGCCTCCGGCGTGAACGCTTCCGGCGCGATCATCAGCGCGGCGAGCGCCACCGCAACCTGCGAACTCTGGTTGGCGTCGAGCGCCAGATTGCGGCGCTGCTCGATCAGCGCGCGCGGCAGCGGCTTGGTGAACAACCGCTCCGGCAGTCTGGTATTGAACGGCTCGCTTTTGCCTTCGTTGGCGGCCTCGTCCTTGGCGGTCAGCGTCAGCGTCACATCGGCGCCCGCATAGGGATCCTCGCTGAGGTCCTTGACGGTCTGGCCGACGCCGTTGCGGGTCCGCGCATTGGGCAGCACCAGCGCGAAGCCCGGCGGCTCGAACAGCGGCCGCGGCTTGTCGCCCTTGGCATCGGCGTTGCGTAAGGCGAATTGCGCGTGGGCTTCGGTGACGCCGTAATCGTCCTCGAGCTTGTAGGACATCTGCAGCGAGCCGCGGGCCTGGCGTTCCGGATCCTTGGCCAGCGCGATGCTCGGGGCGCGGTCCGCCGTTGCGGTGAAGGTCCAGACCGGCTGGCCCGAGGGCGCGCGGACATGGGCGGTGCCGTTGCCGGCGATGGTGAAGTGCCGCTCGTTGGTGCCCTTGGGCGCTTCCGCGGTCGGCGCGACCTCGGTAACGCCGCCGCCGAGCGCGACATCGAGCGCGCCGCCGCTGGAGCGCACGATCAGCGTGCTGCCGGCCGGCACCGGTAGCGCGGCAGCATCTGCGGCGGCGGCATCCTTGTTGGCAGCGGACAGGATGATGGGCGGCTTGCCGGTATAAAGCGGCGGGGTGACCCAGGCATCGACGCGGACATTGGCCGGCGCCAGCACGCCGTTCCAGTCGAACGCCGCGGCGATTCGCTGGACGCGCTCGCCGCCGGCGGCGATGAAGGTGGCGACCATGGCCACGATCACCAGGGCTCGCAGCGCCCACGGATCGTGAAGCGCGAGCCGCGGCGACGGCAGCCCGGCGCGGATCCGCTTGACCGAGGCCAAAGTGCGTTCGCGCTGCGCCTGCCACAGCGCCAGCGCGACGGGGTCCTTCGAGGCCAGCGTATCGGCAAGCGCGGTGACCGGGCGATGGCGGATGCCGGTACCGCGGTCGAGCCGGGCAAGGCCGTCGTCGCGGCTCGGCCAGCGGAATTTGCGTAGCGGAAACAGCGATGCCAGGGCCAGCAGCACGAACAGGCCGAGCCCGATGGCCCGGGCGATGAACGGCAGCGCCAGCCAAAGCCCCGCCCACGAGACGACCAGAAACAGGCCAACCATGCTGGACAGGCGGGCCAAATGCGGCCACAGCCGCTCCCACCCGATCGCGACACGCGCCCGCAGCAGCGCCTGCGCCAGCTGATGCTGCGCCAGCGCGTCGGGATCGCGCGATGGTACTGGTCGGTCGGGGGGCGAACCGCTCAACAAAATCTCCGGGTTACCGAATAGCAGCCTAGCACGGCGGCAACAGTGAGGCATGCCGCAAACGATACAACCCACATGCAAGGCGTGAGCCTAAGGCGATTTCGGCGCGATGGGGTCACGAAGGCGTGAGGACGGCGGTGTCGAAGACGGTGCCGCCATCTCCAGCTGCCGTCACCCGGCTCGACGGGTGACCCAGTACACACCGATGGCTCTGAGTTTACTGGATCGCCCGGTCCCGGCGCGCAAGTGCGCGCAGGCCGGGCGACGACAGCCTTTGCCGGGCACCAGAGGTCAGCTCACAGCCAGGGCGCGATCTTGTCCATGGCGATGAGATCCTCGACCTCCACGCGCGGGCGGACCACGGCGTATTGATCGCCGTTGACCAGCACTTCGGGCACCAGAGGGCGGGTGTTGTAGGTGCCAGCCTGCACCGCGCCATAGGCACCGGCGGTCATCACCGCCACGAGGTCGCCGGGCTTCGGCGCCGGCAGCTTGCGGTCCAGCGCGAGATAGTCGCCGGTCTCGCAGACAGGACCGACCACGTCGGCGACGATCATCGCATCATCAGCGCCCGCTTCACGGACCGGCAAAATCTCGTGATAGGCCTCGTACAGTGTGGGGCGGATCAGGTCGTTCATGGCGGCATCGATGATGACAAAGGTCTTGCCGTCGCCGTGCTTCACGTAAATCACCTTGGCGACCAGGATGCCGGCATTGCCGACGATCATGCGGCCGGGCTCGAACATCAGCGTGCAGCCGAGGTTGTGGCTGACGCGCTTGACCATGGCGGCATAGGCCGCCGGCTCCGGCGGCACCGCGCGATCCTCATAATAGGGGATGCCGAGACCGCCGCCGAAATCCACATGGCTGATGGTATGGCCGTCGCTGCGCAACACCGTAACGAAGTCGGCCAGCAGCCGGAACGCGGTTTCCATCGGCGCGAGGTCGGTGATTTGGCTGCCGATATGCATGTCGACGCCGGTGACCTGAATGCCCGGCAATGCGGCGGCGCGTGCATAGACCGCACGCGCGCGGCTGAGCGGAATGCCGAACTTGTTCTCCGACTTGCCGGTGGTGATCTTGGCATGGCCGCCGGAATCCACGTCGGGATTGACCCGCACCGAAATCCGCGCAGTGCGGCCCATCTCGGCGGCGATGGCCGAGAGCAGTTCGAGCTCCGGCTCCGATTCGACGTTGATGCAGAGAATGTCTTCCGAAAGCGCCGCGCGCAGTTCGGCGGCAGTCTTGCCGACGCCGGAGAACAGGATCTTCGACGGCGGGATGCCGGCCGCCAGCGCGCGCTTCAGCTCGCCGCCGGAAACCACATCGGCACCGGCGCCAAGCTTCGCCAGCGTGCGCAGCACCGACTGGTTGGAATTGGCCTTCATCGCGTAGCAGACGAGCGTCTTCACATCGGCAAAGGCCTCGCTGAACACCCGGTAGTGCCGCTCCAGCGTCGCCGTCGAATAACAGTAGAACGGCGTGCCGACGGCTTCCGCCACCTCGGCAATATTCACACCCTCGGCGTGAAACACGCCGTTGCGGTAATCGAAATGGCGCACGGCGGCTTAGTCCAGCAGCGGGTCGAGGAGGAACGGCTTCTTGCGCCCCTTGGCGGCCAACGGCTGGCCGTTGTCGCCGGGAGCGGTACTGAACAGGGCTGAACCCTTGCCGGCCGCGCCGTCCGCATCCGGATCAACTGCCGCCGCGGAGCCGGCCAGCGGCTGCGCAGACGACTGCGGCGGCAGATCGAGCCCGCCCTTACGGCCGCAACCGGCCAGGGCCAGTGCGGTAGCGGTCAGAACAAGAAGAGCCCATCGCGAAGACGCAGGGCGGGTCGTCAGATTCACGGCGATATCCCCAAATACCCCGGCACCTTACAAAGATTGCCTCGCTCTGGCGAGACCCCGGGCCGGACTGAATTTTCTGCAGATCAACCCGATCAGCCCAATTTTCGCTCTTTTTCCAGCCGCTTGAGCCAGGACTTGGCCTGCGCCTTGACGTTTTTCGGCGCCGTGCCGCCATAGCTGACCCGGCTTTTCACCGAGGATTCCACTGACAGCACCGCCATCACCGCGGCGGTGATCTTCGGCTCGATGGCCTGCATCTCCGCCAGCGGCAGTTCGTGCAGCGCCACGCCGTCCTTCGATGCCCTGGCGACGATCCGGCCGGTGACATGATGGGCATCGCGGAACGGCATTTTCAGGGTCCGCACCAGCCAGTCGGCGAGATCGGTGGCGGTGGCATAGCCCTCGCCGGCCGCAGCGTGCATGCGGGCCTCGTCCGGAACGATGTCGAGGACCATGCCGGTCATGGCGCGAATCGCCAGCGACAGCGCGCCGAAGGCCTCCATGGCGCCCTGCTTGTCCTCCTGCATATCCTTTTGATAGGCCAGCGGCAGGCCCTTCATGACGATCAGCAGCCCGGTGAGCGCGCCGATGATGCGGCCGGTCTTGGCGCGCACCAGTTCGGCGGCGTCGGGGTTGCGCTTCTGCGGCATGATGGACGAGCCGGTGGTGAACTTGTCGCTGAGACGGACAAGCCCGACCAGCGGCGAGGTCCAGATCACGATCTCCTCGGCCAAGCGCGACAGGTGCACCGCGCAGATCGAGGCTGCCGACAGGGTCTCCAGCACGAAGTCGCGGTCGGACACCGCGTCGAGCGAATTGTTCATGGGACGATCGAAGCCGAGCGCCTTGGCGGTGGCGTGGCGGTCGATCGGGAACGAGGTGCCGGCCAGCGCCGCGGCGCCGAGCGGGCTTTCGTTGAGCCGCTTGCGCGCATCCTGGAAGCGGCCGCGGTCGCGCGCCGTCATCTCGACATAGGCCATCAGATGATGGCCGAAGGTGACCGGCTGTGCGGTCTGCAGATGGGTGAAGCCCGGCATCACCGTCTCGGCGTGCTCGAGCGCCCGATCCACCAGCGCCAGCTGCAGCGCGGCCAAAGCGGCATCGGTCTCGTCGAGGGTATCGCGGACATAGAGCCGGAAATCGGTGGCGACCTGGTCGTTGCGCGAGCGTGCGGTATGCAGCCGCCCGGCGGCCGGGCCCATGATCTCGGTCAGCCGGCTCTCGACATTCATGTGAATGTCCTCGAGCGCGCGCTTGAAGGTGAATTTGCCCTGCTCGATTTCTGACAGGATCGTGTCTAGACCCTTGGCGATATTTTTCGCATCACTGGCCGTGATAATGCCTTGCTTGGCGAGCATGGCGGCATGCGCCTTGGACGCGGCAATGTCCTGGGCATAAAGGTGGCGATCGACGTCGATGGAAACATTGATTTCTTCCATGATCGCGTCGGGGCGCTCGCTGAACCGACCGCCCCACATCTTGTTGCTCATGACTGCCACTCATCTTGAGCCCGCGGACCTGCCGCACCGGCTCGATTGCCTCACTGGGCTCTGCATAGCCGGATCTGACACGGAATGACAAACGATATGCCTGACACGCCTCCCACCAGCCCGGCCCGCAGCCGGCGTCCTTTCGTGATCGGCGCGGTCGTGGTCGGGGCGATCATCGGTTATGCTGCGGTTGCCAATTTCGACGGGCTGTGGCGCTCGGCTGCTCCGGTCGACCCCACCTGCCTGCCGGCAGTGGCGCAGGCGAAGAAACTGGCGCCCTTGGCCCATGGCGAGGTCGCCGCATTGACCATGGCCTCGGCGCCGCTGCAGATCCCGGATCTGACGTTCAAGGACGCCGACGGTCAGCCGAAGAAGCTGTCCGACTGGCGCGGCCGGACGGTACTGGTGAACCTGTGGGCGACCTGGTGCGTGCCCTGCCGCAAGGAAATGCCGGCGCTGGACCAACTGCAGGGCAAACTGGGCGGACCCGATTTCGAGGTGGTGGCGATCAACATCGACACCCGCGACCCCGCCAAGCCGAAAGCCTTCCTGAAAGACGGCAATCTCGAAAAGCTCGGCTATTTCAGCGACAGCAACGCCAAGGTGTTTCAGGACCTGAAGGCCGTCGGCCGGGCGCTGGGCATGCCTACCTCGGTGCTGATCGACCGCAAGGGCTGCGAGATCGCCACCATCGCCGGCCCCGCGGAATGGGCCAGCGACGACGCCGTGAAACTGGTGAAGGCGGCGCTACAGAAATAGCCACCGGCCCTGCGTCCAGATGTCGCCTCCGAAAGAGCGCCGGACGGTCGGATTGTCGTCCTCTCGCCCGTCTTTGTCATAAGAGCGCGCCGAAACCTGCCCGTGCGCGCCAACGCAAGGGAGGACATTGCATGGCCTATGTGGACGGATTCATCGTACCGGTGCCGAAGAAGAAACTCGCCGCCTATCGCAGCCTGGCGCGCAAGGCCGGCAAGGTGTGGCGCGAGCACGGCGCGCTCGACTATCACGAATGCATCGCCGACGATGTCAGCGTCGGCAAGGTCACTTCGTTTCCGCGCAGCGTGAAGCTGAAGCCCGACGAAGTCGTGGTTTTTTCCTACATCGTCTACAAATCGCGCCGCGACCGTGACCGCATCAACGGCAAGGTGATGAAGGACCCACGGCTGGCAAAGATGATGGATCCGAAGGCGATGCCGTTCGACGGCAAGCGGCTGATCTATGGCGGCTTCAAGAGCCTGGTCGAGTCCTGAGCGGAAACGTCAGGCGGCGATGTCGAGATTACCACCGACGCCGGCAGCAAGATTGGCCTGCGACGACTGCTGGGCGCCGCCGAGCAGCGTCAGCACGGTAGATTTTTCCATGTCCGCGTTCGACTTCATGATCGCAGTACCGATCTGCGATTGAGTTCCCGCCGCCTTCATGGCGAGAGCGCTTGCAACCAGGGCCATATCCATCAACGCTACTCCGTACCGCAGAAGATGTAGCCCGGAATTCGTTAACGAATGTTTCCGCGGCAGCTGTCAGCCGGCATTGGCGCGGAAGGCCGCGCCGAGCGCGCGCAGCGCGCCGCGGGCACGGGCGTCGGTCAGGCTCGAATACAGGAGCACCTCGCGGCGCGGCAGACGCGGCAGGCCGAGCCGCGGTCCCAGATCGAGACAGCCCGCAGGCGCCACCCGCGGCACCAGCGCGGCGATTGCCAGCCCGGCTGAAATAGCCGCGCCGATGGTCGCGATTCCGCCACCGACAAACACCTCCTGCCACGGGATGCCGGCGGCATCGAGCGCACCGATGGCCATGGCGCGCACGCTGCAGGGTTGTGCCTGGGTCGCCAGCCGCAGCGGTTCGCCCGGCGGGTGATTGAAATCGGGCGCGGCCATCCAGCCGAAGTCCTCCTCGAGCAGAGCCTCGCCATCGCGACGGTGGGCGTCGTGGCGCAGCACGATGGCGGCGTCCAGCGCGCCACCCTCGAACGCGTCCAGCATGACGCGCGAGGTGTCGATATGCAGCTCGATCACCAAAGCGGGGTCGCTGGCGTTCATGCGCTTCAGCACCTGCGCCAGATCCGCGCCGACGATGTGATGGCTGATGCCGACCACCAGGCGGCGCCGCTCCACGGCAAACGAACCGAGCGCCGACTGATGCGCCGCCACCAGCTGGCGTGCCGATGCCAGGAAGGCCGTGCCCTCCGCGGACAGCCGCACCAGCCGCGGCGTGCGTTCCAGCAGCCGTCGGCCGAGCCCGCTTTCCAGCCGTTTGATCTTCAGACTGATCGCCGACTGCGTGCTCCCCATGGCTTCGGCGGCCCGGGTAAAACTGTTCAGGTCGGCCACCAGCACGAAGGCCTGGACCGCCTCGACATCAAGCGTCTTCATCGGCGACCATTTAAATTCAGCATCATTGAAATGTTATTTCATGGCGTTTTTAAATGATCAAGCGCACGCTATGTCTTCCCCATCACTTCCAAGGGAGCTTCCAATGCCGCTGACACGCATTTCGATGAGACGGGGCAAGTCTGCAGCCTATCGCCAGGCCATCATGGACAACCTCTACGAGGCCATGCGCGAGACCTACGACGTGCCCGAGGGCGACCGCTTCATGACCATTTCCCAGCATGACGGCGAGGATTTCAACTACGGCGCCGACTATCTCGGCATCCAGCGCAGCGACGACCTGGTGCTGATCCAGCTCACCGTCAGCAACACCCGACCGCTGGCGAAGAAGCAGGCCCTGTACCGGCGGATCGTCGAACGCCTCGGCGAAAACCCCGGCCTGCGGCCCGAAGACATCTTCATCAATCTCGTGGAAGTGCTGCCGGAGAACTGGTCGTTCGGGCACGGCGGGGCGCAATACGTCAAGTGATCGACCTGCGCATCGCCCTGACGGCGCATTTGCTGGGCCTCGGCATGGGCACGGCCACGGTCATAAGCCTCGTGCCGGCGGTGACCCGGCTGATGCATGCGCTGAACTAGCAGAACTTCCCGCTTCGGCCATGCCGCCTTACGTATCAGGCTTGCCCGGCTCCCAGACCATCAGGTCGCCGGGCTGGCAGCGCAGATATTCGCAGATCTTCTCCAGCGTCTCGAAACGGACGCCCTTGACCTTGCCCTGCTTCAGCAGCGACAGGTTGGCCTCGGTGATACCGACATACTCCGCCAGTTCCTTCGATCTGACGTTGCGTTCGGCGAGCATGACGTTGAGCCTGATCCTGATCGGCATGATCAGACGAACTGAGCGTTTTCGTCGGCGAGCGTACGGGCCTGCGCCATCACCCACGCGATCACCGCAATCAGCCCGGCGAACACCAGCGCCATCAAGGTGTCCGAGCCGACGGTCAACACCAGTGTCCTGCCGCCGGCCCTGCCGGCTCCGCTGAGCAGCACCGACAGGGCCGCGCCGGCGACCGGCTTGAGGATCGTCGATAGCAGGATGGCGATCGCAAAGGCCCGCAATCGCTGGGCCGGTTCGGCCGTGAAGAAGTTGCCGGCAGCAAACGCGTCGAAACATCGACCGGCCTGCAGCAGCCCCCAGACCAGGCAGCCGAGCGGTACAGCCGATATCAAAATCGCCATGACACGCACGCCAATACCGATCTCCACCACCGGAAAGCCGGGAATGCCGGCCTGCTGAAACACCGCCTCGGTGGGCGTCACCAGCCAGTAGACCACCAGCCCGCCGGTCAAGATGAGGGCGACCGCCAGACAGAGTTTCGACATCAGGCTGCTCAAGCGAACGATGCGCGCCCGGTCGTCCGGCGTCCGCGCCAATCGCGATCCTGCAGTTACGGCCATGCTCTTTCTCCTTTTTTCTGATGGCCCTCTATAGCTTGACAATTATCGTTTCACAATAATAAATATCTGCAAAACAACCTATGGAGACCGACATGCGCGCTTTTCGCGTCTATACGACCTGTGCCGCAGCCATCGTGCTTTTCAACGTCCCGACGGCCAGGGCCGCATCGAGCACGTCGCAGGGCAAAATTTCGGTCACGCAGGTGCAGAGCATGCTGGATCGGGCCGCCGCCAATGCGACCGCGCGGCAGGTGATGATGGCCTATCTTGCCGGCGTGGGAGAAACGGCTGGCGTGCTGATGGATCAGGCCAAGGGAAGGTCGCAAGCGAGCCGATTGAACTGCAGGCGCCGGCTTGCCATCGACGAGGCGCTTGTGCAGGCCGCGCTGGCGCGAGCGAGCACCGCCGACAATCCGGGCGAGACGCCAGCAACGCCGCTGATCGTCGGCGAACTGCTAAAGAGAGCTGAGTGCGAGATCAGGTAACAAGCGATCAGCGCGTCGGGACCGGCTTGTCGCCGCGGTAGTCGTAGAAACCGCGCTGGGTCTTGCGGCCGAGCCATCCGGCTTCGACGTATTTCACCAGCAACGGGCACGGCCGGTATTTGGAATCGGCGAGGCCCTCGTGCAGCACCTGCATGATCGAGAGACAGGTATCGAGGCCGATGAAGTCCGCCAGTTCGAGCGGCCCCATCGGATGATGCGCGCCGAGCTTCATCGCGGCGTCGATCGCCTCGACGTTGCCCACGCCTTCATACAGCGTGTAGATCGCCTCGTTGATCATCGGCAGCAGGATGCGGTTGACGATGAAGGCCGGGAAATCCTCGGAGACGGCGATCTGCTTCCCGAGCTTGCTGACGAATGCCTTCGACGTGTCGAAGGTGGCATCGTCGGTAGCGATGCCGCGGATCAGCTCCACCAGCTCCATCAGCGGCACCGGATTCATGAAGTGAATGCCGATGAATTTTTCGGGGCGATCCGTGGAGGCCGCCAGTCGGGTGATGGAGATCGACGAGGTGTTGGAAGCGATGATCGCTGAGGGCTTCAGCACCGCGCACAGATCGTGGAAGATCTTGCGCTTGGTCTCTTCCTTCTCGACCGCGGTCTCGATCACGAGATCGCAGTCGGCGAGCCCGTCCATGGTCTCGGCGGAGGTGATCTTCTCCAGCGCCTGCTTGCGGGCGTCCTCGCTGATGATCTTCTTCGACACCTGCCGCGACAGGTTGCCGTTGATGGTGGCCATGGCCGACTTCAGCCGGTCGGCCGAGACGTCGTTGAGGACGACGTCGAAGCCGCCCAATGCGGCGACGTGCGCGATGCCGTTGCCCATCTGGCCCGAGCCGATCACGCCGACTTTCTTGATCATGTCCGCCATCTTGCCATCTCGTTGGAGCGCAGGGCCGCGCATATCGCGGCGCGCTTGCATTCTTGCATAAACACCGGCCGGAGTCCGTTGCTCCGGCCAATGTGTCGGTCAGCTTGAGCGGCCGTTACTTCCCGAGCGCTTCGGTGAGTTCCGGCACCGCCTGGTAGAGATCCGCCACCAGTCCGTAATCGGCGACCTGGAAGATCGGCGCGTCCTCGTCCTTGTTGATCGCGACGATCACCTTGGAGTCCTTCATGCCGGCGAGATGCTGGATCGCGCCGGAAATGCCGATCGCGATGTACAATTCAGGCGCGACCACCTTGCCAGTCTGGCCGACCTGCCAGTCGTTGGGGGCGTAGCCGGCATCCACCGCGGCGCGCGAGGCACCGACGCCGGCACCGAGCTTGTCGGCCAGCGGCTCGATGTATTTGGTGAAGTTCTCGCGGCTCTGCATGGCACGACCACCGGACACAATGATCTTCGCCGAGGTCAGTTCCGGACGGTCGCTCTTGGCGACTTCCTCGCCGACAAACGTCGACAGGCCGGGATCGCCGGCGGTCGCCGCGGCTTCCACCGAAGCGCTGCCGCCTTCGCCCGCCGCAGCGGCGAAGGTCGAGGTGCGCACGGTGATGACCTTCTTGGCGTCCTTCGACTTCACGGTCTGGATCGCATTGCCGGCATAGATCGGGCGTTCGAACGTATCCGGCGCAATCACCTTGGTGATTTCCGAGACCTGCATCACGTCGAGCAATGCTGCGACGCGCGGCATCACGTTCTTGAAGCGCGAGGTAGCGGGCGCCACGAAGGCATCGTAGGCGGGAGCCAGCGACACGATCAGCGCGGCCAGCGGCTCGGCGAGGTCGTGGGCATAGACGGCATCGTCGGCCAGCAGCACCTTGGTGACGCCGGCCAGCTTGGCGGCGGCTTCCGCCGCGGCCTTGGTGCCTTCGCCGCCACCGGCGACCAGGACGTGCACCTCGCCGCCGAGCTGCGTCGCAGCAGTCAGCGCCTTGTTGGTGGAATCCTTGAGGGTGGCGTGTTCGTGTTCGGCAATCAAAAGCGTGGTCATCAGATCACCCCGGCTTCGGTCTTGAGTTTCGAAATCAGCTCGGCGACGTCCTTGACCTTGACGCCGGCCTTGCGGCCTTCGGGCTCGGTGGTCTTGATGATCTCGAGATGCGGCGTCAGGTCGACGCCGTAATCGGCGGCGCTCTTGTCGGCGATCGGCTTCTTCTTCGCCTTCATGATGTTCGGCAAGCTGGCGTAGCGCGGCTCGTTGAGGCGCAAGTCGGTGGTGACGATGGCCGGCCCCTTGAGCTTCACGGTCTGCGAACCGCCGTCGACTTCACGGGAAACCACGAAATCGGCCCCGTCGACTTCCAGCTTGGAGGCGAAGGTCGCCTGCGACCAGCCGAGCAAGGCGGCCAGCATCTGGCCGGTCTGGTTGCTGTCATCGTCGATCGCCTGCTTGCCGAGAATGACAAGACCGGGCTTCTCTTCGTCGACGATGGCCTTGAGGATCTTGGCGACCGCAAGCGGCTCGACGATGCCCTCGGCCTTCACCAGGATGCCGCGGTCGGCGCCCATGGCGAGGCCGGTGCGGATGGTTTCCGACGCCTGCGCCGGCCCGATGGACACGACCACCACCTCGGTCGCCTTGCCGGCCTCTTTCAGGCGCAGGGCTTCCTCGACGGCGATTTCATCGAACGGATTCATCGACATCTTGACGTTGGAGAGTTCGACGCCGGTTCCGTCGCTCTTGACGCGAACCTTGACGTTGTAATCGACAACCCGCTTGACCGGCACCAGAACCTTCATCGATCCTCTTTCGTATGAGTTTCTTCGTTTCATCAGCTTGGAAGCTGGGATCAGCTTGGGCGCGGAACCTAAAGCGCCCGCTATCGGCGGTCAACGCGCGAAAGCCAAAAATCGAGCCCCTCGGGCCTGCCGCGGCCTAGCGGTTCTGGCCGGGAACCCACAGCACGTCGCCGGCGCCATTGTCGTTGACCGTACGGCTGGCAACAAACAGGAAATCCGACAGCCGGTTCATGTACTGGATGGCGGCGTCGGAGACCGGCTCGCCCGGGTGGGCCGCGAGTTCGACCATGATCCGTTCCGCCCGGCGGCAAATGGTGCGGGAGACATGCAAATATGCCGCGGCCGGCTTACCGCCCGGCAGCACGAAGGATGTCAGGTCCGCCAGCTTCTCGTTCAGGCTGTCGATGTCGCGCTCCAGCCGGTCGACCTGACTGGCCAGCATGCGCAGCCGCTCGGCCTTGCCGTCGCGCTGCGGCACCGCCAGATCGGCACCGAGGTCGAACAGGTCGTTCTGGATCAGCCGCAGCATGGCATCGAGCGCCGGCGCATCGGCGAGATGCAGCCTGACGACGCCGATCGACGCATTGGTCTCGTCCACGGTTCCATAGGCGGAAATGCGCAGATCGTATTTGGGACGGCGCTCGCCCGACCCCAGCGCGGTGGTGCCGTCGTCGCCGGTACGGGTGTAGATCTTGTTGAGAACGACCATCGCCTGTTTCCTCGAACGTTTCCCGGACGCGCTGCGGCATTATTCATGCCGTTGCGCAGATCCAGAATCCCGGTTTCATTCGCATCCCCGGGGGCCCCGGATCGGCAGCGCACCACGCGGCAAGCGCCGCGCGTTGCGCAGCATCCAGGGCGCGGCACCTGCGTCTGTTTGCTTACCGTCCCATCGCCCAGACCGTCGCCATGGTGACGACGATGGCGACAAACTGCAGCGCCACGCGCCAGCGCATCAGCTTCTGCGAACGGTTCGGCGAGCCGCCGCGCATCATGTTGATCAGGCCAAGCAGCAGGACCAGCGCAACCGCGCCCACCGCGAAGGGAAGAAGAATGGTGCTCAGAAATGTTGTCATCGGCGCTACATAACACCGCATTTGCGGGTTCGCCATCACTGCTGTGAAATTGATCGCGAGGCTGCAACGATCTGGCTTTTTATCCGTAGATATCAGATGGTAACGTGAATCCGTCGACGGTCGGATCTCCCCGGGCAAGGTGGCATGTGAGGCAGATTCGCTACGTCGTTCATGTCGGGCTGGACGCCTTCTATACGTTTCTCGCCGATGACGGCTGGGCGATCGCCAGCCATATCGCGCTGTCGTCGCTGATGGCCCTGTTTCCGTTCCTGATCGTGCTGGCGTCGCTGGCAGGGTTCGTCGGGTCCAAGGGCCTCGCCGACCAGGCCGTTGGCCTGCTGCTGCAGGTCTGGCCGGACCAGGTCGCCGGCACCCTGTCCGGCCAGATCCATGACGTCCTCACCACCACCCGCGGCGACGCCCTGACCATCGGCGTGGTGCTGGCGCTGTATTTTGCCTCCAACGGCGTCGAGAGCCTGCGGGTCGCGCTCAACCGCGCCTATGCGGTGATCGAGCCGCGGCGCTGGTACTGGCTGCGGCTGGAGTCGATCGGCTACACGCTGATTGCCGCCTTCACCGCCTTGGCGATGGCCTTCCTGATCGTGCTCGGCCCGCTGATGCTGGAGATCGTGCGACTCTACGTGCCGCTTCTCGTGGCGAACAACGAGAAGCTGCTCAACCTGGCGCGTTACGGCATCACCATCGCGGCAATGATCACGGCGCTGTTCGTCCTGCATGCATGGCTCCCGGCGGGGCGACGCAGCTTCCTGCAGATCCTGCCCGGCATCGTCTTCACCATGCTGGCCTCGCTGCTCTCGGGCATCGGCTTCGGCCTGTACCTTGCGCGCTTCGCCAACAACTACGTGACCATGTATGCGGGGCTGGCCTCGGTGATTATCGCGCTGGTGTTTCTGTATTTCATTGCCGCGATCTTCGTCTATGGCGGCGAACTCAACGCCGCCATCATCAAGTCGCGGCTACCGCATGGCGTCTCGCTTCAAGCAGCGCAGTCGCTAGCGCCCGTGGAGACACCGGTTTGACCAGGAACGCATCGGCGCCGGCGGTGCGCGATGCCGCCTCGTCGTCGCCGCGGCCGGACACACCGATGATGGCGATCTGACCGAACGGCGCATGCAGCGCGCGAATCCGCTGGATCGCCTCGATCCCGTTGATGCCGGGTAACACCATATCCATCAGCACCGCGTCGAAACCGCCCTGCGCCACACGTTCGGCGGCGGCCTCGCCTCGGCCGATGAATTCGGCCTGGTGACCGAGTTCGGTCAGGATCGCATTGAGCACCACGCGGCCGAACGGATTGTCCTCGACGCTGAGCACCCGCAGCGACTGGTGCGGCTCCGCCGAAGCATCGTCGGCGAGCCCGGACATGATGGCGATCGGCCCCTTCGCCCGCGCGAGCGTCACCGTCAGCGTGAAGACCGTGCCGCCGCCGCGGCGCGGCGCCACCACGATGTCGCCGCCCATGGCACGCGCCAGTTGCTTCACCGACGACAGGCCGAGACCGGCCCCGCCGAAGCGCGAGGCGATGGTGACGTTGGCCTGCGAGAACGGCCGGAACAGCCGCTTGATCTCCGCCAGCGACAGCCCGATGCCGCTGTCGGACACCCGGAATGCAATGCCGACCGCGCCGCGGCCGGCGCGCAGCGACGTCACTTTCATCTCGACGTTACCGCGATCGGTGAACTTCACCGCATTATCGATCAGGTTTTCCAACGCCGCGCGCAGCCGGACCGGATCGCCGATCACGAACACCGGCAATGTCGCGGAAATATCGACACGTGATTGCAGGCCCTTGGCGGCGGCCCGGCCCGCCAGCGAATCGCCGGCATTGCGGGCCAGCGCCCGCAGATCGAAAAATCCTGACGCACTTGCAGTTTTGAATTTCCGCTGCGCGCGGCATCGACGAAAAGGGTCGCCAAGCCGGCAAGATGTTCGGCACCGGCCTTGATGGTATCGACCCAGCGCCGCTCGCGCTCGTCGAGGTCGGAGGTTGCGAGCAGATCGCTGACGGCAAGGATGCCGGTGAGCGGCGTGCGGACCTCATGGGCAAAGGCGGCAAGCGCTACTTCCACCATACCGGCCTTCGGCCGCGCCACACTGCGCCGGGCGCGCGGCTTCACGGCAGCCGTCTTCGCGACGCGCTTTTTCGCCTTCAACTGGGTGCGCGGCCGCCGTGTACGCGGCGTGCGCGGTGTCAGCGCCATTTGTTCCCCACCCGGCCCCGTCTCACCATGCCACAAAGCGGATGAACGAGTCACGCAAGGCTGCTCAATGGCTTGTGGGCGGCTTGCGGCAAAGCTGTGGCAGTCAGGCCAGGCCGACCAGCCGGCGGATATCGGCGGGCATGGCCCCCTCGGCCCGCAGCTGCCGCAGGCTGGTCGCATGGATGGACTTCGACAGCTTGGCGCCGGCGGTATCGCGGAGCAATTGGTGGTGCCGATAGACCGGCTGCGGCAGGCCGAGCAACTGCTGCAACAGGCGGTGCACGCTGGTGGACCAGAACAGGTCCCGGCCACGGACCACGTCGGTCACGCCCTGCAGCGCATCGTCGATCACCACCGACAGGTGGTAGCTGGTTGGCGTCTCCTTGCGGGCGAGGATGACATCGCCCCAAGCCTCCGGCCGCGCCGCCACTGCGCCGCTCTGGCCATCGGGACCCTGGCCGCCCTCGGTCCAGCCGAGGTCGCCGGCGCGGCGCCGGGCCGCCACCATGTCCAGCCGCAGCGCCGTGGGCGCGCCGGCCTGACGCAGCCGCGCAACCGCCTCCGGCGACAGCGACCGGGCGACGCCGGGATACAGCGGGACGCCATCGGGGTCGTGCGGCCAGGCGCCGCGGGCCTGCTCGGCCGCCACCAGCCGGGCGATCTCGGCACGGCTTTCGAAGCTCGGATACAGCAGGCCGTCGCGCGCCAGCCGGTCGGTGGCGGCGCGGTAGACATCGAGGTGTTCGGACTGCCGCCGCACCGGGGTTTCCCAGGCGATGCCGAGCCACGCCAGGTCCTCGTGGATCGCCGCCTCGAATTCCGGCTTGCTGCGAACCGGATCGATATCCTCCATGCGCAGCAGCAGCCGGCCGCCCGCCGGCCGCGCCAGCTCGAAATTCAGCAGCGCCGAAAAAGCATGGCCGAGATGCAGGTAGCCGTTCGGGCTGGGCGCAAAGCGGAAGACGGGCGGCATTGATCTCTCGGTACGGACGCGCGAGTCTCAGGGCACCATGACCGTTCATCTCAACAGCCAGTCCGACCTCGAAGACGCCATCGCCGGCCTGATGAAGCTCGACCTGCGGCTGCCGCCGATCCTGGAGATCGCCGGCATGCCGAAACTGCGCCGGCGCGAGCCGGGATTTGCCGGGCTGGCGCAGATCATTGTCGGCCAGCAGGTGTCGGTGGCCTCGGCCTCCGCGATCTGGGGCCGGGTGTTCGGGGCTTTCGATCCCTTCCACCACGACAGCCTGCGCAAGGCGCGCGCCGACCGCCTCGGGCGTCTGGGCCTGTCGACGGCCAAGATCAAGACGCTGAAGGGGATCGCCCGCGAGCTCGGCAGCGAGCGACTCAATCTCGACGTGCTCGCCGAAGAGGACGCCGACATCGCGCACGCCACCCTCACCAGACTGCACGGCATCGGACCGTGGACCGCCGACGTCTATCTGCTGTTCTGCCTCGGCCACGGCGACGCCTGGCCGGCCGGCGATGTCGCGATCCAGGAGGCGATCAAGGTCGGCCTTGGCCTGGCAGCGCGCCCCACCGTGAAACAGATGGCACCGCTGGCCGAACCCTGGCGCCCGCTGCGCGGCGCCGCCGCGCATCTGTGGTGGAGCTACTATCACGCCATCAAGAAGCGCGAAGGCGTGATCGGGAAGTAACAAAACCGAACAGCGTTTAAAACAGGCCCTGTCGCAAAGTTTTCATCGTGCAGCATGAGGATGCGGAAGAACCAACACGAGGTCTTGAATGAGTGCTTTTCAGTTCATCGTTGCGCGCGACGATCTTCAGCACTGCAAAGTGATCGAGACGCACCTGCCCGATCCGGACAGACTGCCTGAAGACGGCGTCCTGCTGAAGATCGATCGCTTCGCCATCACCGCCAACAACATCACCTACGCCACGCTCGGCGATGCGTTGAAATACTGGCAGCTGTTTCCGGCCCCGGCGGGTTTCGGCAATATTCCGGTATGGGGTTTTGGCGATGTGATCGTCTCAAAGCATCCTGCAATCGCCGAAGGCGAGCGGCTGTTCGGCTATTTCCCGATGGCCACGCATCTGCAGATCGAGGCGGGCAATGTCAGCAAGCGCGGCCTGCGCGATGCGGCCTTGCACCGCCAAGGCGGGGCGCCGGTCTACAACGCCTATGCGCGCATCGGTAGCGATCCCGCTTTCGCCGGCGCACAGGGTGACTACCAGGCACTGCTGCGGCCACTGTTCATGCTGTCGTTCATGGTCGACGATGCGCTGGCCGAAGCGGATTTCTTCGGCGCCGAAAGCGTGATGCTCACCAGCGCCTCCAGCAAGACCGCCTTCGGGCTCGCGCACCTACTGCACACGCAGCGTCAGCCTATACGGGTGATCGGCCTGACCTCGGCGGCCAATGCCGATTTCGTCCGCGAACTGGACTGTTACGACGAGGTCGTGCTCTACGACCAGATCGCGTCACTGCCCAACGATCGGCCCGCCGCTTTGGTCGACATGGCCGGCAATGGCGCTTTGCGCGCGCGGCTGCACCACCACTTCGGCGACCGGCTGGTCTATAGCGGGCGCGTCGGGCTCACCCATCAGGACTCCTCCGACGACACCGAATTGCCGGGAGCCCGGCCGCGCTGGTTCTTCGCGCCCGACCAGATTCGCAAGCGCGCCAAGGAATGGGGCCCGGGCGGCATCGACGCCCGCTTCGGCAAGGCTTGGGACGGTTTCAATCCGCTGCTGCAACGCGCGATTACCGTAGTGGAGAGTCGCGGCGCCACGGCCGTCGAACAGGTCTATCGCGACACGCTGGCCGGCCGGATCCCCCGAACCAGGGCCATATGCTGTCGCTGGCGGGAGACTAATCGGTCTTGCCGGCCGCTTCGTGCGCCGCCGCGCCGTCGGTCGGCTTCAGCGCCGCCCACTTCAGCAGGGCATCGAGCACCGGACAGAGCGTCTGGCCCCAGTCGGTCAGGCCGTACTCCACCTTCGGCGGCACCTGGTGATGAACGATGCGCCGGACAATGCCGTCCTGCTCCATCTGGCGCAGTTGCTGGATCAGCATCTTCTGGGAGATCGCCGGAATCGCGCGTTCAAGCTTCGAGAAGCGCAGCAGCTTGCCGCCGAACAGCTGGAACAGGATCACCAGTTTCCAGCGCCCCTCCAGCATCTTCAGCACCGACTCGACGCCAGTCGCCGCGGTGACCGGGGTCAGCAGCTCACCTGCAGGTAAGTACCCTACTTTTTCGTGCGTACTTGTCATTTGGTGAGCATAGCGACATTTGCTGATGAGACAACGCCCCTTGGATTACTCAGGAGAAATTGATGCCGATCACGCTTGCACCCTCTATCGCCGACTACATCACCGCGGACAATACCGGCGACGCCCGTCGCTTCGGCCAATGCTTTGTCGAGGACGCTATCGTGCGCGACGAAGGTCACACCTATCGCGGCCGCGCCGCGATCGAACAATGGAACACAGAGGCGCGGGCGAAGTACCAGCATCGGATCGAACCGGTTTCCGCAAAAGAGGCCGATGGCAGGACCATCGTCACCATGCGCCTCGCCGGCCAATTCCCCGGCAGCCCCATCGATGTCGATTTTGCCTTTCAGCTCGCTGACGACAAAATTATCGGACTGGAGATCGGGTTGTGAGCGGCGGACTGGAGGGACTGCGCGCGCTGGTCACCGGCGGCACCATGGGCATCGGCGCGGCCGTGGCGGCGCAGTTGCGTGAGGACGGTATCCTGTTCGTCGCCGCCGACATCACGACGGCGGCGGGCTGCGCCGTGGTAGCCGATGCCGTGCACGCGCAGCTCGGCGGTGTCGATATCGTCGTTCACGTCGTCGGCGGCTCCTCGGCGCCCGCCGGTGGCTTTGCCATGCTTGACGATGCGCAGTGGCAACGCGCCCTCGATCTCAACCTGCTTCCGGCGGTACGGCTCGACCGCGCCTTGCTGCCTGCCATGCTGGCGCGCGGCAGCGGCGTCATCATTCACATCACCTCGATCCAGCGGGAACTGCCGCTGCATGACGCGACCACCGCCTATGCCGCGGCGAAGGCGGCGCTGTCGACCTACAGCAAGGCGCTGTCCAAGGAAGTCGGCCCGAAAGGGATTCTGCGTCGTCCGGGTGGCGCCGGGCTGGGTCGAAGCCGAGGCGGCCATCCGACTGGTGACCAAGATCGCCGCCAGCGACGGCACCGATTACGAGGCAGCGCAAGGCAAGCTGATGGCTTCATTGGGCGGAATCCCGCTCGGACGACCGGCGAAGCCGGCCGAGGTGGCCGACCTCGTGGCCTTCCTGGCCTCGGATCGGGCCTCCGCCATCACCGGAACCGAATATGTCATCGATGGCGGCACGGTGCCGACGGCCTGACGGCCTGACAGCCTGACGGCGGCCCGCCCCTGCGGGATAGACCAGCCAACACCCTTCACAATGGCGTCACGCTGCCTGTAGTATGTGGAGGTGGGCTGCGTCGCAGCCCAATGTGGGGGTCAGGAGCGTTACTTGAACGCACATGTCTCGCAGGGCGGTTGGCCGGTACTGGTCCTCAACGCGGACTTCCGGCCGCTCAGTTATTACCCACTGTCACTGTGGTCGTGGCAGGATGCCATCAAGGCGGTGTTTCTCGACCGCGTGAATATCGTTGAGCACTACGATCATTCGGTGCACAGCCCGTCGTTCGAGATGCAGCTGCCCAGCGTGGTATCACTGAAGTCTTTCGTGAAGCCGTCGACGCACCCGGCCTTCACCCGGTTCAACGTGTTCCTGCGCGACCGGTTCTCGTGCCAGTACTGCGGCTCGCACGACGACCTCACCTTCGACCACATCATCCCGCGCTCCAAGGGCGGCCAGACCACCTGGGAAAACGTCGTCGCCGCCTGCTCGCCATGCAATCTGCGCAAGGGCAACATGACCACCCAGCAGGCCCGCATGTTCCCGCGGCAGACGGCCTTTGCGCCCACAGTGCACCAGCTGCACCGCAACGGCCGGATGTTTCCGCCGAACTATCTGCACGACAGCTGGCTCGACTATCTCTACTGGGATACGGAACTGGAGCCGTAAGGGGCGCTGTGGCGTTTCCCTCAGCGGGGCCCGCCGTCCCGCGCAAGATGCTGGCGAAAGAAGTCGACAATGCCGGCGTCGAAGTCGCGATGGAAGGCGATCCTGTCGAAGCCCGCCGGATCAGTGCAATAGCGTGGCAGCTTGGCCGCGAACTGCGGCGAGCAAGGTGGCAAAAATGCAAAATGCCCAGCCGGCACGGCGTGAATGTCCGGCTTGCCGGGCAGGCCGCGGGCGACGCGGGCCACGCCTTCCGGATCGATGCCCACGCTCTTGTCTCCCAACTCTGATCGCCAGACCTGCAGCGGGATGCCGATGCCGGCCAGTGTCTGCGATGTGAAGACCACGCTCATTGCGGGGTCGGCGAGCACGGCTGCCTTGATCCGACTGTCGCGAGGCAGGTCACGTGGAACGTCGCCGCTGCGGACCTGCGCGCAAAATTGCGTGTCGTTGGTACAGTAGGTTGCAAACCTCTGGAAATCGAGCGTGGCGCCGCCGAGCACCAGCCCTGTGTAGCCCCCTTGGAAAAACCGAAGAAACCGATCCGGTTGGGATCGAGCGCCGCCTTGTCTTTCCAGTTGTTCACCATGAAGTCGAGCAAGCGAATAATGTCCGCCGGACGCGACGCCATCACCGACAGGCTGTCGCTCTGCGAGCGATCGTTGCCGTTGTCGCCGGGATGGTTGATGGCGGCCACTACAAAGCCGGCGTCGGCCAAGGCCTCCGCGACGTCGTTATGGCCGCCGAACCAGCCGCCGCGACCGTGCGAAATGATGACCAGCGGCAGCTTTGTGCCGGTGATAGGACAGTCCTTCACGCCCTGGAGCGAATCGATAAACTGCATCGTGAGGCTACCAAGCGGCACGGGTTGCGGCGCTCCGGCGCATGGATACCAGATGGCGCCGGCCAAGTCTGGACCGGAATCAAGAAGCTGAATGCCTGCCCCCCGCGCGGGAACGCCCAAACAACACAAGATAGTGGCGTAGGCCAAATACCTTTTGAGTACCAAAGCAGCCCCTCGATCCGGCGCATCGAACTATCGGAAGAACAACGATATAATTGTGTCGAAAATGCTCCACAGACCAGACATCATCAGCCTATCGGCCCGGGCAGCACCATGAGCGAGACGACCGCAACGGCCGGATGTATCCACCGAATTATCTGCACGACAGTTGGCTCGATTATCTCTACTAGGAAACGCGCGAGCAGCCTCGAACTGAATGTTGCTGACGGACGAAGCGCAGGCGTCTATCGCCTGTTCGGGCAGGATCGCGGATCACCAGAGAGGTTACATGGACGCGATTGAGACCGACCGACTTGTGCTGAGGAATTTTCGGAAGGCAGATGCCGCCGATCTCTACGCCTACCTGCACGCACCGACAGCGAGTTGTTTTCTTTCCCTGAAGCTCGAGGATATCGCGGCGGCAGAGGTAGAGGCGGAGAACCGAAGCCGAAACGACGAGTACATCGCCGTGTGCCTGAGAGATTCAGGAAAGCTGATCGGCGACGTGTTCGCCATGCCCGAAGAAGACACCTTCTCGGTCGGATGGAACTTCAATGCGGAATTCGGTGGACGAGGGTATGCAGCCGAAGCCGCGCGAGCCCTTTTTGCCTATCTGTTTACGGTTCAGAATGCGCGTCGCCTCTATGCCTACGCAGAGGACCACAATGTCGCGTCGCAGCGCCTGTGTGAGAGATTGGGGATGCGGAAGGAAGGGCTCTTCATGGAGTTAGTGTCATTCGAGACTGACACTAACGGGAATCCGATCTTCGAGAATACGTTGCAGTATGCGATCTTGCGAAGGGAATGGGCGTTGCAGCGGTCAGTGGAGACGCGCTGATTGAGCCGTGATCGGCATCGTGCCGCCGCAGCCGTCCTCCCCTCGCTCATGAGGGGAAACGGCGGCACCCGCCATCTCGAACAACGACATGGCCAGCCAGACGTTGGGTGCCAAGGGGCCGCGCCCGCGGCTCAATTCCTGGCGCTCGTCGGCAACGCGGCGACGGTTTCGGAAGCCGGTGTCGCATCGAGACCGTCGGCGGGCGGCGCGTGCGACCACGCATGATTGCTGCGCGCCTTGTCATAGCCGTACTGGAACAGATCGCGCATATAGGCGGTCTCAAAACCGGGAGGCGACGTCGGCCGTTCACCGCCGATGTAGCTCAGGTTGAAGCCTAACTTGCTGCGACGGGCGAACTCATAAGTGCTGGCAATGGTCGATCGCGTCAGTCCCTTGACCATAGTCGAAGACGACCGTCCGGCAATGTCCACGGTCTTGTTGTCGGTCAGCTGGAATTCCTGATCGACCTTGTTGTTGATCAGAATGTAGAGCTGCAGGCGTTCGCCCTTCACCATGGACGCGTTGCGCAGCAGGTAGGCTTCCGGCAGGGTCAGAACAGGCGCCGTGACGCCGCCATCGATGTGCATTTCCTGGAATTGCCGGCCATTGGCCTCTGCGTTGATGAGTATCGGCGGGAACACTACCGGCAGACTTGCTGAGGCGGTGACGACGTCGCGGAACAGGTTCAATGATTCTGTCGTCCGCAACGAGGCGATCCGTCCCATGTCCCAGATCGCAGTACGCTGCGAGTCGATGTTTGTCGTCACGATCAGGAGCCGCCGGCCTTTGGCGTGTTCGGCGGCAACCTCGGCAACGAACTTCGCATCGATGTACCTGGCGACCAGACCGCGCAGATTCTTGTTACCGAACAGCCCCGAGCCAAAAATTGCGTTGAACGGATTGGGCGATTCGAGCAAGGTCTCGGCAACGCCGCTGGTATAGACCTCGCGCAATGTCTGGTCGTATCTCGGTCCGAGAAATGCGAATGGCGCGATCAGTGCACCGGTGCTGACGCCGGAGACGAGTGAAAAAGACGGGCGCGTGCCCGTCTCCGACCACCCGGACAGAACACCGGCGCCGTAAGCGCCATCGGCGCCGCCTCCCGACAGCGCGAGATAGGTCAGCGGTCCGCGCGGAGCCGCCTGACTACGCAGGCTTTGAAATCTCCAGGCCGGCTCGTCCGCGTAGCGGCGCAGGTCGGCCAGATCGAGGACGCGCGCCTGCGCTGCATCCCCGGCCGCATAGGACGTTCGCGGCAATGACGCGCAGCCGGTGACCATGAGACTTACGGCCACGAGGACCGCGAGCGAAAGGGTGAAACGCAATGCGACGGGCTGCAATTTCTTTCCCTGGACTTCTTCACCACCTTCCGCGGTGGCATGCGCAGCCTTGTTTGCGGCGAGAGACAACACCGGCGTGAGCGGGATCTTCACTGAAGTCGTCCCTCGAACGAACGCGCTGACGAGCGCCGACGCCCCTTCACAACCCTGCCTGGATCGACTGAGACTTCCTTCAGTGCGCCGTCCGACACGATCACCACAAGGAAGACCAGCCTGCCCTGGGCATATTCCAGCCCGGCACTGACGGCCTTGCCCACGCCGTACTGCTCGGCAATTTCCATCGTCTCGGAAAGAACTATATTTGACTGCTCGAAGTCAGCGACCTTGCGCTGATCTTCGGCGCCAAGATCCGATCTCGGCATCAGCGGATCGACGCGAATGATCTCGCGCTTCGACGCATCGACCACGATGTTCCAGATCTGGCCCCGACGGCTGCCTTTCATATTGAAGATCGGCACGGCGCCCTGACCGTCGAAACTGACGTCCAGGATCTTTCCATCCGCAAACTGCGTCTCGACCTTCTTGGTCAGCTCCGGGACCGCATCCACGCTGCGCGCGAACCAGACGAGTTCGTCCTCCCGCGACGTGGTCGGCGAACTGCCGATGGCCGCGATGGGTTCGTGGGCCGCATGCGCCTCTGGCATGGTTGCCAAAAGCAGCACCTGAAGCATGATCGGTCTCAGGAGTTTCCACACAGACATGCCTCACCCCTCCGCACCGGCCAAACCGGCCGCCAGAAAACGGTACCGTTTCGTATCGTACTTTGATGGCGAGCGCCAGCCCATTCTTGGGCCGGAGTGCAGCGTGGCCGGAGACGCACCGGAAACGGGCCTGAGGGCGGGAGAATGGGTCCCGACACCGGGACCCGCTGCGGCGCCATGATCAGCGCCGGCAATTCCGCGTTTGAAGGTTACGGTCGGATCCCGACCGATCCGCGAGCGCCACTGTGGTGACCTGCGGCGCCACTGCCGGAAAGGAAAGCGCTATCCGTTACGCGGACGCACGCCATCGAGGAACAGATCGATCGAAAGACGCAATCTCTTCAGATGGCTGGACGTCAGTTCGGGTTTCTCGACTCCGAGCGTCACCAGGCGCATTGGTCCTACGATGACCGCATGGAAAAAATATTCAGCGGCATGCTTGCGGTCGCTGATGGAGATCTCGCCGTTCGCTTGGGCCTGATCGAGAATCTTCTCCACCAGCCCGAGTGCGCGCGCGCCGGCGAAATCGTAGAGAATCCTGCCTAGCTCCGGAAACCGCCCGACTTCGGCCGTCACCACGCGGTCGAGCGCTATGGCTTCAGGCTGACAGGCGATCTGGATAAGCGTCTTTGCGAAATTCTCGAGTTGGCGCTTCAGCGGCCCGGGGTGCGCCGGGATGGCGTCCAGCTTGACCATGTGCTTTTCAGCGTACCGCACGACGACCGCGGTGAACAAATCGGCCTTGCCGCTGAAACGCGAATAAAAGGTGCGTTTTGAGATGGCAGCCTCGGCCGCGATTGTGTCGATACTGACGGCCTCGAAGCCGACGCGCAGGAACAGGGCCGTTGCCCGATCGACAATGTCTTCGGTCAGCCGGGCCGACACTTCCTGGGACGGGCGCCCGCCATGACTTTTGCGCGCCGGAGCAAGTGTTTTCGCGATCTGTCGACGCATCAGGTCCTTCAAGCAACGCGGCTGTAGGGCGTTTGAATTCCAGCGTCGGACGACGCCAGGCCCGCCCCGCGATGGGTACTGTATTGTTTACATCTGACGAAGGCAATTTCCACGCCGTCGATGTGCGGGCCGCCTGACTATCGGCGGGATGTCCGTCGCGGACGCCGGACGACGCAGCCGGTCTCTCCGCCCTGTTCAGGTTGAGTTAAGCCGCGACGGATAGCTGTCACATTGACGCTTCAACGGCGGCGTTGACCACGCTGCCGATTGACCGCGAACGGAATGCTTTCCGATCGAACCGGCGCATTGCGTTGACGGCTTGCAGGCGAGCGTTTTCGTGCGGAACCGGTCGCTCGAAATTCTGAAGCCGGCCCTCCCCTGCAGCCCCGAGTTGAAACGATCGGAGCACCATGACCCAACCAGCAAATAGCCCCTGCCGGGGCATCTGGCCCTTGCAGTCGCTGAATTTTTTCATGGCGGATATGCAGGCCGGTATCGGTCCTTTTCTCGGTATGTTTCTGCTCGCGCACGGATGGGAAAGCGGTCTGATCGGCACGGTGATGACCATCGGTGGCGTCGCCGGGATGATCATGACAACACCCGCGGGTGCGCTGATCGACCAGACCAAGCGCAAGCGCGCGTATGTCATCATTCCCGGGATATTCACGGTGGTGGCCTCGGCGATCATTCTCTATTCGCAGAGTTTCTGGGTTGTCGCCGCCTCACAGGTGGCAACAGTGATCGCCGGTGCGGCCATCGGGCCGGCGGTCACCGGCATCACGCTCGGCATGGTGCACCAGGCGGGCTTCAACTGGCAGAACGGTCGCAATCAGGCTTTCAATCACGCAGGCAACGTCGTCGGCGCGGCCCTGTCGGGATTCCTGGGATGGAAGTTTGCCTTCGTTGCTGTCTTCATTCTCGCCGCGGTGTTTGGCGTGCTGTCGATCACCTCGGTCCTGATGATCCCCAGGGACGCCATCGATGACCGTGCCGCCCGCGGCATGACCGATGCAAGTGACGAGCAAAAGGTCGGCGCCTGGACGGTATTGCTCGAATGCAAGCCGCTGCTGATCCTCGCTGCGGCCCTTGCTTTGTTCCACCTCGGCAACGGGGCCATGCTGCCACTCTACGGCCTGGCCGTGGTCTCCGAACAGCATGGCGATGCCGCAAGCTTCGTCGCGATGACCATCGTGGTGGCGCAGGCCGTGATGATCCCGGCGTCGCTGGTGGCGATGCGCATGGCGAGGAAGGAAGGGCTCTGGCTGGTGATCCTGATGTCCTTTCTGGCGCTTCCGATCCGCGGCCTCGTCGCCGCATCAATCATCAAGGGATGGGGCGTGTTTCCCGTGCAGGCGCTGGACGGTATTGGCGCGGGCCTGCAGAGCGTCGCCGTCCCCTCGCTGGTCGCGCATATCCTGAACGGCACCGGCCGCATCAACGTCGGTCAGGGAGCGGTGATGACCGTGCAGGGCGTCGGTGCTTCGCTCAGTCCGGCCATCGGCGGCTGGATCGCTCAAAAGCTCGGCTACCCCGTTGCATTTCTGATTCTGGGAAGCTTCGCGGTCGGGTCCATCGCGCTCTGGATTGGCTTTTCGTCCCTGCTCAAACCGGCCTGCGCGATGAAACTGGACGATGGTGACGCGGCGCTTGCTCCGGCGCCCGCGGCATGAAATGCAGGCCTCTGCACGCAACCTTTCAACCTGATCACCGAATCCGACCGATCGGAGCAACGCGTAAGTGACCAACAACGACATCATCTGGGGCGTCGCAGGCGTCGCGACGTTCGGCGTCATCGTTCGCCCGTTTCGACTGCCGGAATATGTCTGGGCCCTGATCGGCGCAGGCATCCTGGTCGCATTCGGACTGCTGCCATGGCGTGACGCGATCGCGGCCGCCGGCAAGGGGACCGACGTCTACCTGTTTCTGGTCGGCATGATGCTGCTGTCGGAAGTTGCGCGGCAGCAGGGATTGTTCGACTGGCTCGCGACCCACGCGGTGCGCCAGGCGAAGGGGTCCGCGGAGAAGCTGTTTCTCATCGTCTACGGCGTCGGCACGCTGGTCACCGTTTTCCTGTCGAACGATGCGACGGCCGTCGTCCTCACACCGGCCGTCTACGCTGCGGCAACCGCCGCGCGCGTCGCGCCCTTGCCCTATCTGTTCATCTGCGCGTTCATCGCCAACGCCGCGAGCTTCGTGCTGCCGATCTCCAACCCGGCCAACCTGGTGATCTTCGGCGAACACATGCCGCCGCTCGGTCAGTGGCTGTACCAGTTTACGTTGCCGTCGATCGCTTCCATCCTCGTCACCTACGTGGCGCTTCGCTTTACCCAGCGCCACGCGCTGACCGAGAAACTCGCGGAAGACCTGGACGCGCAGCCGCTTTCGCTCGGCGGCAAGTGCGTCGCCATCGGAATCGGCCTGACCGCGGCCGCATTGCTGGCCGCCTCGGCGCTCGACCGCCAGCTTGGCCTGCCGACGTTCATCTCCGGCGCTGCCGTGACCATCGTCGTCCTCCTGATCGGCCGGCAATCGCCGCTTCCGGTTCTGCGGGACGTCTCGTGGGGCGTGCTTCCGCTCGTCGCCGGGCTGTTCATTCTGGTCGAGGCCGTCGAACAGACCGGCATCCTGCGCGTGATGGCGCAATTGCTGCACGAGGCTGCCGCGGCTTCGCCGGACAAAACCGCCGTCGGCGCCGGCGTCATCGTGGCCTTTGCGTCGAACCTGCTCAACAACCTGCCGACCGGGCTCGTGGCGGCCACCATCAGCCAGACGGCGGACGTGCCGCTGCAGGTCACCAGCGGCTTGCTTATCGGTGTCGACCTCGGCCCCAACCTGTCCGTGACCGGCTCGCTTGCGACCATCCTCTGGCTGATCGCGCTGCGGCGGGAAGGCGAGGCTGTCACCGCCTGGCAGTTCCTCAAGCTCGGCATTGTCGTCATGCCGCCCGCATTGGCGGCGGCGCTGCTGGCGATGGCAGTCATGCCATAGCGTGAAGCCATGTCCGCGGAGTGACGACAATCTCCATCGAGACTGCCGACACCCCGTTGCTAAGGCAGACCGCGCACCGCCTCCTCCGCCAGCAAGATCGTCGGCTTGCCGGCCGGAGCGCCGGCTTTCAGGCCGGCATCCTGAAGCCGCCCGATCAGCCGCTCGGTGCGCAGCCGCGCCGCGCCGCTGTCCACGTGATAGTAGGTGTCGAGCATATGCTCCGGCGAAAAGTATGAATCTTCGGGTTCGCCGACCACCGCTATGCCATGCCGCTGAAAGATCGCGCGGGCCTGGTCGGCGATCGGCAACCGGCCGTTCGCCAGCGCGTAGCAATTCGTCCCGGCGACCGCCGGCCATGTCACATAGATGCGCACGCCGCGCTGCGTCTGTAGTCCGGCCAGCTGTTTCGCTGCCCACTCGACGACGGGAGGAATGTTGCCGGTGGCGGCAATGTAATCGGCGCAACCGATGCCCTCGACACTTGACCGCCGCCGTGAATCATCCTTGCGGTCACCCAGCGGCCACTTCGCCATGTCGGCCTTGATGCGGCTGACATGCCCCGGCCACAGATCCTTCCTCAAATAGAGCCTGCCGCCATCCGACAGGTTGTGCAGCGACAGGTGTTGCACGGCGAATGCCACCCGCGCGAGGAAAGGCTGGCTGGCGTAATAGGCGGCATATTCATCGGGCGTCTTGTCGGTGAAATCCTGCGGCACCTCGTCACGCGTATAGTAGACCCATTCGAACGGCAGGATCAGCGTATCGCCCTGCCGCGCATATTTCAGCAGGCGATAGATCTTCATCTCCAGCGGAATGCTGCCATTGTCGGCGACGTCGATCACCGGCATGGAAAAGGCCTGTTCGATCAGGCCGGGCTCGATGCCGAACATCGAGCTCGATCCGGCATCGATAACGATGCGCGGCGCGGCAATGTTCTCCAGCAGGAACTGCGGATAGCCGAAGGGGATCCTGCGGTTGCTCGTGGTGAAGAAGTCGTAGGACGCCGTCAGCCCGAGCGCGCAGAGCAGCGCGCCTGCGACTGTGGACACGGCGAATGTCAGGAGCTTTCCCACGTCAGAAATTATAATAGATGAAGGGGAAGAGATCGACGTATTTGTCGCGACCATGGCGACAACCGCCGCCGCACCTGCCAGCACGCCGGAAAGCGGAATCCGCCAGCGCCAGTCCGCGGCTGCAATGTTCTGGCTGTTCGGAAGAAGCCAGACGATCAGCGCAGCAACCAGCAGCAGCGGGCAGGCTTGATACATCAACGTCGACAGGCCGGGGCCGGGAGACATCATCGCGGCCAGAACGCTGTGGGCAGTGGCGAGATCCGGCGCCCGAAAATAGACCCAGGCGAAATTGACGAACAGGAAAGTGACGACGATGGCCAGCGGCCCTGGCATGCGCAACCCGCGCGACGCCCACGCCTTCTGCACGCAGCAACCCAGGCCGTGCAGCGCTCCCCAGGCGATAAAGGTCCAGGCCGCGCCGTGCCACAATCCGCCGAGCAGGAACGTGACAAACAGGTTGCGATAGACGCCGGCCGTTGATGCGCGATTGCCGCCGAGCGGGATGTAGAGATAGTCACGCAACCAGCGCGACAGCGTGATGTGCCAGCGGCGCCAGAAGTCCTGGATCGAGTCCGCCTTGTACGGAGAGTTGAAATTGAACGGGAGCCGGATTCCGAACAGCAGCGATATGCCCACGGCCATGTCGGCATAGCCGGAGAAGTCGAAATAGAGCTGAAACGTATAGGCCAGGCTGAGCAGCCAGGCATCGGCGAAGCTCAGTGCCGCCACGTTCTTGTAACCGAGATCGACGAACACGCTCAGTTGATCGGCGATCAGCAGCTTCTTCAGCAGTCCGACCGAAAACAGACAGGTGCCCTCGATCAACAGGGTGGCGTAAGCGGCCGAGCAAAAGACGAAGCCATCGCTGCGGCCGAGCATCCTGAACTGCGGCATCATCTCGCGCCAATGGATGATAGGGCCGGCGATCAGGTGCGGAAAGTAAGTGACAAACAGTCCGTAGCTGGCGAGATCGCGCTGCCTTTGTCCCTTGCTGTAGATGTCGACCAGAAACGCGATCTGCGTGAACGTATAGAATGAAATGCCGATCGGCAGCGCGACGTCCAGATGGGGGAGCGCCACGCCGAACAATTCCGCCAGATTGGCGAGGGCGAAATTGGAATACTTGAAGAATGCAAGCATGCCCAGATTGAAGACGAGCGCGAGGATGAACACGACCTTGCGGTGCGACGCCGACATGGCCACCTCGCAGAGGACGCGCCCGGCGAAATAGTTGACCAGGATGGACGTCGCCAGAATCGGCGTCTGCCAGGGGTTGCCCCACGCATAGAACACCACCGACGAGACCAGCAGGATCGGCAGCAGCAGCCTGTGAAATCCAAGGGCCAGAGCGACATGGAATGCCCCCAGCACGATCGGCAGGAATCCCAACAGAAACTCTCGCGTCACAAAAAGCATCCGGATCCCCCAGGCCGTTCAGACCACTCTTTCTTCCGAAAAGGCACGACAATCCGCCACCCCGCGGCGGACCTTACAATCGCCTAAACTGCATGTATACTTTGTGACGCTGGCGCTCGTTAGAAGGAAGGCTGCATGCCCTCATTGACTGAATGGAAGGTGCCGTCGGCGGCGCAGCCGCGCGCCGAGGATTACAGCTTCGATCTGGAGCACGCGCTGGCTTCGGTGGTCGGGGTCCATGCCATCATCCCCAACGATGCCTTCACCGCCGATACGCTGGGCACCGAACGCGCCGGCAACGGCGTGGTGATCGACGCCGGGCTGGTGCTGACCATCGGCTACCTGATCACCGAGGCGGAGACCGTCTGGCTGCATCTCGGCGACGGCCGCGTGGTGCAGGGTCACGCGCTCGGCGTCGACCCGGAGACCGGCTTCGGCCTGGTGCAGGCGCTCGGCCCGCTGGATCTCGATCCGCTGCCGCTCGGCAATTCGAGCAGCGTCGACGTCGGCGATCGCGTGGTGGTCGGCGGCGTGGGCGGACGGACGCGCTCGGTGGCTGGGCACGTCGCCGCGCGACAGGAATTCGCCGGCTATTGGGAATATCTGCTTGACGACGCCATCTTTACCCATCCCGCCCATCCGAACTGGGGCGGCGCTGCGCTGATCTCCGAGCGCGGCGAACTGATCGGCATCGGCTCGCTGCAGATCGAGCGCGAGCACGGCGGCAAGAGCGAGCATCTCAACATGACGGTGCCGATCGACCTGCTGAAGCCGGTGCTCGACGATCTCCGCAAGTTCGGCCGCGTCAATAAGCCGGCGCGACCGTGGCTCGGCATGTACACCACGGAAATGGAGGACAAGGTCGTGGTGGTCGGCATCGCCGCCAAGGGACCGGCCGCCGGCGCCGAATTGCGCACCGGCGACATGATCCTGGCGGTGAAGGGCAAACCCGTCTCCAGCGCCACCGAGTTCTATCGCCGGCTATGGGCGCTGGGCCCCGCCGGCGTCGATGTGCCGCTGACGCTCAACCGCGAGGGCGACACCTTCAACGTGGTGCTGGTCTCAACCGATCGCGCCAAACTGCTGAAGGCGCCAAGAATGCACTAGCTAGTCCTGTTTCAGGTCGAGCTTGCGAATAACCTCACCCCATTTCACGAATTCCTTGCGCACATAGGCATCGGACGCGACCGCTGTGCCGCCGATCGGGCTGAAGCCGATGCGGTCGAGCTGGTCGCGGATCGCCGCGTCGACCAGCACCGCGTTGACGTCGGCGTTCAGCTTGTCGACAACATCCGGCGGCGTCTTCTCCGGCAGCAGGAAGGCCACCCACGTCGCATCCTCGTCGTCGCTCAGTCCCAGCTCCCGCGCGGTGGGAACGTCGGGCAATGATGGCATGCGGTCCTTGCTGGTGACGGCCAGCGGCCGAACCTGCCCGCCCTTGACCAGCTCCATCGCCGCCGGCAGGGCGACGCTGGCCAGTGCAGTATGACCGCCCATCACCGAATTCAGCGCCGGACCAGCGCCGGTGAACGGCGCATGCACCACTGGCACCTTGGCGGTCAGGCGAAAGATCTTTTCTGCCGACAGATGGGGCGTAGTTCCGACGCCGGCGGTGCCATAGGTGTAGTTCTCGGCATTTGTCGTCGCGATCACGTCGCGCAGGGTCTTTGCCTTCAGATCCGGCGCACCGACGATCAGGTTAGGCGTGGTGGCGGCGATGACCGCAGCCTTGAACTGATCGGGCGCATAGCCGGCTTTGGCCGACAGGCTGGGATTGACTGCAAAGGCGCTGGTGGTGACAAGAATGGTGTAGCCGTTCGGCTCCGCCTTGGCGACGAAGGCCGCAGCGATGTTGCCGCCCGCGCCGACCCGGTTCTCGATCACCACCGGCTGGTGCCAATGCTCGTTGAGCTTCTGTCCGAGGATACGTGCGATGATATCGGCGGGCCCCCCAGGCGCGAAGGCGACAAGCAACTTCACAGGCTGCGATGGATAGGGCTGTTGAGCCACCGCAGCGCTGGTGGCAATCACCGTCGCCGCGAGCGCGGCCGCGACGATGCATCGTCCGAAGGTAAGTGACATGGTGTTTCCTCGCTGATGTAAGGGCGCTTTTCGCGCCTCTGGTCAGATCGCCTGGTCGGTGAAGGTTTGCTCCTGTGCCAGCGCGTATTCGGCAATCTCCATGCGGGTGCCGATCCAGACGTCGTCACGGGCCTTGGCCAGCTTGATCATCGCGTCATAGGCCCAGGCTCCGGCCGGACGCCCATAGACATGGGTATGCGCGGTGACATCGAGCATGAACGGCGCGGCATCGGCGCGCGGGGCATTGTCGAGGATCGCCTTGAACTGTTCGACCAATGCGGCCGGCGCATTTCCGTAGCGGATGCTGTGCGGCAGATCGTTGACGTCCATGGTGAGCGGAATGCCGACGATGCGCGCGCCGCCGTGCTCGATGATCGACGGCAGGTCGTCGTCGTTGCAATCGCCGAACCAGACGTAGCCTTCCTGCGCCAGCAGGCGCGCGCTGATCGGGCTGCCGGTGCCGCGTGGGCTGATCCAGCCGCGCGGTTTCTCGCCGGTGACGGCGCTGATCAGGTCGGTGGTGCGACGGATATTGGCGACCTCGCCGGCCTCGTCGAAATACACCGGGATGACATCCATGCCGTAGGAATGTACGACGATCTCGTGGCCGGCGGCGTGCAGTTCCTTGAGCACGCCGGGATGGGTTTCGGCCAGTACGCCGTTGACCATGATGCTGGTACGCACGCCGTTCGCCGCCGCGATGCGGATCAGGCGCTGGATGCCGCGCACCGCGCCGTAGCTGGCCCAGGAATGCGCGTTGGTATCGAAGAAACCGGGTTGCAGCACATTGCCCATGGGGCCGATGCCCGGCGCCTTGCCGGGGGACCAGGCCTCGTAGGCGAGATTGAATACGATGCCGATGCGCGCGCCGTTGGGCCAGCGGAAATCGGGTCCGGCGCGGCGGACGCGGATGGAGGTGGATTCACTCATGACATAGGTCCGTTATTGCGCGCGCTCAGGCGACGATGTCGTTGTGCAGAATGCCGATGCCTTCGATTTCGGCGGTGACCTTGTCGCCCTTGACCAGGAAACGCGGCGGCGTCATCGCATAGCCGACGCCGGACGGCGTGCCCGTGGCGATCACATCGCCGGGCTCCAGCGTCATGCCACGCGACAGGTGCTCGAAGATCTCCGGGATCGGGAAGATCATCCGGCTGGTGCGGCTGTCCTGGCGCAGCTCGCCATTGACGGTGCTGCTGATGCGGAGATCGCCGACATTCGGCAGCGCCGATACGTGGACGACCACCGGCCCGAACGGACAGGAGCGATCGAGGCCCTTGCCCTTGAACCATTGTCCGTAGCGGCGCTGCATGTCGCGGCCGGTGATGTCGTTGATGATCGAGTAGCCGAACACGTGATCGAAGGCATCCTTCGCTGCAATGTTGCTGCCGCCCCGCCCGACGATCACGGCAAGCTCGACCTCGTAATCCAGCTGTTCGGTGACATTGGCGTGCTGCGGAATGCTGTCGCCGTCGGCGATCACCGCGGTCGGCGGCTTGGTGAAGATCTCCGGCACCACAGGCAGCGGCGCCGGCGCCTTGCCCTGGGCGCGCATGCCCTCGTCGATATGCTCCTTGTAGTTCCGTCCGACGCAGAATACGTTCTTCTTCGGCCGCGGGATCGGCGCCAGCAGCTTCAGTGACCCGCGCGCCAGCAGTCCGGTCGGCTTGCCGGCGGCGAGATCGCGGACGATCGCCAGCCCGGGCTCACCGGCCTCGGCGAGCTCGCCGACATGGTGCGGCGCGACAACTGCGCCGGACTTTGGCCAGGCCGCGGTGAGGTCAAGTACATCATCGCCGGTGAGCAGACCGAGATGCGATCCGTCCGCGGCAGCAAAGGTCAAAAAGATCATTCGGATTTTCCGTTTTGCTTGAGGTTGTCAAAGTCGGTGAGCGAGGCATTCGCCTGATCGCGCAACAGGCGGACATGGGACCGCGCCAGCATCTCGGCCCGATCGGGATTGCGCGCCGCGATCGCGTCGATGATGCCGTAGTGCTCGTGAAACGATTGCGCGCCGCGGTTCAGACGCTCAATGAAGCGCAAGCCGGACATTTTCAGGTGCCCGAAGGATTGCCAGGTCTTGTCGAGCAGCGAATTGCCGCTCTCGCGGATCAGCAGCGCGTGAAAGGCCGTGTTGGCCTCGGCGTATTCCGCCGGCCGCGCCAGCGCCCCGGCTTCGTCGAAGCCGGCGAACACCGCACGCAGCCGGCCGGCGACATCCGCTGCACCGTTGGCGGCAACCTCACGCGCCGCGAGCCCCTCGAGCATTTCGCGGATCGACAGCCACTCCAGATATTCCGGCAGCGAGGTCGGCATCAGCCGTGCGCCGCGGCGCGGCCGGAACGACACCAGTCCCTCCTGCTCCAGCCGGCGCATCGCCTCGCGCACCGGCGTCCGGCTGACGCCGAGCTCCGCCGCCAGTTCTTCCTCGCGCACCCGTACCGGCACATCGATGCCGACCGCCCGCGCGCTCAGCAGCAGCTTGAGGGCGGCATAGACTTCATCCCGCAGATAGGGCCGGGCGGCGATCGGACGCTGGTTCATGAATTTTGTATATGTATACAAAATTTAAGTGTCCAATATATTTCATCTGCTTGCTTGTTCGCATATGCAGCATATCGCAGATGGATAGCAACGGCCGGTGCGATCTGGCGTCGCACCGATCCGGGCCGTGCGGCGCCTCGTCAACGGTCTCGCTGTGTCGCAGGGCGCCGGGAAGCGCACGAGGCGGCGCGCATGCGCCGCCTCGTGGTAGTCGATGCGCCTACCGCGGAGACGCCGTCACCACCGGTACTTCATCCCCGCATAGACCGCGCGGCCGGTGCCGGGCTCGAACAGGGCCGAACTGGCAGTCGCCTTGTCGAGGATCGAGGCCGAAGCGATGTAGGCCTTGTTGGTGATGTTGCGGGCCTCGATATAGGCCGACACCGGTCCACCATTGTCGATGCCGGCCTTGAGGCCCAGCAGGGCGTAGGGCTCGGTCTTCAGCGTATTGGCGCTGTCGACATAATAGGATTCCGGCACCCATTCGAGATTGGGGCCCATGTAGAATCCGTTGGCATGCTTGTAGAGCAGTTCGGCACGCAGATAATGCCGCGGCGCGCCGGGCAGGACGTTGTTGCCGTAAAGCACATCATTATCGAAGCGGAAGTCGTTCAGCGTATAGGCGAGGTTCAGCCACAGCTTGTCGGGTGCCGGGCCGGTGTCGAACAGTCCCTTGAAGAGCGCTGCACCGACGCCGGCCTCGATGCCCTGGTGGATCGTGCGATCGGCATTGGTCACGTTGCAGTTGCCGGACGCGCTGTACAGGCATTGCAGCTCGTTGCGGATATTGGCGCGATAGAAACCGAGCTCCCAGGTCAGATCAGGGCGCTTGCCGCGGGTGCCTATTTCATAGGTTGTCGCGGTCTGCGGCCGGATACTGGTGAAGGGGATTGTCGGGATGCCCGGGCCCGATGCGCTCTCGCCGAAGCTTGGCACCTCGGCGCTGCGCGAGACGTTGCCATAGGCCTGCCAGGTGGGATCGATGTTCCACAGCAGCCCGCCCTTCGGACTCCACAGGCTGAAGCTGGTCGAGCCGGACTGGTCGCCATCGCTCAGGAAACGATCCTGGCGGTTGCGCGTCGCATAGAGGAACTGGGTGCCGGCTACGGCCGCCACCGTCGGCAGGAAGTAGAAGGAATCCTCGACATAGACCGAGGTGTTCTTCGAACTGTCGATCGACGACGAGGCCAGCGCACCCTTCTGGCCGCCGACATTGACATATTGCTTGTTGTCGATCCGGCCGTTGATGACGTTGACGCCGGCGACCAGAACGTTGCGGAAGCCACCGATATTGCGGTCGTCGGTGGCTTTGGCGAAGCCGCCGTAGTCCTGGTAGTGATAGTCAAGCCACTGGAAGATCGGGTGCATCAGGTGACGGTCGACGCCGAAGGCGCCGAATTCCACCGTGGTGTCGTCGAAGCGCAGGGTGGTCTTGTTGGCCAGCCTGACGGTGTCGATGTTGCGCTGCTGGTCGAGCGTGACATTGCCGGCGGCCGCCGTGGTCGGCGAGGTCAGCGCCGACTGCTTGGTGACACTGCCAGGAATTCGCTGCCGCACCTCGTTGGCATTGAGATAGAAGCGGGTCTCGGCGTCCGGCGAGAACTGGTAGCCGACATTGCCGCTGACGCGGGTCGAATGGCCGTCGCTATGGTCGCGAAAACCGGAGGCCTCCTGGTTCGAGGCGGTGATGTAGCCATCCCACGGACCGTTGGCGCCGCCGGCATTGGCCTGCAGCCGGCGATAGCCGAACGCGCCGAAATCCAGCGAGGCGCCGTTGGGGAACGGATCGCGGCCGGTGGGCGTGACGAAATTGATCGCGCCGCCCAGCGAATTGGCGCCGAAGCGCAGCGCGTTGCCGCCCTTGTAGACCTCGACGTATTTATAGGCCGAGGGATCGATCTCCTGGAAATCACCGTAGCCGTCGGCGGTGTTGATGGGGATACCATCCATATACAGCTGGACGCCGCGCAGATGGAAGTTGCGCGACAGGCTGGAGCCGCGAATCGACAGGCGGGTGTCATCGCCCCACTTGGGCTGCGCGAACACGCCGGGCACGTAGTCGAGGATGTCCTTGATGCTGTTACCGACAGTGGAGTTCTTCCACGCATCGGCCGTGACCAGCGCCACCCCTCCGGGGGTCTGCTGGATCTCGCGCAGCGCCTGCTGCGCGGTCAGGACCGTCAGCGAACCCGGCACGCCGGGCGCATCGGGCTGCGTGACGACCACGGCCGCCCGGCGCGAGGCGCGGCTTGAGGGTGCCACGGCAGCATTGCGCGGCGGGCGCGGGGCGACGGCGCGCTTCTGCTGCGGGGCATCGATGGTGACCGGCGGAAGCGCGGATTGCGAAGCTGTTTGCGCCTGCGCGGACAGCGATACGAGCATGGCGGCAGACGCGAGCATGATGCTGCGCAGCCGCGTGACAACGGATGACATGGATGACTCCAGCGAACTGAATTGACGATGATGTTGAATGCGCCGGGGATGATCCCGGCCCGGTCGTCAGCTCAGGCGCGGTGGCGCACGGGCCTGGTGGCTGGAGGTGGCCGCGCGGGTGGCGACGCTGCCACCCGGCGTGAAGGCCGGCGGCGACGCGACGGCGACCCGCACGGCGAAGGACGGGCCGGTGGGCGGCAGCGCCCCAGCCGCATGGTGGTTGCCGACACAAAGCGGGCAATGCACGACCGCCTTGCCGGTGGATTTCCCGGCGTCGTCATGAGCGGCGGCAAGGTCGGGATTGTTGGCACAGATCTCGAAACCGGCGGCGGCAGCCACCGGCGACAACGACGCCAGCAGCATGCTGGACAGCATGACGTTCAGCACAAGCGCATAGGCCGCGACAAACGATGCCACGGCGCCAACGATGCGTTTGCGCGAAAGGTGTTTCAAGATCAGCTCCCCAACTTTGGAATATCACGGCAGCTCATGCTGTCAAAGCCGGTTCCATTGCGACTCGTCCAACAATTCGGCAAAGGCCGCCAACATGCCGCGTCCTCCGGCCGATGATGTGGCCCGATCACCACAGCGCCACGCAAACTGCTCCGGCAGCGCGCGACTAACGCGAATGTCACTTCCTAAATCAGGCTCCAGGCCCCAACCGAAGCGGAGCAATGGATTGCGCGTTTCGGCGCGCGAAAGGCACGACAAGGGAACTTTGATGACGGGTTTGGGCGGATCGCGTGGGTTGCGCTTGCTGGCGCTTTTGATGGTCTCGGCATCGCTGGCCGGTTGCGCGAGCAGCGGCGGGCTGAACAATCTTGCCGGCGGCGCTTCGGCAAGTTACGCCGCGATGAGCGACGGCGGCCATGAGCTGCCTGCCATCGACGTCAGCGAGATCGACCCTGCGATGCTGCGCCAGCCGGTCGAGTATCGCACCCGGGAACCCGCCGGCACCATTGTCGTCGACACCGCCGCGCGCCACCTCTATCTGGTCGAGGGCAACGGCCGCGCCATGCGTTACGGCATCGGCGTCGGCAAGGCCGGCCTCGCCTTCGCCGGCAATGCCACCATCAAACGCAAGGCGGAATGGCCGCACTGGAGCCCAACCGAGAACATGATGAACCGCGAGCCGGCACGCTACCGCAAGATGGCAGGCGGCATGAGCGGCGGCATCGACAATCCGCTCGGCCCGCGCGCCATGTATCTCTACCAGGGCGACCGCGACACCATGTTCCGGATCCATGGCACGACTGAACCGGAAACCATCGGCCACGCCGTCTCCAGCGGCTGCATCCGGCTGATGAACCAGGACATCGTCGACCTCTACAGCCGGGTCAAGAACGGCGCCCGCGTCGTGGTGATCCAGGGCGGCCGCGCCGCCGAGTCCTGAACGCCGATATAGCGTGATTGCCAGCGATCGCCGCGAGGACGCGTGTTGATCGATGGTCCGGCGAAGGCGTTCAACAAACCGCTGAGCTAGCCTCGGGCGTCGTGCGAGATGCCGAGCAGGCCGGCAAGGCGCTGCCGCGGCTGCACCAGATCGGCCAGCGTGTACTCTTCGAGCACCGCCATGAAGGCATCGCGGGCCTTTTCCAGCGCGCGTCGCAGCACGCAGGACGGCCGGATCGCGCAGGGCGCGTCGAGCGGCTTGAAACACTGCACGATCGCCATATCCGGCTCAGTGTAGCGCACCACCTCGGCGAGCACGATCGCGCCGACCGGCCTGGCCAGCCGCAACCCGCCGCCGCGGCCGCGCACCGTCTCGACAAAGCCGCCGACGCCGAGCTGGTGCGCCACCTTCATCAGGTGGTTTTCCGAGATGTCATAGCTCGCCGCGATGTCGGCAATGGTCGAAAGCTGGTCCGGCTTCAGCGCCAGATACATCAGCATGCGCAAGGCGTAGTCCGAGTAGATGGTAAGGCGCATGGCTGGTCTCCTGGGCTCCGTTTAAAGAAGTATTTTAAATATTGCTTTTAGGCAAGCCGCGATCTATATGAGGTTCGTCGTTCACGACGGGAGCGTTTCATGACCAAAGCCGCACTCAGTGACACTATTGCCCGCCCGTTCCTGTGGCCTGGCACCATCGCCTGCAACGCGCTCGGGCTACACGATCACAACGACTTGGTGCGGATGCTGGTCAATTCGCTGATCTGGACCGTGGTCGGCGTGACGATCGCCGCATTCGTCATATGAGCGCGGTGAACGACAGGCTGCACCACGTCTCGGAGGACGGCATCCGGCAGCTGGTCGATGCCTTCTACGTGAAGGTACGCGCCGACGCCGAGCTTGGACCGGTATTCGCGGCCGTCATCCCCGGTGACGACTGGCAGCCGCATCTCGACAAGATGTATGCGTTCTGGTCGTCGGTGATGCTGACCTCAGGCTGCTACAAGGGCAATCCGGTGATGAAGCACGCGGCGGTGCCCAGCATGAAACCTGAGCTGTTCGCCCGCTGGCTGGTGCTGTTCGACGAGACCTGCCGCGAGATGTTCGATGCGGCCGTCACCGCCGCATTCAGGGAAAAGGCCGAGCGCATCGCCGAGAGCCTGAAGCTGGCGTTGTTCTATCGCCCAGACCGCCCATGGCCGCCGCAGCCCACGGCATGATCTTCGTCGCCCCCGACAACTGCATCAAGCGGCGAAGGCGGGCGACATAATCCGGTCGATTTTTCCCGATAGCTGAACGGTTTAGTGAGTTGCGGGGGCGCGCTCAGTTCCATTCGATCAGCATCGGGACCGACCATGCCCCCATCAACTGCTCCTGCCCCCTCGCCTTCCTTGCAACTGTCGAGGGGCGTCGCGCGCCTCGAGGGCACGCTGAAGCTGACCACCGCGATCCTGGCGCTGGCCGCCGGTGTCTACACCTATCTCGGCGTCCGCGAATTGCTCAACGGCAGTCCGACCACGGTGTTCTTCGCCGCGGTGATCTATTCCGTCGCGGTGTCCGTCGGCATCTACGCCTTCTGGGTGTTCCTGATGCAGTTCATGCCGCATGTGGTCAGTCGCAGCGGCCGCAACCTGATGTTCGGTTGCATGCTGCTGGGCTCGCTGATGATCGTGGCGATGTCGTCGTGGCTCAACGCCTCGGCTCTGGCCGGCGCCGCCGCGATCCAGCAGCATCTGGCGATTACCGTGCAGAACTACACCCGCGATCTCGACACCGCCAATACCAATGCCATTGCCGCGCAGGGCCTTCTGCCGGACATCCAGCTGGCCTCCGCGCGCTTCGCCAAGCTGGCCGACGCCGAGCGCGCGGGCTCGCTGACCGGCACCTCCGGCTCCGGCACCGTGGTGCAGCTTCTCACCCAGATGTCCGGGCAACTCGATGCGCTGGGCCAGGAGGTCCAGGCCTCCGGCAAGCGCGTCACCGCGCTGTTCGAACAGGGCGGCAAGCATCTCGCGAAAATGCGCGAGCTGATTTCCGACCGCGGCCCGATCGCCAGCCGCAGCGACGCTTTCGCGACGGAGTCGCTGGCGCTGATGGGGGTGATCGCCAACCTGCAGCAGACCTCGGTTGCCCCCGCGGTGAAACGCGCTTCGGTCTCGTTGTCGTCGGGCTTCATCGCGCCGGCAGCAGGCGGCCGAAGCGGCGACCTTGCCGACCGGCAGACGGCGGTGGTCAGCAAGGTCGAGGGTTCGATCGCCGCACAGGCCGCGTCATTGTCCGATGCAGCCGACAAGATCCTGCAGACCCCGCGGGTCGAGCCCGGTCGCTTCCAGGCCATGTCGCCGGCCGAAGCCGTGCTGCGCTATGCTGGCGACTTCATCCCGAGCTGGGCCGGCGCCATCTCCATCGACCTGATGCCGGCCGTGCTGGTGCTGATCCTCTGCGTGGTCCACGCCGCGATCCGTCGCGAGGGCCTGCCGGTGGCCAGCGCCTCCACCATGACCGCCGGCGAATTGCTGTCCGCCTTGCAGATGGCGCGCGAAATCGAGACCGCGCGACGGGCGGTGCCTGGCGAGACCGCACCGGATGATGCAACGGCGCCCGCGGCGACGAACGACGAGAACGTCACGCCGCTGTCGTCGGCGCGCGGCCCGAAGTAACCCGCCATGGCATCCGCGCCCTCCCCTGCAGCAACGCTTTCACGCATGGCTCGGCGACAATCCCGACGAGGCCATGCTGCGCTTCATCTTTCGTGGCGTCGCGGCCGCGACCATCGCTGTGCTGGCGCTCGATCTCGCCACCATGAACGGGCTGCTGAAGAGCGACGACATCGCACTGACACCCGCAGAGGTGCGCGAGAACGCCCCGGGCTGCGCAAGCCGATGAGCTTCGAACTGATCGGCGGCGGCAAGTTGATGGCCACCGGCACCATCACGCCCGGGGTATCGGAAGCCTTCGCTGCCGAAATCGCCCGGCGCGGCGACTATGTGAAGACCGTGGTACTGAACTCGCCGGGCGGCTCCGTTGGCGACGCGCTGGCCATGGGCCGGCTGATCCGCGACAGGAAACTCGCCACCGAGGTCGAGGCCGGCAAATACTGCGCATCGAGCTGCCCGCTGGTGTTCTTCGGCGGCGTCGAACGCCGTGCTGGCGACAAGGCCGCCATTGGCGTGCACCAGGTATTCGCCATGAGCCCCTCCGATCCGGCGGCGCCGCGCGACGACATGAGCGATGCGCAGCGCATCTCGGCACGCTGCCAGCGCTACCTCGGCGACATGGGCATCAACCTGCAAGCCTGGGTGCACGCCATGGAAACGCCAAAGGACCGGTTGTTCATCTTCCGGCCAGATGAGCTGAAGACGCTCAACATCGTGACGGCGGGAGTGGATGCCACACCGCCAGCCGCTCCCGTACCGGCGGCTTCGTCACCCCCTGCGGCAAAGACGCGTTCCTGACTCAGGAACTATCCCGGCGGAACCACGTTGATGCGGTCAATGGAGGATTTGCCATGCGGATGTTTCTGGGAATGATTTTGGGTGCACTGTTTCTCACCCTCGGCGTCTACATCTACGATTCGATGTCGACGTCCAGCGTCGCGAATGGCCAGGTGGCGCAGGAGCGCCGGACCATCGTCAACTGGGATGTCGCCGAGACCAACTGGGAAGCACTGAAGGTGCGCACCAAGAGCGACTGGGTCAAGCTGACGTCTAACTAACACTGCCGGATTTACCGAGAGCGCGCTCGTCACGGGATGAGCGCGCTTTTGCGTGTCCGCTACTTCTTTGCGTTCGCCTTGCGCGCATCGGCGATGGCCTGGCCGAACTGCTCCTTCGTCAGCGCGCCCGGCACGCGAAACTTGCCGATGATGAAGGCCGGAGTGCCGCCGAAGCCGAATGCAGTTGCCTGCGCGTCGGTGCGCTTCAGAACAGCATCAATGATCGCCTTGTTGGTCTCCATGTCGCGCAGGGCGCGATCGACATCGATTCCGGCACCGGCGAGGCGCTCGCGAACGCCGGACTCGGTGAGCTTGACGTCGAGGGAGATCAACGCGTCGTGCGCCTCGACGAACTTGTCCTGAAACTTGGTCGCCAGCGCCAGCCGCGAGGCATAGACCGACACCGGGCCGAGGATCGGCCAGTCCTTGAACACCAGCTTGACCTTGCCGTCGTCCGTTACAGCCCCGCGCAGGGCCGGTTCGAGCTTGCGGCAATACGGGCACTGGTAGTCGAAGAATTCGACGATGGTGATATCGCCCTTGGCATTGCCGGCGACCGGGATGTCGGGATCGCGCAGCACCGCTGCCTCATTCAGCACGGTCTCGTCGCCATCCTTGCCGAGTGCCGCCACCGGCGCGCCGTCGATCCCCAACAGCAACGCCCCGGCACCGAGCAGGCCGAGCGCGCCGCGCCGTGTCGGCGTCGCTGCACCGGACAACACAAGGGCGGGATTGAGGCGGTCGGTCATGATGGATCTCCGGAGGACGCGACACGGCGCTCACGTGACATGTCTGTTGCGGGCCAACATATAGAGCGTCACGGGGATAATGATAGACGCGAAACGGCGTTCGGGCGCATCACAAAGCGCGCCGCCGGGCGCGGTCGCCGTGTTCACCCGCGCACCAGCAATGTGACGGCGAGCGGCACCAGCAGTGACGTCACCAGTGCGTTCAAGCTCATGGCGATGCCGGCGAACACACCGGCGATGGCATCGACCTGGAAGGCACGCGCGGTGCCGATACCATGAGAGGCCAGCCCGACGGCAAAGCCGCGGGCGCGAAAATCGGTGATGCCCATGCGATTCATCAGCGGGGTCACGACGATGGCGCCGATGATGCCGGTGAAGATCACCGCCACCGCGGTCAGCGACGGATCGGCGCCGAGGGATTCACTGATTCCCATGGCCACGCCGGCGGTCACCGATTTCGGCGCCAGCGACAGGACCACGTTGCGCGGCAGACCGACGGCCTCGGCCAGCAGCACAATCGACACGATCGCGGTGACGCAGCCGGCCACCAGCGCCGCCAGCATGGGCAGGATGGCCGAGACCACGATCTTGCGGTTCTCGTACAGCGGCACGGCCAGCGCCACTGTGGCCGGCCCGAGCAGGAAGTGCACGAACTGCGCACCGCCGAAATAAGTAGTGTAGGACGTGCCGGTGAGCAGCAGGAATGCGGCGATAATCCACATGGCGTGCAACACCGGATTGGCAAACGGATTCCGACCTGTCCTCAGCGAAAACGCATCGGTAGCGGCATAGACCAGCAACGTGACCGTCAACCACAGCAGTGGCGACTGCGACAGATACACCCATAGCGAAAATGGATTGGCGGCATTCATGGCGCGGTCCGCCGCGCCAGCAGCCGGCTGGCCAGCAGAAAGGTGCCCACGGTCACCAGCAGCGTGATCACCACGGAGACCGCGAGGATGGCCATGACGGCGATGCCATACTCTGCAATCAGATCAAGTTTCTGCACCACGCCGACGCCAGCCGGCACGAACAGCAGCGACAGGTGCGCCAGCAGTCCCTTTGAAGCCTGCTCAACACCCTGGTCGCACAACGGTCCTATCGCCAGCGGCCTGAAGCGATCGCGCGCCAGCAACAGGACCAGCAGCAACAACAGCCCAAGCACCGGACCCGGCACCGGCCATGCCAGCCCACGGACCACGATCTCGCCGGCCAGCTGGCACAACAGAATCAGCGACAGACTCGCAATCATGGGCTCTCCGCGGGTGTGATTCCGTTATCACCTATCACCCGCGGCCGGGCAATTGTCGATCAGGCGGCGGGCTTCAGCTTCTTGGTGCATTCGCTGTAATAACCACCGCCCTTCTGGATCCATTTCAGGCCGCCATTGGCGTTGGTCGCCTTGTTGGCATTGTACTGGTCGACGCAGGTATGCATGCGGGCCTTGCCGGCGGTTTCCTTGGCGTATTTCGCATCCACGGCGGTCGGGAAGGTGGCCGGCCCTGTCGCGGCCGGCGCGGCGGCCGGTGTTGCTGCGGGCTTCGGCGCAGCGGCCGGCTTGGCCTCCGCCGCCTTTGGCGCGGCCGGAGTCGCAGCCGGCGTTGCCGCGGCGTCGGATGCGCATTCGGCCTTGCGGAAGTCATTCCATTTCTGGCCGTTCAGCGTCCCGGCGGTCTGCGCCGCTTTGTATTTCGCCGAACATTCGGACATGGTCAGCGCCTGCGCGGGCATCGCCGCCGCGGCCATCGCAGCTCCCGACAATGCAAGCGCAGTGAAAAGTCTGGCATGGCGTTTCATCGTTGCATCTCCCTTTTGACGGCCGCAGCCTGTCGAACGGTATCCTAGCGCAGGGTTTCCGGTGGGCAACGCCGTGACCAACGTCGCCCGAAAAATAATTCGATCACGCTGACGCAAGCGAGCCCGATTCATTCACCCGCCGTTCAGGCGACCGGCGCGACGGTCCGCGCCTCTGCAACCCCGAGGTTTTGCCATGATGAGATTCTCTTCGCGTGCCGCCGCAACCGCCATCGTTTCCCTGCTGCTGGCCGGCTCGGCCTTTGCGCAAACGCCGGCGCCGTCACCCATGACGAAATCGGCCCCGGCCGATAAGATGGCGCCTGCCGAGAAGAAGGCCGAGAAACCGCGCACGGAAGCCTCGCTGGAATGCTCCAAGCAGGCCGACGCCAAGGGCCTGCATGGCACCGAGCGCCGAAAATTCCGCTCCGAATGCAAGAAGAACAGCGCCAAGCCCAACTAGGCCTGAAGCGGCGGAGGCCGAGGGCCTCCGCCGCGCATGGCGGCGATGGCCGGACCGCGATTGCCCGGCCTGCCGGACTTTGCCATAAGGCGAACGGGCTCGCCCTGGGCCCGACGGCAGCCCGGCATCGATGCAGTTCACCCTTCCCAGCCGATCGGACATCCGCAGCGTGCTCGAAACGCTGGCGGCAGGCGCAACTGGCGCGGCGCTGTTCTATCTGGCCGAACTGCCGGGCGGGCTGATCTCCGGTGCGATGATCGCCGTGGCGACGCTGGGCATCTCCGGCCGTCCGGTCGGACTGCCGCAGCCGATGGCTCACATCATCCTGATGACCCTCGGCATGTCGCTGGGATCGATGGTGTCGCCAACCATGGTCAAGAACCTCAGCGCCTATCCGCTGACCATCGGCCTGCTGGCACTGGCAACATTCTGCTCCACCTTCGGCAGCAGCCACTACCTGCAACGCTTCCATGGCTGGGACCGCACCTCGGCGCTGCTGGCGGGCAGCCCCGGCGCGCTGTCGCAGATCGTCATGCTGGCCACCGAGCGCAAGGCCGACGTGGCCGGGATCGCCGTCGTGCAGATTTTCCGGGTCATCATCCTCACCGGCGCCGTGCCGCTGCTGCTCGCTGCCACCGGCTTGATGGGCCACGGTCCTTTGCCGTCGCGCGGCGAGCCCGCCACCGCGCTGGCGCTGGCCGAGCTGGCGGTCGCGGCGGTCGCGGTGTCGCTGCTGATGCGCTGGATCAATTTCCCTGCCAGCTGGATGTTCGGCGCGATGATGGCGTCATCGGTGCTGCACGGCGCCGGCTTGGTCGAGGGCACGCTGCCGCAATGGGCCTATATCGCCGCGCTGGTCGGGATCGGCACGCTGATCGGGTCACGCTTCGGCAAGATCCGGCCGCGCACCATTCTCAGCCATATCAACGCCGCCCTGGGATCGTTTGCCGTGGCCATCGCCATTTCCGGGGTATTCGTGCTTGCCATCGTCCTGACCACCCAGGTCAAGCCCTCCGACGTGGTGGTGGCGTTCGCGCCAGGCGCCATGGACGCCATGCTGGCGCTGGCGCTGACCCTGCACATCGATCCCGTCTTCGTCGGCGCGCATCACCTGTCGCGCTTCATCTACGTGTCGATCGTCACGCCCGGCATCGTGCACCTGTTCGGCAAGGCGCAGGACGACATGGACGACTGAACGGACGATCAGGCGCGCCGCGCCGTCCGCTCGATACCCCACAAAGCGATCGCCGCCATCAGCAGCGAGATCAGCACGTTGTAGCCGGCCAGCGACAGGCCGAGAAAGCGCCATTGCACCTCGTCGCAGCGGATCACCTTGACCGTGTTGAGCCGCTCCAGCAGGCTGCCGGCACTGCCGAGATTGCCGACCGGCCCGGTGCAGTCGGTCGGCCCCTGCCACCAGCCCCATTCGACGCCGGCATGGTAGGCGCCGAGCCCGGCATTGCCGAGCGCGGCCAGTGCCAGCAGCAACATGCCGCCCACCAGCACCGCGCGCGGCGCACCCCGTGCGGCGGCAGTCGCCACCAGAGCGGCCAGCGGCACCGCGAGATAATAGGCATAGCGCTGTTCGAGGCACAGCGGACAGGGCACGATGCCGAGCACCAGCTGGAAGAACCACGCCCCGGCCAGGGTCGCCGCAGCGATGACGGCGATGGCGAGTGCGGCCCGCAGCGCCGGGGTGGGTGCAATGGGCTCGGCATGGGATGCCGGCCGGTTCAACGTGGTGGCCATGGTCGCGACGCTCCGGTGTCTGAGCGCGTCCTATCCCGTGCCCCGGTCCTTGTCGAGGCGACCCCGATCGCACTTCCGATCACTCCGGAGCGTTTTGGCCACCCCGCAGGTTGACCCCCACTGCGCGACCGCTATATTCCGCCCGCTTCGCGACCCCGGCCAGCCGGCGGTGGCGATGGCCCCTGTGGCGGAATTGGTAGACGCGCTCGACTCAAAATCGAGTTCCGCAAGGAGTGCTGGTTCGATTCCGGCCAGGGGCACCATTCCCGGTAAAGTTACCAACCGGGTCAGCAAATCGGTCGACCGCGCGGCGGCGATTTCGATATCGAGCAACGCAAATCTCTCCACGACGTGACCTTCGCGACCGTCTCATTTGAGGCGGCGGGCACCTTGCCTATCTGCTTCGATCGGATGCCCCATTCGGCAGGAGTTGCAAGTCATGACCTTCAAGCGTCCGCCACTTTGTCGAAAGTGGTCTGAAAGCGAGGATGAGGAGCTTCGGTGCCTCGCCAAGACGGGAGCAACGCTGCTGCGGGCGACAGCCGCGTTGAACCGACGAGAAAACGTTATTCGCAAGCGCGCGCGGGAATTGGGCCTGTGTCTGGTCGGCATGCGCGAGGCCAAACGCCGCATCCGGTTGCTGACCGAACGGGAGGCGAACGATGACCGATCTCCTGCCCACTCCTAAATGCCCGTCCTGCGGCCTGCCAATGAAGCGACAACGAACAGCCTCAGGCGTTCAGTATGAGTGCAGCGGGCCCGATTGTCGCGATTCCGCCGAGGTCGCGGCGCGCTGGATCGCCAGCAGCCTCAAGCCGCCCTCCGTATAGGGCCGACCGGCCGTGAGGCGACGTCGGCCTAAGCGGCTGACCGAGCTTTCTACGGCCTTCCGGCCGTCGATGTGCTATCCCTTGCGATCAAGAAGCGCTCGATATCCGGTTCCGGTATCGATGCCCTGCTTCCAAAGGAGGCGAACATCGACCCCCACGCGCTGCTCATCAGCAAGTTGAAAGAGCACTCTCATCTTCACAAGGAAGATGTGAACGAGATCCGCGCATTCAGCATCACGGTTCGCGAGCTTGGTCTCGGAGAGGATTTCGTGCGCCAGGGCGATCGCCCCAAGGCTTCCGCTTTGGTGGTGAGGGGCGTTCTGGCGCGCTACCACTTGCTACCGGATGGACGACGCCAATATCTATCCTTCCATATGCCCGGGGACATGCCGGACTCCCAAGCGCTTTTTGTTGAGCAGATGGACCATACCGTCTGCGCAATCGGCACGGCGAGCGTAGCTTCCATCCCACACAAGGACCTGGTGGCGGCCTTCGACCGTCGCCCGTCGCTGGCATTTGCCATTTGGCGCGAGACGTTGATCGATGCCGCCATCTTCCGAGAGGCGATCACGAACAACAGTGCCCGCCCCCGCAACGTCGCATGGCCCATCTGTTCTGCGAGCTTTACTACCGGTCCCGCGCCTCCGGTCTCACGGACAACGAGGTGTGCCAGACTCCGATAACCCTGGGGCAATTGGGCGAAACGCTCGGCATGTCGCTGGCTACGGTCAACCGCACGCTATCGGAGCTGCGGGACACCGGCTCGGTCGACTTTCGTCACGGCGAGATCGTGATTCATCATTGGGACCGGCTCGTCGGCCTCGCCGATTTCGACCCGTCCTATCTGCATCTCAAGCGACCGCCGTTGTGACCGCCGTGGTCCGGCCGGCTTCGCCGCGGAGGCTGGCATGCACCCGCGCGGGGATGCCCCACGCGGTAGAAATGGATATGGATGCTGTCAGATCGGCCGTCTGAACGTGCGCGCCGATCTTCCCGGGCCTTCGCCATAACGTGAGAACCCACCCTATGTATGATGTCATTGTCGTCGGCGGCGGGTCTGCCGGCGCTGCCCTTGCCGCCCGCCTGTCGGAAGACCCCGCAACGCGCGTGCTACTGCTTGAAGCCGGACTCGACTGGCGTGCGAGCGAGGCGCCGTGGGAGGTCACCACACCCAACCCGATTCCGATCATCCACAACCGTGAGTATCAGGAAAAGTGGCAGTGGCCCAACCTGTTGAGCCGTCGCGTCGCCGGCCAGAACGCGCATTTCTACTGGCGCGGCAAGGGGCTCGGCGGCTCGTCCATGATGAATGGCCAGATCGCCATTCGCGGCGTCGCCGACGCCTTCGACGAATGGGCGGCGCTGGGTTGCACCGGCTGGGCGGCGAAAGACGTCATGCCGCTATTCTCTGTGATCGAGGACGACGAGGAATTCGGCGACAGCCCGGGCCACGGCCGCGGCGGACCGCTGCCGGTCTATCGCGCGCCCGCAGACAGATGGGGTCCGATCGACAGCGGCTTGCGCGACGCCGCGCTGGCAGCGGGCTATCCATGGTGCGCCGATGTCAACGGCCCCGACGGCGAGGGGGCCGCCTGCTATCCCATCAACAGCCGTAACCTGCGACGCATATCCACCAACGAAGGCTATCTCGAACCGGCGCGCGGCCGTGCCAATCTCGAAATCCGCGGCAAGGCGCTGGTCGACCGGCTGGTGATCAAGGACGGCCAGACCACCGGTGTTGTGGTCCATATCGAAGGCCAGGGCACGATGAAGATCGACGCGCGCGAGATCGTGCTGTGTGCTGGCGCTATTCACAGCCCGGCGATCCTGCTGCGTTCGGGCATCGGCCCCGCCGACGAGCTGAAAGCCATGGGCATCGCGGTCGCGCGCGACCTCCCGGTCGGCAGAAACTTCTTCGATCATCCGCTGTTCCGCACGACGATCCAGCTGCGCGAGGACATCCGCCCGGTCGATCCCGATACCCGCCACACCAACTGCTGCGTGACCTATTCTTCCGGCCTCGCCGGCGGCGGCAAGCGCGACATGATCCTGATCGCCTTCAACCATCGCGGCATCGGCAAGCCCGGCGCCATCGGCACCGGCCTGTTCAATGCATTTTCGCGCGGTGCCCTGACGCTGGCGTCGATCGATCCGTCGATCGATCCGATCGTCGAGGAGAACATGCTCGCCGACCCTCGCGATATCCTGCGGATGCGCGATGCGGTAAAGCGGCTGGCGGTGCTGACCGTGCAGCCGGCGCTGGCCGGGATCGCCGACTGGATCCGCCTCACCGACACCGACCTGACCCTGCCGCAAGCGGCGGCGCTGCCGGATCACGAACTTGACGCGCTGCTGCGCCGCGACACCGGCGACATCCAGCATGCCGCCGGCACCTGCCGCATGACCGCCTTCGACGACGACAATGGCGTGGTCAATCCCGACGGCACCGTGAAGGGGCTCAAGGGCCTGCGCGTCGCCGATGCCTCGATCATGCCGTCCGATTGCCGCGCCAACACCCATCTGACGACCGTCGTGATTGGCGAGCACATCGCACGGATGATGAAGCGCAAGACCACGGCCGGGGCGGTCCCGGCCTTGGCGAGTTAGGTCGGACGACGAGCCTCAGATCGGTTCATTCCGCGGCGCGCGGGCTGGCCATATCTTCGGCCCGCTTCCAGGCCGGAAACGGGTCGAACAGATTGGCCCAGGCCGCGACGTCCATACCGGGCTTGCCCGACACCAGGCAGGCGTCGAGCCGGCTGCGAATGTCGGCTTCATCCATGTCGGTGCCGATGAATACGATCTCCTGCCGACGGTCGCCGTAGATCTCGTTCCAGTTCTTTTTCAGCGACTGTCGCCAATAGGGATCGTCGGGCCAGCGGTCGCTCGGCACATTGGCCCACCAGAATCCCATGCCCTCGCTGCGCACGATGGCGCCGGCCTGGCTGAGTTCGCCGACCCATTGCGGCCGTGTCGCCAGCCAGAAATGTCCCTTGCTGCGGATTACGCCGACCCAGGTCTCACGCAGAAACTGCTGGAATTTCGCGGGATCGAAAGGCCGCCGTGCGCGATAGACGAAATTCTGCACGCCATACTCTTCGGTCTCGGGCGTGTGGTCGGCGAAGCCGTACAGTTCCTTGTACCAGAGCGGATGCTGCTGGGCCTTTTCGAAATCGAAGCGGCCTGTGTCGAGCACGCGGTCGAACGGCACCTTGGCAAGATCCGCCTCGACGATGTCGGCATCGGGATTGAGCGCGCGGATGATTTTTAGTGCGTTGTCGCGCTGCATCGGCGTGGCGTCGCTCACCTTGTTCAGCACCACCACGTCGGCAAATTCGATCTGCTCGACCAGCAGATCCACCAGCGTGCGCCGGTCGCCCTCCAGCGACTCGCCGCGATCCTGCAGGAAATCCGTCGAGGAATAGTCCTTCAGCAGGTTCACCGCATCGACCACCGTCACCATGGTGTCGAGCTGTGCGACGTCCGACAGGCTGTCGCCGTTCTCGTCGCGGAAATCGAACGTGGCGGCGACCGGCAGCGGTTCGGCGATGCCGGTCGATTCGATCAGCAGATAGTCGTAACGACCGTCCTCGGTGAGCATGCGGACCTCGCGCAGCAGGTCGTCGCGCAGGGTGCAGCAGATGCAGCCGTTGGTCATCTCGACCAGTTTCTCATTCGTGCGTGACAGCTTCGCATCGCCATCGCGAATGAGGTCGGCGTCGATGTTCACCTCGCTCATGTCGTTCACAATCACCGCAACCTTCAGGCCGTGGCGGTTGTTCAGCACATGGTTCAGCAAAGTGGTCTTCCCAGCCCCGAGGAAGCCGGACAAGACAGTGACGGGGAGTTTTTGCATCGAGATCGAACAACCGTTTGAGGGACGGAAACCGGCGGGTCTTGCGTGCAGCTATGGGCACCAATTTTTGTTATGTTATAACATAACAATCCTTCCGGTGGCTTTGTCAAGTTCAACCGGGCCCGGCATTGCGGCGTGTCAGCTCTGCGCCCGTGGCAATTCCGCTTCTGTGCCCCCAGTTAAAGGAGCCCTGCAGGAGTTTGCCCATGGCCGCCCTTTCGATCCTCGACCTTGTCCGTGTCACCCAGGAAACCGACGCCCGCGGCGCGCTGGACAATGCGCGCGACCTGGCCGGCCACGCCGAGCAGTGGGGCTACAAACGGTTCTGGGTGGCCGAGCATCACAACATGGCGGGAATCGCCAGTGCCGCAACGTCCATCGTGATCAGCCATATCGCGGCGGGCACCCGGACGATCCGCGTCGGCGCCGGAGGCATCATGCTGCCCAACCATGCTCCAATCGTCATCGCCGAGCAGTTCGGCACCCTGGCACGGCTGTATCCCGGCCGTATCGACCTTGGCCTGGGACGGGCGCCCGGCACCGATCAGTTGACCATGCGGGCCTTACGCCGGTCGCTGCAGAGCTCGGACAACTTCCCGCAGGACGTGCTCGAGCTGCAGGCCTACTTCGCCCCGGTCGGGCCGAACCAGAACATCCAGGCCGTGCCGGCCGGCGGCACCGACGTGCCGCTGTGGATTCTGGGCTCAAGCACCTATGGCGCGCAGCTCGCCGCCGAGCTCGGCCTGCCCTACGCCTTTGCCTCGCATTTCGCGCCGGAACAGCTGCTGCAGGCGCTGGCGATCTACCGCGCCCGCTTCAAGCCGTCCGAGCAGCTCGACCGCCCCTACGCCATGGTCGGCGTCAACATCATCGCCGCCGACACCGACAAGGAAGCCAGGCGCCTGGCGACGACGCAGCAGATGTCGTTCGTGAACATGTTCCGCGGCACCCGCGGCCTCAGCCAGCCGCCGATCGACGACATCGAGACCTACTGGTCGCCCGCCGAGAAGATGCAGGCGATGGGCATGCTGAGGCGCTCGATCGTCGGCTCGCCCGACACCGTGCGCGCAGGCATTGCAGCGCTGGTCGCCGAAACTGGCGCCGACGAATTGATGATCGTGTCGGATGTCTATGATCACAGCGCGCGGCTGCATTCGTACGAGCTGATCGCTGCGACACAGAGCAGTCAGCAAGGGCAGCTGGCAGAAGCCGTCGCCTGAGTCTCAGATCTGCGACGCGACCTGTTCGAGGCCGATGATGCGGGCCAGCGAGCGAACCTCGCGCTTCTGATCTTCGCGCAGCGTAAAGAGCAAAGGCATCGCTGCCGATTTCAGTTGCTGCACTTCGGCGCTGGACGGATCGATCGGCGGGAGGCTGGCGCCCGGCCTGGACTGCTTTGTGTCGTGGATCTTGCGCGCAATCGCTCGCAGCGCATCCTCGACGGCCGGCCAGCTTTGCTGCTGAGAAGCGGTCAGGTTGAGGCGCCCCTTGATGGCGGCGATCTGCGCATCGCTGAGCAATGCATAGTTCTTCTGCACGGGCGGCTTGGCGGCCAGCTTCGGCTTGGCGGGCGTTGGCGACGGGATCATCCCGGGATCGGCGATTCCGGGCGGCGCGACAACAGCCGCGCTCTCCGACGCAAATGCCTGCCGCAGCGATTCAATCTGCAGGGAATCGGATGGCGATGTTTCGACCGACGCCAGCAGTCCGGCGGCCACTGGCAGCTTGTCCTTCTTACCCTGGGCGTTCGAGACCGGGCCACGGGCCACGGCCACAGAATTCGACGTATCGAACGGGGCGGAAGGCACGCTGTCGCGGCCAAGGATGCTGGCAACCGCGCCGCCCGCCAGCAGGACACAAGCCAGGGCCCAAATGGTCAGTGTTCGCGTCAAGCCTGTCTCCACTGCAGCGACGAAACTATCGTCGATCGTCCTCACAAATGGAGAATAAATGAGGCTTAACCATGCCAGTCCGGAGGCGGACCGAGCCCGAATTGGCTAAACCCAACTTAGGCAGCCAACTCAAGCACATAGGCGTCCTGGATATCGGCCACGATATCGGAGGCTTCCCACAGCGCGTCCGGCGCGATGGACTGCATGCTGATGGTCCAGTTGGCACCTTTGGCGGCACGCGGCGTGCTGACGATGTCGAATTCGACGTTGCGGCACAGCGGATGACGCTCGAAGGCAAAGGCCACCCGCGCCTTGATCTCTGCGATGGTAGCTGGCGTCTTCTCGAAACAGGCTTCGAAATCCATGGCAACCGCCCTGTGTCCAATTGCGCGCCGCGCGATTCTCAACCGCCCATTCTTGATCCAGCCCTGGTTAACGAACCATTAATCGCGGCATCGCGGGTTCCCTTCGGGTCAGCCCAGCAGTTGATCGAGCCGCTCCCGCAACTGGTCCTGATGATAGGGCTTCGCCAGCCGCGGCAGATCGAGCTGCGTGCCCTCAGGCAGTTCCGCATAGCCGGTCGCAAGCAGGATCGGCAGCGACGGCCGCACCTCCCGCGAGGCAGCGGCAAGTTCGATGCCGGTCATTCCCGGCATCACGTGATCGGTCATCATCAGATCGAGCGGTTGTTCGCTGCGTAAAATATCCAGCGCATGGCGGCCGGAATTGACGCCGATGACCCGGTGACCCAGATCTTCCAGCATCTCCGTGGTGGACATGGCGATCAGCGGATCATCATCGACGAACAGGATCACCGCCGAGCGCGCGGCGTTGCGCGTGACCTGACCTGCGCCGGTGGATGCCGGGGCTTTGGTGGTGACGGGCAACACCAGGGTCGCCGTCGTACCGCGTCCCACCACGCTGCAGAGTTCGAGGGTGCCGCCGAGTTGCACCGCGAGGCCATGCACCATCGACAGGCCGAGGCCGGTGCCCTTGCCCAGCGGCTTGGTCGAGAAAAACGGCTCAATCGCCTTTTTCAGCGTCTCCGGCGACATGCCGCTGCCGTTGTCGATCACCGACACCTTCAGATAGTCGCCGGGTGTCAAAGCGGGGTCGTTGTTGACCGCGTGCCGGGACACCTTGATGTCGATCGCCCCGCCATCCTGCATGGCGTCGCGCGCGTTGATTGCCAGATTGAGGATCGCAAGCTCCAGCTGGTTGGCATCGATCCGTGCCGGCGGCAGGCCCTCGGGGATATCGATATTCAGCGCAACACGGGGACCGAGCGAACGCTCAAGCAGATCGATCATGCCACGGATCAGCGCGCCCAGATCGACCGGTACCACCTTGAGATCCTGCTGCCGCGCAAATGCCAGCAGCCGCTGGGTCAGCGACGCGCCGCGCTCGGCCCCTGCATCGCGCCGTCGATCAGCCGGTGCATGCGCGGGTCGTCGGGGATGCGCTTGCGCAGCAAGTCCAGATTGCCCATGACGGCCATCAGCAGATTGTTGAAGTCATGCGCGACGCCGCCGGTGAGCTGGCCGATGGTCTCCATCTTCTGCGCCTGGCGCAGCTGCTCCTGGGCCTTTTCGCGGGCCGCGACTTCCTTCATCAGATCGGCCGTGCGCTCCTCCACGCGCTGTTCCAGCGTGGCGGTGAGTTCGGCCAGCGCCGTGCGTTCGGCTGCGAGCTGGTCGAGCAGCGTTTCCCGCTCGATGTCGACGGTCTTTCGTGCGGTGATATCGAGGGACACGCCGACCAGCGATTTGACCTTGCCGTCGGGGCCGCGAATGGTCCGCGCGCGGGTCTCCACCCAATGCACGGTGCCGTCCGGCCATATATTGCGATACTCGACATTGTAGTCGCTGCCATTGGCAAGGGTCAGGTCGAGAGCCTGCTGGCGGCGCTCGCGATCGTCCGGATATATCGATGCCTGCAGGTCCTCAAAAGTGAAGGGCTGCCCCGCCTTTCGTCCGAAGAACGACTTGCAGGCATCCGAAACTTCGAGTTCCAGCGTCGGAAGATGCAGCTCCAGCGCGCCCAGCCGGCCGGCGTTGAGCGCCGTCTGCAGCAGCTCTTCGCTTTCGGTGAGATCTTCGAGAATGGCGCGCGTCTGGTATTGCCGGCGTCGCCCGCGCACCGCCGAGCCAACGATGCTCACCAAAGTGGTGGGGTGAAACGGGCGCTCGATGAAGGTGACGTTGCCGAGCAACTGTCCGAGCCTTGCCGCATCGGGGTTGCGTTCGGGGCCGCCGCCCTGCCGGGTCAGCAATACGATGGGGAAATCCGACCATGACGGCTGGTCGTGGAGCCAGGTCACCAGCCGGCGCAGATCGGCGGTCTTGATCGCCTCGTCGGCGATCACCGCCAGTCCTGCACCGCCCTCGATCTCCTGCACCAGAGCTGTAAAATCCGCGCAGGCCTGCGCGTAAAAACCAGCCTCGCGGATCAGCGCCTCCGCCACCGCAGCGTCGCGGCCGGTAGGGGCCAGAATGACCGCGCGTTCGGAGGACAGGCCCGGCTTCACGAGGCCTGCTCCTCCAGCAACGGGCTGACGCCGCCATAAATCGGGACGCCGCGCAACACGCCCTGGAATTCGCTGAGCGGGGCCCCGATGGTCAGGCCGCGGCGGTCGATCCGGTATTCGCGGATCGTCGTCTCGTGATTGCCGGTACGCTTCTTGATCACCGAAATCGCCCGCCGCACGCTGCCTGTCGCTTCGAAATAGCGCAGCAGGATCACGGTGTCGGCCAGATAGGTGACGTCGATCGGCGCCTTCATGTCACCCACCAGACCGTGCTGCGCAACCGTCATGAACGTCGCAGCGCCACGGCGATTCAGATACTGCAGCAGCTCGTGCATATGCAGGATCAGCGAGTTCTCCTCAGGCATCGAAGCCTGATAACCGTTGAGACTGTCGATCACCACGGTCTTGATATCATGGTCGTCGATCTGCTTGCGAACGCGATGCGCGAATTCGCCGGGCGACAGTTCGGCCGCATCGACCTGCTCCACGAACAGCTTTCCGCTTCGCTGCATCTCGGCGAGATCGATGCCAAGACCTTTCATGCGATCGAACAGCAGACCAAGCTCCTCATCGAGCACGAACATCGCGGCCTTTTCTCCGCGCTTCACCGCGGCCACGACGTTGACGATCGCGGCGATTGATTTGCCGGTGCCGGCCGGTCCCAGCACCAGCGTGCTCGATCCGGTTTCGACTCCGCCGCCGAGCAACTGGTCGAATTCGGCGATCCCGGATGACTTCGTTGTGCGGGCCAGATTGTTGCGGAATTCCGAGGCCACCAACCTTGGGAAGATGTTCAACCCGCCGGTGGAAATGGTGACGTCGTGGTAGCCGCCGCGGAATTTCACGCCACGATACTTGATCACGCGGGCGCGGCGGCGCTCGGCGCCATAGGACGGCGCCAGTTCCTCCAGGCGCAAAACGCCATGGGCAACGCTATGCACGGTCTTGTCGGCCACGTCGGCGGTGAGATCGTCCAGCAGCATGACCGTGGTGTTGAACCGTGCGAAATAGTGCTTGATGGAGAGGATCTGCCGGCGATAGCGCAGCGAGCTCTGCGCCAGCAGCCTGATTTCAGACAGGCTGTCGAGCACGACCCGGCTCGGCTTGACGCGTTCGACCGCCTCGAAGATCTGCTTGGTAGTTTCCCCGAGCTCAAGGTCCGAGGAATACAGCAGGCTCTGCTGCTGCTCGGAATCCAGCAGGCTTTCGGGAGGCAGAAGTTCGAAGACCTCGATGCCTTCGCCGAGGGTCCAGCCATGTGAAGCCGCACCGTCGCGCAGCTCAGGATCGGTCTCGGACAGGGTGATATAGAGGCATTTTCCCCGGTACGGGCGCCCTCCAGGAGAAACTGCAGAGCAACAGTGGTCTTGCCGGTGCCCGGCGCGCCTTCCACGAGAAACAGGTGACCGCGCGTAAAACCACCGGACAGGATATTATCCAGACCCCAAATACCGGTTTTCGCCCGATCTTCGGGTGCAAGTTCAGAACTCATCGGAACCCCCTAACGTCGAATAACCACCACGATTGCAGCGAGTTCCCTGCCATCGCACGGTTTTTTCGCCCCGCAAGTGGGCTCGGTTCAGCGTTGCTCGATCACCAGGCTCTGCACGGCCCGGCCAAAGTAGCCGTTGATGTCGGCGAGCCGCGAGGCGGCGATGCCGGCACCGGTGGGCCCGATCCAGCTTTCGGAATCCAGCAGGATCCAGTCGCCCACAGGCGGTCGCGACAGGCTGACGGAAAGGTCGGCATTCAAGAACGTCCAGTGGTCGAAGCTCAGGACGCTCGACGTTCCGTTGCTGAAATCGGCGGCGACCACCGCGCGCATGACCTGGGAAATCGGCGCCCCCTCGATGATCGGCCGGTTGAGCCGGTACCAGATCGCGCCGGGCCCGAGTTTGAGGAAGCCACCGCGCACCGCCCGCACCGTCATGCCGGCAACAAACGGACTGCTGGCATGTTTCGGCTCCAGCAATCCTCCCTGGTCCGGCAGGGGAAGGTCGAGTGGGGAATCGACGACCTCCGCAGGCAGCGCCTGCGCCTCGACCCGGACCTTCAGCACCGTGGCGCGCACAACGACCACACCATCTGCCAGCAGCCTGACGCCACAAAGCTGGATCTTGCGGCCTTCGCGCAGCACCTCGGTCTCGAAGCTGAGCGGCGCCACGGGCACCGGCCGCAGGAGGTCGACGGTCACCCGCACGACCTGCATCGGCGATGCCGCAGGCATCCGCTCGGCCAGCCACGTCACCAGCGCCGACGGCGCCGACCCGTGCTGCATGGTCGCGTTCCACGGACCCGCGGCGTGCGGAGAGGTGAGGACGTGATTGCCGTCCACGCGATAGATGAAGTCCATCAAGCGAATCTCTCAAGTCTCGTGCAGGCTCCGCGGAGCGGCCCGAGGCATGCCGCGCCGCCTTGGGGACCCGGGCTCTACAGCGGCGGATCGATCGCTTCGTCATATTCCTTCTTGAAACGCGCGATCAATTCCGCCACCGGCACCACCTTGCCGACGCTGCCGATGCCCTGGCCGCTGCCCCAGATTTCCTTCCACGCCTTCGGCTTGGGGCGCTCGCCGTTGCTGTCGGTGCCGAAATTCATCTTGGTGGCATCGGATTCCGGAAGATTGTCGGGGTCCATGCCGGCAGCGACGATGGAGGGCTTCAGGTAGTTGCCGTGAATGCCGGTAAACAGGTTCGAGTAGACGATGTCCTCGGCAGCCGAGGCAGCGATCATGTCCTTGTAACCCGGCACGGCGTTGGCTTCGGTGGTGGCGATGAAGGCCGAGCCGATATAGGCGAAATCTGCACCGAGAACACGTGCAGCGCGGATCGCGCGGCCGTTGGCGATCGCGCCCGACAACGCGACGGGCCCGTCGAACCACTGCCGCGTCTCAGCGACAAAAGCAAGCGGCGAGATTTCGCCGGCATGGCCGCCGGCGCCGGCCGACACCAGGATGAGGCCGTCGGCGCCCTTCTCTACCGCCTTGTGTGCGAAGCGCTGATTGATCACGTCGTGAAACACGATGCAGCCCCAGCCATGCGCGGCCTGGTTCAGCTCCTCGCGGGCGCCGAGCGATGTGATCATCATCGGCACCTTGTGCTTCTCGCAGACGGCCAGATCGTGCTCGAGCCGGTTATTGGATTTATGCACGATCTGGTTCACCGCGAAGGGGGCCGACAGACGCTCCGGATGCGCCTTGTCATGGGCGGCAAGCTCTTCCTTGATCTGGCTCAGCCACTCGTCGAGCAATTCCGGCGGTCGCGCATTCAGCGCCGGAAATGAGCCGACGATGCCAGCCTTGCACTGCGCGATCACCAGCGCCGGCACCGAAATGATGAACAGCGGCGCACCGATCACCGGAATCGACAGGCGATTCTTGAACAAAGCAGGCATGGACATGGAGCTTCCTCGTCTTGTTTTTATTTTGCGCGAAACGGAATTTCCTTCGGCGCCTGCCCGTTGGGCCGGCGGACGATGCCAGAACCCAAGGCAGGAAAGCAATCGCGCGGTCGCGGAAATTCGCCGACCCCATACCCGTTTACTGGCAGAGCGCGCGGGTGACGTAGCTTTCAGTCTTGCAGACGTCGTCGGCCTTGTTGCCGGTCATAAAAGACTTTCGCGAGCAACTCTGGGCGGAGTCGGTGTCGAGGCTTTTGCCCTCGTTGAACCCCTTGCCCTGGCAGAGCTTGTCGGAGGCTGCCTTGCAATCCGGCGCGCCATTGGCCGACACCGGACAGACCACGCGTCCTTTGACCACCGTGGTCAGCTGGGGCAATCCGTCGCTGGATTGACCGAAATTGTTCAAAGACGGAAGGGCGGGAAGCGACGGCATCGCCGGCAGTGTCCATGTCGGCGCCTTGAACAACTTTCCCAGCTCATTCATGAGACCGGGATTGTCGCGCGTTTCAGGCACGGCCTCAGCCGGCACCGAGGCAGCCGGTGGCGCCTGTACGACGGGCGCGGCCTGATCCGGAGCCGGAGCGGGCGCGGCGGCAGGCGCGGGCGCGACCTGGATAATCACCGACTTGATTGGCGGAGATGGAGCTGGCGCCTGCGCCCGGGCGCCATCCATCGCGGCGATCATGAGCGCCACCAGGACGGCGATCGTGAAACTGCGATGGCGCGCGAACGCATTGATCGAGTCAGACATGACGCGAAACGTACCCCGAGCGTTGCTGCGGGGAAAGCGTCGCGGATCAGAGCAGGCGGAAAGCGATAATGAAGCCGAGCACCAGCACACCGGCGGCAAGCGCCACCCACAGGCCCAGACGCTTCTCGATGTTTTCGCGGATCCAGACGCCATAGCGGTTGAGCAGGATGGCCACCAGGAAGAACCGGCCGCCGCGGGCGATAAACGACAACCCGATGAACATCCAGATGTTATAATTGGCAAAGCCCGACGTGATTGTGACGAGCTTGAAGGGAATCGGCGTCAAGCCCTTCAGCAGGATGATCCAGGCCCCATACTCGGCGTAGCCGGCCCGGAACGCCTCGACCTTGTCGCCATAGCCATACAGCTGAATCAGCCAATGGCCGACCGAGTCATAAAGCAGGGCGCCGATCAGATATCCGACAATGCCGCCGGCCACCGACGTGACCGTGCAGACCAGGGCATAGAGCCAGGCCCGCTCCGGTCGCGCCAGCGACATCGGAATCAGCATCACGTCCGGCGGTATTGGAAAGAACGAACTTTCCGCGAACGACACGGCCCCCATCAACCAGATTGCATAGGGCTTGTGGGCGGCGTCGATGCACCAATCATAGATACGTCTGAGCATGGCGCGATGAACCACCGTGGCGTGGATTTGTCCATGCCGTGCGGCGATGAAATGTCAGGCGAGCTTTCGTCGTCGCGCGCCTTCGAGCGTGACAATTCGTCGCCCTGAGGGCTGGGCGTCGACCTGCCGGGGGCGTTTGGGAGGTTTGGGAAGCTTTTCGGCGATTCCGAACATCCGGTCTCGCCGGTCCATCTCGGCCCAGATCTGGCCAGGCTTCACGCCCACGGAGGCCCAGAGCACGGTGAGATTGTAAAGCAATTCGGCGCTTTCGCGGATTACAGCGTCCGGCCTGTCATTGACCGCGTCGATCACGACCTCGATGGCCTCTTCGGCCAGCTTCTTGGCCATCCTGGCGGGGCCGCGCTGGAACAGGCGCGCGGTTCGCGACGTGGCAGGATCGAGATCCTTGGCTGCGATCACTGCCCGGTAAAGACGATCCAGCGAATCACTCATGACAGCAGGCTAGCTGCAAACCGTGGTTAGCGGGTTAATGCGGATGAACCGCCAGATCTCACGACAATCGCCGGCCGCTCACACGACCGGCGATTGCCTGTTCCAATGCGGAATTGGTCGGAACGCTGCTGTTAAGCGTCAATAACCGCCGTAATAGCCCGGGCCGCCACCGTAATAGGCCGGCCCTCCGCCGTAATAACCGGGGCCGCCGCCGTAGTATCCGTGGCCGCCATAGTAGGCCGGGCCGCGATCATAGTAATAGTCGCGGCGATTTTGCGAGGCGGCGATCGCGCCGATGGTACCGACAATGGCACCGAACGCAGCCAGCCCGGCGGCATTACCACCGCCACGGCGATAGTGACGACGGCGCGCCGAACTGAAATCGGTCGAGGTCGATGCCGCATGGCTGTACGCGCCATCGGCAGCCGGTGCGGCCATCACAGCCGTCGGCGCCACTGCCGAAATAGCCACAGCCGCAACAGTAGCCAAAATGGCAGCGCGGCCTTTGGAATGAAACAATCCCGTACGAGTGAACATCTAAATGTCCTCCGTGGTCGTCTGGCCCTGCGGGCCTCGATCACTAACCACTTGGGTCACTATGAGTTCCCGAAGCCGAACCGGAGCTGAACGATCGGTGGCGGAATAAAGGCGCTCACCTGACGTTCACGTTTGATCGCGCAGGATGATGAGGGCAAGATGCCGCAGCCGCGGTCATCAATCCAACATGCCGGAATGGCAACTGTCGCCCTCCGACTTGGTGTTAGTGCCTCAATGCGTAGTCTTGCGACGATATTCTCACGGCGGCTTCTGGCTTTCTGGCTCAGCACATTGAGCCTTGCCGCTATCCCTGCGACACATGCCGACGAAGCCCGGCCTCCCGTCGCGGTTCAGTTTTCACTTGATCGCGCCATCGATGCGGTGGCTGCGCCGTTCGTCATGGCGAGCACGCGCGGCCTGTTTCGTGCCGAAGGGCTGAACGTCTCAACCAACGTCGCCAGCGGCACGCGCGACACCATCACCCGCATCGCCTCGGGCGCCAGCGATCTGGCGCTGGCCGATCTCAATGCCCTGATCCGCTACCGCGACGGCGCCGATGCGGCCCCGGTGAAGGCAGTCTTCGTATTCCTCAACAAGGCGCCCTACGCCATCGTGGCGCGACACAGCCGCGGCGTCTCGGCGCTGAGCAGCCTCGACGGCAAGACCATCGGCGTCGCCGACGGCGATCTCGCGATCCGGCTATGGCCGGCACTGGCGCGGCGCAACGGCATCAAGCTGGCCAACGTCAAGCAGGAGAAGATCAGCCCCGCGGTGCGCGAGCCCATGCTGTCTGCAGGCCAGCTCGATGCCGTGACCGGATTTTCCTATCTGTCGGCGGTCAATCTGCGTAACCGCGGCGTGCCGGCCGACGATCTTGCGGTATTTCGCTATGCCGATTACGGCTCCGTGGCCTACGGCACGGTGGTGATCGTCAATCCGAAATTTGCTGCGGACCGGCCGGAGGCGGTGCGCAGCTTCCTGCGCGCGGTGACCGCCGGCATGCGGCTCGCCATCAGCCAGCCGGCGCAGGCGATCGATGACGTCATCGCCCAGATGGACGGCGGGTCGCGCGAGCTCGAACGCGAACGGCTGCGCATCGTGATGCACGACAACATCCTGACCGACGACGTCAAGCGCGACGGGCTCGGCGGGCTCGATCCCGCCCGCTTCGAGGCATCGCTCGGCGAGATCGCGGAGGATTTCAGCTTCCGCAAACGGCCGTCAGTCGCCGATATTTTCGACGGCACCTTCTTGCCGGACCCGGCGGGGCGCAAGATCGACTGAACAACTGGCGCGAGCCGCTGTATTCCGCCGTCGACCTTGCCTAGAATGGCTTGTGGCGGCGTTGCGGCAAACCTGTGGCAGCCTACCGCAAGTCCAATCGTCAGTCCCTGAGCTCCCTGGCAGGCCTCCCCTCCATGATCCGACTTTACACCCGCGTGCTGCAACTGCTGGGCAAGGAGACGCGGCTCGGCTGGATCCTGGCTGGCGCCAACCTGCTGCTGGCCGCGGCGCAATTCGCCGAGCCGGTCTTGTTCGGCCGCATCATCGACGTGCTGTCGGGTAACCTGTCCACCGGCGCGCTGGAAACCAGGGTCGGCTCGCCATGGCCGCTGCTGGCCGCCTGGGTGGGCTTCGGCCTGTTCACCATCGGCTGCGGCGCCATCGTCGCGCTGAACGCCGACCGGCTGGCGCATCGCCAGCGTCAGGCGGTGCTGACCGACTATTTCGAGCACATCATGCAGCTGCCGCTCACCTATCACACCGGCACCCATTCCGGCCGGCTGATGAAGGTGATGCTGCAGGGCACCGACGCCCTGTGGCGGCTGTGGCTCGGCTTCTTCCGCGAGCACTTCGCCTCCATCGTGTCGCTGATCGTGCTGCTGCCGCTGTCGCTGTACATCAACTGGCGGCTGGCGACCCTGCTGTTCATCCTGTGCGTCGTCTTCACGGTGCTGACCACGCTGGTGGTGCGCAAGACCTACGGGCTGCAGAGCGAGGTCGAGGGCCACTACAGCGACCTCTCTGCGCGCGCTTCCGATGCGCTGGGCAATGTCGCACTGGTACAGAGCTTCGTCCGCGTCGACGCCGAGGTGCAGAGCCTGCGCAGCGTCGCCAGCCAGTTGCTGGCGGTGCAGATGCCGGTGCTGTCGTGGTGGGCGCTGGTCACGGTGATGACGCGCGCCTCCACCACCATCACCGTGCTGGCGATCTTCACCGTGGGCATCGCGCTGCATCAGCAGGGCCTCACCACGGTCGGCGAGATCGTGATGTTCGTCTCCTTCGCCACCATGCTGATCCAGAAGCTCGAGCAGGTGGTCAGCTTCATCAACAGCGTGTTCATGGAAGCGCCGCGGCTGCAGGAATTCTTCAACGTGCTGGACGCCGTGCCGGCGGTGCGCGACCGCATCGACGCCATCGATCCCGGCCGCCTGCAGGGCCTCGTCGAATTCAACAACGTATCGTTTTCCTATGACGGCAAGCGGCCGGCGATCGCCGACCTGTCCTTCACCGCGCTGCCGGGGCAGACCATCGCGCTGGTCGGCGCCACCGGGGCCGGCAAGTCGACGGCGATCGCGTTGCTGCATCGGGCTTTCGATCCGCAATCCGGCGTCATCAAGATCGACGGCATGGACGTGCGGGGCCTGACCCTGGCGGGGCTGCGGCGCAACATCGGCGTGGTGTTCCAGGAGGCGCTGCTGTTCAACCGCTCGATCGCCGACAACCTGCGCGTCGGCAAGCCGGATGCCACCGAGGAGGAGATGCGCACGGCCGCACGCCGCGCCCAGGCGCTGGATTTCATCGAGCGCAGCGAACGCGGCTTCGAGACCAATGCCGGCGAGCGCGGGCGCATGCTGTCCGGCGGCGAGCGGCAGCGGCTGTCGATCGCCCGCGCGCTGCTGAAGGATCCGCCGATCCTGATCCTCGACGAAGCCACCAGCGCACTCGACGCGGTCACCGAAGCCAAGGTCAACGTCGCTCTCGATGAAGTGATGAAGGGCCGCACCACCTTCGTGATCGCGCACCGGCTGTCGACCATCCGCAACGCCACGCGCATTCTCGTATTCGAGGGCGGCCGGGTGATCGAAAGCGGAACGTTCGACGAACTGGTGGCGCAGGGCGGCCATTTCGCGGCGCTGGCGACGGCGCAATTCATGGTGCAGGAGAATGCCCGCGCGAGCCTGAACCTTCCCGAAGCAGGCCCGGCCATGGCCGCGGCACCGGGACACGTCGAAATTTAGCCGCCTTCATCGCCGATTTAGCGTCACCGGCCACTGTTCCGACGCTGTCAGCCGGTATAGGTTTGGCCCCACCGCAGCCGATTGATGGCCCGCCTGCCTGGCGGCCTGAACGTCAATTTCCAGGATTTCAGCGCGCTGCGCCCGGCGCCGCGCGCTGGTCGCAAAGGACCGGAATCGGATAGTGCAGTTTTTGTTCGCCCCTCGCCTGCCGCTGAAGTGGATCATGGTCGCCGCCGCGCTTTCGCTGGCGCCGCTCGCCCCCGCACCGCTCAAGCCGAGGCGCTGCTGGTGGTCGAGGTCGATACCGGCAAGGTGCTGCAGGCGGAAAACGCCACCTATCCGTGGTATCCGGCCTCCGTCACCAAGCTGATGACCGCCTATGTGACGCTGAAGGCGGTCAAGGACGGACGGCTGTCGCTGGACACGCTGGTGTCGGTCTCGCCGACCGCGGCGGCGCAGTCGCCCTCCAAGATGGGCCTCAGGCCCGGCACCCAGCTGACCATCGATAATGCGCTGAAGATGATGCTGGTGAAGTCGGCCAACGACATGGCCGTGGTGCTGGCCGAGGGCGTCGGCGGCTCGATCGATGGCTTCTCCGAGCAAATGAACGCTACCGCGCAGAAGCTCGGCATGACCCAGACCCATTACGTCAATCCCAATGGCCTGCCGGCCGACGGACAGGTCACCTCGGCCCGCGATCTGGCCATCCTGGCCCGCGCCATCATCCACGACCTGCCGGAATACGAGTATTTCGTGCACATCCCGTCGATCCGTTTCGGCCGCAGGGTGACGCAGAACTTCAACCGGCTGATCGGCCGCTTCCCGGGCGCCGACGGCATGAAGACCGGCTTCATCTGTGCGTCCGGCTACAATCTGGTGGCCACCGCCACGCGCAACGGCAAGCGCCTGATCGCCGTGGTGCTGGGCGCGTCCTCCGGTCAGATGCGCGCGGTGCGCGCCGCCCAGCTGCTGGAACGCGGCTTTGCCAGCAATTCGCTGACCTGGCTGCGCCCGGCCATGGGCACCGTCGACAATCTGGCGCCGATCGACGCCGCCCCGCCGAACCTGCGCGACGAAATGTGCGGACCCAAGCGCAAGCGCCCGGCCAGCGACGAGGACGAAAACGTGGCCAGCGACAGCTCCGGCGAGAGCCCCAGCCTGACCTTCTTCAGCGCCGGCCTGCAGCCGCCGACGCTGCGCCCGGTCGACATGATCGCCGCCGCCCCTGCCCCGTCGGAGCCGGTCATCGTCTATACCGGCCCGAAAAAGACCGGCGCCGAGCTGATCGCCGCCAATGCCGTGGAAGAGGCCAAGCAGACGCCGAAGCCGAAGGCAGGCAAGAAGCGGGTCGCCGGAAAGAAGCCGGACGCCGCGGCCGACGCCAAGGACACCAAGCCGGCGGCGACTGCCGAAGCCAAGCCGGATGCGAAGCCCGCCAAGCGGGTCAGCGTCAAGCTCGACACCGCCAAGCCCGACGCGCCGAAGCCCACGGCAGCCAAGCCCGCAGCGGGCGCTGCCAAACCGGCAGCAGCAGCGGCGGCCAAGCCCAAGTCGGCCGCCAAGCCGGCGCCGAAAGCCACCACCGGCGAGGCCAAGCCCGCCGCCGCGACGTCGCCGCGCTCGTAGCCCTCCTCACCGCCATCCATTGCTGCGACGCGCCTTGCCTTTGAGGCGGCGTATGCCCAATACTTCCCCGAAATAATGCATCGAGGGGAAATACGATGGAGCGCATCTGGCTCAAGCAGTATCCGGCGGGCGTCCCCGCGGATATCGACGTGACGCAATATCCGTCGCTGGTCGCGCTGCTGGAAGAGAGCTTTGCGAAATTCCGCGACCGCAAGGCGTTCATCTGCATGGACAAGTCCATCACCTATCGGGAGCTGGACGAGATGTCGGTGGCGCTGGGCGCCTACCTGCAGAGCAAGGGACTGGCCAAGGGTGCGCGGATCGCGCTGATGATGCCCAACGTGCTGCAATATCCGGTAGCCACCGCCGCGGTGCTGCGCGCCGGCTATGCGGTGGTGAACGTCAATCCGCTCTACACGCCCCGCGAACTCGAACACCAGTTGAAGGACTCCGGCGCCGAGGCGATCATCGTCCTGGAGAACTTTGCCGCCACGGTGCAAAAGGTCATTGCCAGGACTGCGGTGAAGCATGTCATCGTCGGCAGCATGGGCGACATGCTCGGCTTCAAGGGCCTGATCGTCAATCTTGTCGTGCGCAAGGTGAAGAAGATGGTGCCGGCCTGGTCGCTGCCCGGCGCGGTGCCGTTCAACGACGCGCTGTCAGCCGGCCGCGGCATGACGTTCGCCAAGCCGGCGATCGGTCCCGACGACGTCGCCTTCCTGCAATATACCGGCGGCACCACCGGCCTTTCCAAGGGCGCCACGCTGCTCCACCGCAACATCCTTGCCAACGTACTGCAGAACGATGCCTGGCTGCAGCCGGCGCTGCGCAAGCCGCCCCATGTCGACCAGCTGTTCATCGTCTGCGCGCTGCCACTGTATCATATCTTCGCGCTGACGGCCTGCTTCCTGCTGGCGATGCGTGCCGGCGGCGTCAACCTGTTGATCCCCAATCCGCGCGACATGCCCGGCTTCGTCAAGGAGCTGCTGAAGTATCAGATCAACAGCTTCCCGGCGGTCAACACGTTGTTCAACGGTCTGCTGCACACGCCGGGCTTCGACCAGGTCGACTTCTCCAAGCTGAAGATTTCCAACGGCGGCGGCATGGCTGTGCAGAAGGCGGTGGCTGAGAAGTGGCTGAAGGTCACCGGCTGTTCGATCGCGGAAGGCTACGGCCTGTCGGAGACGGCGCCGACCCTGACCTGCAATCCCGCCGACGTCGAAGAGTTCAATGGCAGCATCGGCGTGCCGGTGCCCTCGACCTGGATTTCGATCCGCGACGACGACGGCAACGAGGTGCCGCTCGGGTCGCCGGGCGAGATCTGCGCCAAGGGACCGCAGATCATGTCGGGTTACTGGAACCGGCCGGACGAGACTGCAAAGGTCATGACTGCCGATGGCTTCTTCCGCACCGGCGACATCGGCATCATGACGGCGGACGGCTACACCAAGATCGTGGACCGCAAAAAGGATATGATCCTGGTCTCCGGCTTCAACGTCTACCCGAACGAGGTCGAGGACGTCATCGCCAGCCATCCCGGGGTGCTGGAATGCGCGGTGGTCGGCGTTCCCGACGAGCGCACCACCGAAGCCGTCAAGGCCTTCGTGGTGAAGAAGGACCCGAACCTGACCGCAGCAGACATCATCAAGTTCTGTCATACGGAGCTCACCAACTACAAGGTGCCGAAGCAGATCGAATTCCGCGACGCGCTGCCCAAGACCAACGTCGGCAAGATCCTGCGCCGCGAGTTGCGCGACGAAAAGAAGCAGGCGGCGGCGTAACTCGGAATCTTGTCCCGGACGCGCTGCAGCGCAGGCGATGCGAAAGCATCGCCGACAACGCTGCTGCGCAGATCCGGGACCCAGATTCTTTGGATCGCCACCGGGACCCCGGATCAGCAGCGCACCACGGCGCAATCGCGCCGCGTTGCGCAGCATCCGGGGAACGCCCGTGGGGCGGCCTCCGCTTGCGTGCGCCGAATATTGTGCGCGTCATGCAGCCGGTCTAAACACACCCACCCATCCTTCAGGAGAGATCTGCGATGACCATCAAAGTTGGCGACAAGCTGCCCGAGGCGAAGTTTCGCGTGATGACCGCGGAAGGTCCCGTCGAGAAAACCACCGACGACGTGTTCAAGGGCAAGAAGGTCGCCCTGTTCGCCGTGCCCGGCGCCTATACCGGCACCTGCCACAAGATGCATCTGCCGAGCATCTTCCTCAACGCCTATGCGATGAAGGACAAGGGCGTCGACACCATCGGGATTGTCTCCGTCAACGATGCCTTCGTGATGAACGCCTGGAAGAAGGACACCGACCTGCGCGACGAGGCGATCTTCCTCGCCGACGGCAATGCCGATTTCGCCAAGGCCATCGGCCTGGAAATGGACGGCTCGGGCTTCGGCCTCGGCATCCGCTCCAAGCGCTACTCGATGCTGGTCGAAGACGGCGTCGTCACCAAGCTCAACCTCGAGCCGAACGCCGGCAAGGTCGAAGTCTCAGGCGGCGATACGCTGCTCGAACAGCTTTGAGCTGAGGCGGCCTCGCAACAAACACTACTGTCATCGCCCGGCCTGGCGCGCAATTGCGCGCCTGGACCGGGCGACCCAGTATTCCGGGAGGCCGGTGACAAGCACCAAGGTCTGAGGCTACTGGATCACCCGCATTCGCGGGTGATGACAATTGTGGGTATGTTGAGCGCGAGAGCAGCGCCCTCGCTACTTCCTGTTTCTATTCTCCGCCAGACCATCGCGCGACAGCTGATCGGCGCGTTCGTTCTCGGCGTGGCCGGCGTGGCCCTTGACCCAGTGCCAGCGCACGGTGTGGGTATGCAGCGCGGCGTCGAGGCGCTGCCACAGGTCGACATTCTTCACCGGCTTCCTGTCGGCGGTCTTCCAGCCGTTTTTCTTCCAGCCGTGGATCCAGCTCATGATGCCGTTGCGCAGGTACTGGCTGTCGGTGTGCAGATCGACGGTGCACGGCTTCTTCAGCGCCTCCAGCGCCGAGATCGCGGCCATCAGCTCCATGCGGTTGTTGGTGGTGTGCGGCTCGCCGCCCTTCAATTCCTTCTCGACCTCGCCGAATTTCAGGATCGCGCCCCAGCCGCCGGGACCGGGATTGCCGGAGCAGGCGCCGTCGGTGTGAATGATGACGGGAGTGAGAGCAGTCACGTGGGCAATCCCTAGGCTTCGACGCCGTAATCGGCCATGCAGCGCACGGCCTGATGAAACCGCAGCTTGCGGACGTATTCCAGCGGGTCTTTCGGACGCACCAAAGCGCCGGCGGGCACATTGAGGAAGTCGACCAGGCGGGTCAGCAGGAAGCGCAGCGACGCGCCGCGCGCCAGCAGCGGCAATGCACCCTGCTCGGCATCCGACAGTTTTCGAACCTTCTCATAGGCGGACAGAAACGCCCGCGCCTTGGTGACGTTGAAGGAATGATCGGCCTCGAAGCACCAGGCGTTGAGGCAGATCGCAACGTCGTAAGCCAGCATGTCGTTGCAGGCGAAGGTGAAGTCGATGATCCCCGACAATTGGTCGCCGAGGAAGAAGGCGTTGTCGTTGAACAGATCGGCGTGGATGACGCCTTCGGGCAGATCCTTCGGCCAGACCCCGCTTTCCAGATAGTCCAGCTCGGTGGCGATCAAGTCGCGCAGGCCGTGCTGGACCTCGTCGGCGCGTGGCGCCGCCGCATTGAACAGCGGCCGCCAGCCCGACACAGACAGCGCATTGGCGCGCGGCATGGTGAAATCCTGGCCGGCCAGATGCAGCTTCGCCAGGCCTTCGCCGATCCCCGCGCACTGCGCGACATTCGGCTTGCGCGGCCAGACGCCTTCGAGAAAATCGATGATGGCGGCGGGACGGCCGGCCAGCGTGCCGAGCATGGTGCCGTCGCGCATCTTGACCGGCTGCGGGCAGCTTATGCCGCGCGACGCCAGATGGCTCATCAGAGCGAGAAAGAACGGCAGGTCGTCCTTTGCCACGCGCTTTTCATAGAGCGTGAGGATGAACGAGCCCTTGCTGGTGTGCAGCAGGAAGTTGGTGTTCTCGACGCCCTCGGCGATGCCCTTGTAGGACATGAGCTCGCCGATGTCGTAACGCGCCAGATACGCCGCGAGCTCGTCGGCGGCGACGTCGGTGTAAACCGCCATGCGCTTAAGCGGCGTCGGGGCGCAATGAGCGCGGCAGCGGGAAGAACTCGTTTTCTTCCGCGGCCGACACCGTCTCCACATGCAGTTCGTAGCGCTCGGCAAAGGCGCCCATGATCTCCTCGACGATCACCTCCGGCGCCGAGGCGCCTGCGGTGATGCCGAGGCTCTTGATGCCGTCGAACATCGACCAGTCGAGATCGCTCGCGCGCTGTGCCAGCACCGAGACCTTGCAGCCCTCGCGCTCGGCGACCTCGCGCAGACGCTGCGAATTCGACGAGTTCGGCGCGCCGACCACGATCAGCGCATCGACCACCGGCGCCACCTTCTTGACCGCGAGCTGGCGGTTGGTGGTGGCGTAGCAGATGTCTTCCTTGTGCGGCCCGTTGATGGTCGGGAAGCGCTGCTTGAGCATGGCGACGATTTCCGCGGTGTCGTCGATCGACAGCGTGGTCTGGGTCACGAAAGCGAGGTTGTTGGGGTCCTTCGGGGTGAAGGTGGCGGCATCCTGGGCGGTCTCGATCAGCATTACCGCGCCGGCGGGCAGCTGGCCGAGGGTTCCGACCACTTCCGGATGGTGCGAATGCCCGATCAGCAGGATCTCGCGGCCGCGCTTGAAATGGATCGCCGCCTCGCGGTGCACCTTGGTGACCAGCGGACAGGTGGCGTCGAGGGAGAAGAAATTGCGCTGTTTGGCGTCCGCCGGCACCGATTTCGGCACGCCATGGGCGGAAAATACCACCGGTGCACTGGTATTGTCGGGGATTTCGGCCAGTTCCTCGACGAAAATCGCGCCCTTGGTGCGCAGGCTGTCGACCACATATTTGTTATGGACGATTTCGTGCCGGACATAGACCGGCGCGCCATGGATCGCCAGCGCCCGCTCGACGGTATCGATGGCCCGGACCACGCCGGCGCAGAAGCCGCGGGGGAACAAAGCACGATTTTCAGGGGCGGTTTGGCCGTCATGATGGGAATCCAAGGGTCATCTAAGGTCCGGAGCCCCCGGAAGAGCGGGTGCAAAGCGGTCATTTCGACGGGACAATAAGGCAAAGAGCCTGTTTCAGGAAGCACTTGGCCTCCCAAGAAAGCACTTGGGGCCCGATCGCCGCGCTGTCAAGGCCGAACAGTCTTCCATTGCGGAGTTAGGCCGGGACAGACTATATACAGCCTGAATTCCCCGTCATCACCGATGACCAGACGGCTCCGCCTCCAAAAAGGTGGGCGGAGCGTAAAGGAGATTTGCCATGAGCAATGCACCGCTGATGCCAAAGGCAACTGCCGTGTGGCTGGTCGACAATACGGCGCTGACCTTCGACCAGGTTGCCGACTTCACCAAGATGCACCCGCTCGAGATCCGCGCGATCGCCGACGGCGACGCCGCCCAGGGCATCAAGGGCATGGATCCGATTTCCAACGGCCAGCTGACCCGCGACGAGATCGAACGCGGCGAGAAGGACAAGAATTATCGCCTCAAGCTCGAGGAGAGCAAGGTGATCCTGCCGCCGGCTGCCAAGAAGAAGGGCCCGCGCTACACCCCGGTGTCGCGCCGCCACGAACGGCCGAGCGCGATCCTGTGGCTGGTGCGCAACCATGCCGAGCTGAAGGACAGCCAGATCATGCGGCTGGTCGGCACCACCAAGACGACGATCGCCTCGATCCGCGACCGCACCCACTGGAATGCCTCGACCCTGACGCCGATGGACCCGGTGACCCTGGGCCTCTGCTCGCAGATCGAACTGGATTTCGAAGTGCAGCGCGCGGCCAAGGAAAAGCCGACCGATCAGGCCTATGGCGGCGCGACGTTGCTGCCGGCCTCCGAAACCACCCGCAAGGAGGAGGAATACGAGACCTCCGAACGCAGCGGCGACGACCTCAATGTCGATGCGGTGTTCGCCAAGCTCAAGGGCATCGGCGGCACCAAGAAGGCCGAAGACGACGAGGAGTAGGTCTTTCGCACCTCGCGAGACGCGCTTTCAGCACTCAATCGGAAAGAAGCGGCGAAGAAATTCGCCGCTTCTTTTGCGCATCACGCTCGGCTCTTGTGCCCCGGACGCCATGCTAGACGCAGTGTTGCCTCTCAGAGCCGGGCCATAACGAACGCTGGAGCCTGTGCCTGGGGCGGCTCCGCATCCGGGACACACGACAGCCCTTACACAAACTTCACTTTCCAAAGCCGGCCGAATCCTGCGACATCGCCGCTGGCAGGCACCATGGCCTGCGCCGGGGACCCTCACGATGGCATCGCTCTGGCTTGGTCTGGTGCGCCTGGTCGCCGGCTTCCGGCGCGGCCTGCGCGATCCCGAATTCCGCGCCATCCTGTTCCTGATCGCGGTGGCGATCGGGGTCGGCGCGACATTCTTCCGCGTCATCGAACAGTGGCCGTGGATCGATGCGGCCTATTTCAGCGTGATGGCGCTGACCACCGTCGGCGACGCCACCCTGGCGCCGACCACGGCGATCGCCAAGATCTTCACCATGGGGTTCTCGATCTGCGGCATCGGCCTGATGCTCGCCTTCCTGTCGCGGCTGTCGTCGTTTCGCGACCACGACAGCAACCAGGACGAGCGGAAATAATCCTCACGCCTTCTTGAGAAATTCCACCCGCAGCACCAGGCCCTTGATCTTGTCGGTGCGGCCTTCGATTTCCTCCTCGTTGTCGGTGAGGTGGATGTTCTTGATCACGGTGCCGCGCTTCAGCACGGTGGAGGAGCCCTTCAGCTTGAGATCCTTGATCAACGTGACGGTATCGCCTTCGGCAAGCAGCGCGCCGTTGGAATCCCTGACCTTGATATCCATGGTGTATCCTACTTTTCTAGCGCACGCGGCACCACTGTCATCGCCCGGCCAGGCGCTCAATTGCGCGCCTGGAACGGACGACCCAGCAGCCACCGGTGCCGACGATGGAGCCGCGCTGACTCCGAATACTGGATCACGGGCTTTCGCGGGTGATGACAACTGAGCGTAATCGCGCGACGCACTCTTACTTCGACATCACACCGAATAACAATACCTACAAAAAAACGCGGCACCGGTTTGCACCGGTGCCGCGCGCAAAAGTGCCGGCTCAGAACTTGTAGGTGATGCCGGTGCCGATCAGCCAGGGATCCAGATTGACCTTGCCGGTGATCGGGGTGCCATTGGCCAGGCGGCCTTCCCAACCCGGGCGCAGCCAGAGCTTCTTGACGTCGACGTTCCAGCCCCAATGCTTGTCGAGCATGTAGTCGAAGCCGAACTGCACCACCGGCGCGGCGGCGTCCTTCAGATGGCTGTCGATGACGGTGGTGCCGCCCGCGGACTGGCTGAAGAACCAGGTGTAGTTGACGCCGGCACCGACGTAGGGCTTGAACGCGCCGAAATCGGTGAAGTGGTACTGCAGGGTGAGGGTCGGCGGCAGCAGCCAGGCCTTGCCGACATCGACACCGGCCAGCGCATCAGCGCCGGTGACATGGTGCTTGGTGACGCCGAGGATGAGTTCGGCCGCGATGTTCTTGGTGAAGAAGTAAGAGATATCGAGCTCGGGAACGACCTGATCGGAGGTCTTCAGCGACGAGCCCGGGACCTGGTCGACACGACCGCCATTTTCCGGGATCACGCCGAGCACGCGCAGGCGAATCATCCAAGGATTCCATTCTTCGACGACCGGCGCCTTGTAATAGGGTGCCTTGGCCGGGAGGTCGGCGGCCTGCGCCGGTGCTGCGAGGGCGCCGAGCGCCGCTGTCGTCATCAGCACTGACAGTGCTGTCATAACTTTCTTCATCAAACTTCCCCAAATGTTCAATCGTCAGCGTGAACGGACTCAGCTGGCTGGTTCAGAACAGAGACGACAGCGGGGAATTCGGATAATTGATCGAGATCAAACCGGGTCAGCCGCCGGCGACGTTTGCCCTCGACCGTGGCTTTGATGTCACAGAGCGCGCGCCACGACGCGGTGGCCATTCACCGGACAATGCCTCGCAAGAGCAGGCGGATCGAGCGCCCCAGCCGATGCGGGGAATCGTCCGTCCTACGGACGGTCCGGATTATTCAGCATGTGTTCGCCAAGATTGCGCTGGGCACGATCGGCGCGGGCGACGGCGTTGCTGCGCTGGACGTCGCGATCCTTGCGGCAGGCCGCATATTCGCTGGAGCCGACCGTAACACCGTTGGCGCGGCAGATGGCGTCGTCATCCTCGCCCAGGCTGGAGACCGGGATATCGCTGCGCCGCGCACAGGCGCCCAGCGCGAGCGCCGCGAGCGTCAGAACAATCAGAGGGGTCGGAGTCGGTCGCATGAAAAATCCTGGCGGCGTGACGGTGGCGCCGTGTTTAGCGCGAAATGCGGGGATTGTAAGGTATAGATGCCGGGCGGCGGAGGCACCCTCCCTCGCCCCCTGGCGAAGCTTCGCTTCGCACCACTTGCGGGGAGAGGGTCGGGTGAGGGGCACTTCGGCCCGCAAACACGGACTCGTGGTCAGCAATGTGCCTCGCCCCTCACCCGACCGGCTTCGCCGGTCGACCTCTACCCGCGCAGGATGCGGGGAGAGGTTAAGACAGCACTACACCCTGCCCTTCAGCGCCTCGCCGATCTCGCCCAGCGCATTGGGATCCTCGATGGTGGCGGGCATCGCCCAGTCGTCGCCATCGGCGATCTTCTTGATGGTGCCGCGCAGGATCTTGCCCGAGCGCGTCTTCGGCAGCCGGGCCACGGTGATGGCGAGCTTGAACGCCGCCACCGGCCCGAGCTTGTCGCGCACCAGCGCCACCACTTCCTTTTCCACCTGCGCCACCGGCTTGGTGACGCCAGCCTTCAAGACCAGGAAGCCACACGGCACCTCGCCCTTGATGGCGTCCTTGATGCCGAGCACGGCGCATTCGGCGACGTCTGGATGCGAGGCGAGGATCTCCTCCATGCCGCCGGTGGACAGCCGGTGGCCGGCGACATTGATGATGTCGTCGGTGCGGCCCATCACATAGACGTAGCCATCCTCGTCGAGATAGCCCGCGTCGGAGGTCTTGTAGTAGCCGGGGAACTCGTTGAAGTAGGCTTCCTTGCAGCGCTCGTCCTGCTCCCACAGGGTCGGCAGGCAGCCCGGCGGCATCGGCAGCTTGATGACGATGGAGCCCATGGTGCCGGCCGGCAGCGGCTTGGCCGCCTCGTCCACCACATCGACCTGGTAGCCGGGCATCGGCACCGTCGGCGACCCATGCTTGACCGGCAGCAGGCCGAGGCCCACCGGATTGCCGGCGATGCACCAGCCGGTCTCGGTCTGCCACCAGTGATCGACCACCGGCAGCTTCAGCTGCTGCTCGGCCCACTCCACCGTCGGCGGATCGGCGCGCTCGCCGGCCAGGAAGAGCGTGCGCAGCTGTGACAGGTCGTATTTGCGGATGAAGGCGCCTTCGGGATCCTCCTTGCGGATGGCACGAAACGCCGTCGGTGCCGTGAACAGCGCCACGGCTTTGTGCTCCGAGATCACGCGCCAGAACGCGCCGGCGTCCGGCGTGCCCACCGGCTTGCCCTCATACATGATCGAGGTCGCGCCATGCAGCAGCGGGCCGTAGATGATGTAGCTGTGGCCGACCACCCAGCCGATGTCGGAAGCGCACCAGAACACTTCGCCCGGCTTGATGCCGTAGAGATTCCACATCGACCATTTCAGCGCGACCATGTGGCCGCCATTGTCGCGCACCACGCCCTTGGGCTTGCCGGTGGTGCCGGAGGTGTAGAGGATATACAGCGGATCGATGGCAAGGACCGGCACGCAACCGGCTGTCTTGCCGACGGCGATGGCATCGGCGCGCAGGCTGGCCCAGTCGTGGTCGCGGCCTTCGACCAGGTCGCACCCCTGCTGCGGGCGCTGCAGGATGATACAGGCGTCCGGCTTGATGCTGGACAGGCTGATCGCCGCGTCGAGCAACGGCTTGTAGTGCACGATGCGGCCGGGCTCGAGGCCGCAGCTGGCGGACAGGATCAACTTGGGACGGGCATCCTCGATGCGGGTCGCGAGTTCCTTGGCGGCAAAGCCGCCGAACACCACCGAATGCACCGCGCCGATGCGCGCGCAGGCCAGCATGGCGATCATCGCTTCCGGCACCATCGGCATGTACAGCACCACGCGGTCGCCCTTGGCGACGCCGAGATCCTGCATCACCGCGGCCAGCGTCGATACTTCGTGCAGCATCTGCGCATAGGTGAACTTGGTGATCGTGCCGGCCAGCGGCGAGATCGTGGATCAGTGCCAGCTGGTCAGCGCGGCCGGAGGCGACATGGCGGTCGAGCGCGTTGTAGCAGGTGTTGACCACGGCGCCGGCGAACCAGCGTCCATACAGGCCCATGGCGGGATCGAAGACCTTCTTCGCAGGTTCGATCCAGTCGATCTCGCGCGCCGCCTCGCCCCAGAATCCCTCGGGATCGCTGATCGAACGGGCATGGACCTCGCGATAGCGGCTTTTGGCATGGATGTTCATGGCGTCGCTCCCGTGCGCGGTCATTGGCGACCGCTTCTTGTAGTTGTCTTACCCCGTTTCCGGCGTCCGCGCCTCATGCTCGTGCGGACCGCCCGGATGGCGCGAGGCCATCCGGGTGCGGCCGGGCTACTGGCAGTAATACCGCCGGCCGTCATAACCCCGATAGGTGCCAGTGGCGGGATCGAACGAGCGGTAGCGCGAGAAGCAGTAGGCCTCCCAGCCCGGTCCCGGACCGACCGGCGCGACGTAGACCGGCGCCGGCGCGTAATAGCCGCGGCCATAATACGGGCCGCCATAATAGTCGCGCTGCTGGCTCGCCGCGATACCGCCGATGATCAGCCCGGCGATTCCCGCCGCGGCAGCGGCAGCAGCCGCGTCGCCGTGGCGCCCGCGAACCGCGACGATGTCCGAGCCGGCCGTCGACGTCATGGCCGTCGAAGCCGGGTTCAGCGGCGCCGCGCCCGCCGGCGCAAGACCGGCAACCATTCCAAGCAAGGCCGCCGCAGCAACCCCAACACACAAGCCGCGAGATATGTTCATGGAAAACTCCTCTGTGAGTTTTCATAGTGGCTCCGGCGCGGGAACCTGGCGTTGATCGAGGTCAACACGCCCGCGCAAAGGCAACCTCACGCTGCATCCGGCGTCGCCTTGCGCATGGCCTGCAGCGGCGCGAATTCCTCGACGGTCAGGGTCTCCCTGGCGATCAGCAGCGCGGTGCCGGCTTCGAGATCGTCGCGGCGACGTTCGAGAATCGCCTGCGCGGCGGCGCGGCCCGCCTCGATCAGGTCGCGCACCGCCAGATCGATCTCGCGCGACGTCGCTTGGGCGGCACTCACCACGGTGTCCTGGGCGGAGGGCATGAAGGCCTGGGGCCGCGCGGCGTAAGTGCGCTGGCCGATGGTGGCGTCCATGCCGTATTTGGTCACCATCTCCACCGCGATTTCGGTGGCGCGCTGCAGGTCGTCGGCGGCGCCGGTGGAGATGTCGCCGTCGAAGATCAGCTGCTCGGAGGCGCGACCGCCCATCAGCACGGCGATGCGGTTCTTCAATTCGCTGGCGGTGAGCAGGAAACGGTCCTCGGTGGGGCGCTGCATGGTGTAGCCGAGCGCGCCGACGCCGCGCGGAATGATCGACACCTTCTGCACCGGATCTACGCCGGGCAGGCTCGCCGCCACCAGCGCATGGCCCATCTCGTGATAGGCGACGCGGCGGCGCTCAGCCTGGTTGAGCACGCGGCTCTTCTTCTCGATGCCGGCAACGATGCGCTCGATGGCGACGGTGAAGTCGTCGAAGGTCACCTTGCTGGCGTTGCGCCGCGTCGCCGCGATTGCCGCCTCGTTGATCAGGTTGGCCAGATCGGCGCCGGTGAAGCCGGTGGTGAGGCTGGCGACCTTGTCGAGATCGACGTCAGGGCCCGCGTGAATCTTGCCGATATGGACCTTGAGGATGGCGATGCGGCCGCTCTTGTCCGGTCTGTCGACCAGCACCTGGCGGTCGAAGCGCCCGGCGCGCAGCAATGCCGGATCGAGGATCTCCGGCCGGTTGGTGGCGGCGAGCAGGATCACGCCGGCACTGGGATCGAAGCCGTCGAGTTCGGACAACAGCTGGTTGAGGGTCTGCTCCTTTTCATCGGTGCCGCCGAAGCCGCCGGGCTGGCGGCTGCGGCCGAGCGCATCGAGCTCATCGATGAAGATGATGCAGGGCGAGGCCTTGCGCGCCTGCTCGAACAGGTCGCGCACCCGCGCCGCACCGACGCCGACGAACATCTCCACGAATTCCGAACCGGAAATCGAGAAGAACGCCACGCCGGCTTCGCCGGCCACCGCCCGCGCCAGCAGCGTCTTGCCGGTACCGGGCGGCCCGACCAGCAGGATGCCTTTCGGCACGTGAGCGCCGAGCCGGCCATAGCTCTTCGGGTCCTTGAGAAAGGACACCACCTCCTGCAGTTCGAACTTGGCCTCGTCGACCCCGGCAACGTCCGCGAAGGTCACCTTGATGTCGGTCTCGACATAGACCTTGGCCTTCGACTTGCCGATCGACATCAGCCCGCCCAAACCCTGGCGATCGACAAGCTTGCGGCCGAGGAACATCCAGATGAAGTAGAACATCGCCGCCGGCACGACCCATGACAGGATGGTCTGGATCAACCCGCCAGACGGAACGCCGGTGACCACGACGCCCTTGGCCGCCAGCTTCTCGGCCAACGCCTGATCGACGCGGGCGGTGACGAAGGCGGATTTGCCGCTTGGCAGCTTGTCTTTCAACTTGCCCTGGATCGTATCCTGGCCCACCGCCACCTCGGTGACGCCGCCCTGCGCCACCAGTTGTTCGAACTGGCTGTAGGGAATCGTATCGATCTGGCTGTAGGTCGCCAGCGCCCATTGCAGCAGCAGCATGCCGATGCCGGCGGCGACGAAATAGCCGATGGTGATGCCCTGCTTGCGCGAGTCGGGGTCGTCGGTCGCCATCGATACTCCAATCAGGCGACCGCGACGGATGCCGCCGCAGGCGCGCTTGCATTCACTGCAGGGTTATTTTTTCGCCGGCGCAAACGACTGGTTGCTGAACGGCGATGCGACCGGCTGCTGGATGACGACGAAGCCGCGCTCCATGGTCTGGTGGCAGGCGTTGCAGCCGGCGGTCAACGTGCCGAAGCTGGCGGCAAACTTCTTGCCGTCTTTGGCCTTGATGGCCGCGGCGAGCAGATCCAGCGGATCCGACATGGTGGTCAGGTTGCTCACGGGCATGCCGGAATACATCCCGGCGGCATCGGACAGACCGCCCTTGATCTGCGCCAGCTCATAGGCCGCCAGATCCCAGTTGAGATTCTTTGCCGCAAACCACAGCTTGATGTGGCGCGACTGGATCGCGTTCATGAGATCGCCCAGCCGCGGCGTGTAGTCGCTGCTCGTCGACCTCGACATCTGGGCAACGGCGGGGAAGCCACCAGCACGACCAGCGCAAGGGCTGCGATCACGACACGACGCTTCATGGGCATCCTCTTTTGCAAGTCGCCGGCCGCGACGGCGACCACGATGCCGAATACTAGACTGGCGCCGGCTGTCGGACATTGAGCGGGATCAAGGCATTGCCCTGCGGCCGGGCCAGCCGGCCGCAGGCAGGTTACTCAATCGCCGTCGCGGCCGAGCAGTTGCTGCAATCGTGCCTGCAGTGCAGCCTTCAGGTCATAGCCGGGCCGGCCGAATGCGGCGTTGCGCTTTTCCAGAAACGCCCCTGCTCGCGGCGCAGGCGGCGGCCAAGCGGCGTATCGACGCCGGCCTCGCGCAGGACACGGCCAAGGGCGCTGTCGACCTCGCGATCGAGATCGGCCAGCGCCGGGTCGGCGCAGATCGCTTTATCCACCGATCGCCTTGCCCTGGCACAATTGAAGCTGGGTTTGCCGGCCACCGCGCGCTGCGCGCCGATCTTCTCGAGTTCCAGCGCCAGCGCCTTGTAGTTGGCCCGCGCCGCCTCGTGCTGGGAATTGAGTTTGATCGCGGCGCCGAAATCGGCCAGCGCGTGTTGCCGGTCGCCCTTCCTGCGCCACAGTTCGCCGCGGCTGTTGAAGGTGTCGGCGAGCGTCGGATCGAACCGCAGCACGGCATCATAATCCCCGATGGCGCGGTCGATCTCGTCGCGGCGCACGAACACAGCAGCACGCGCCAGCAAGGCCTTGATGCGATCCGGCTTCGCGGTCTTGTCGTTGTCGATCAGGACGCCGCAACTGGCGACGATCCGGTCATCGTCCGCTGCCGCGATCGCTGCGACGCAGGGCGCGGGATCGATGACGGGATCGGCCGGCGGGTCGCTCGGCGCCGTGTGCGCAACGCCGGACGCCATACACAATGCCGCGCTGACGAGGAGAGCGTGGAGAGCGTGGAGACTCCGTCGCATGCTGGATCCGTAACTCAGGTGATGGCCATTCCGGGGCGCGACGATGCGGTGACCTCAGCCGACCTTCAGCGTCAGCCCGCCGTCGACCACCAACTCGATGCCGGTGACATAGCGCGATTCGTCGGAGGCCAGAAACAGCGCGGCGTTGGCGACGTCCCACGCCTCGCCCATATGGCCCATGGGCACCATGGCGTCGCGCGCGCGCCACATGGCGGCGACGTCGCCGGCGGCGTAACTCGCAGCGAGGCCCGCGGAATGCTCGACCATGGGCGTCTTCATCAGGCCGGGCAGCACGCAGTTCACGCGGACATGTTTCGGCGCGAATTCCACGGCGGTGACGCGGGTCATCTGGTTCATCGCCGCCTTGCTCGCGGCGTAGGTGACATAGGAAATGCCGAGCTGGCGGATCGAGGCGACCGACGAGATGTTGATGATGGAGCCACCGCCCTGCTTTTCCATCACCGGAATGACGTGCTTCATGGCGAGGAAGCAGCTCTTCAGGTTGACCGCGAAGACGCGATCCCATTCCGCCTCGGTGACATCGACCACGTTGCCGACCTCGGCAATCCCGACATTGTTGTCGAGCACGTCAATGCGGCCATAGGTCTTGAGGCAGGCCGCCACCATGGCCGCGACCTGATCGGCGCTGGACACATCGGCGGTATAGGCGGTGGCGTGGCCCGCCTCCGACGTGATGATATCGACGGTTTCCTGCGCGGCACGGCCGTTGCGGTCGACACAGAACACGTGGGCGCCCTCGCGGGCGAAGGTGACGGCGGTGGCCTTGCCGTTGCCCCAGCCCGGCCCGATCGAGCCGGCGCCGACCACGAGTGCGATTTTTCCCTTGAGGCGTTGCATCGGACGTTTCCCCTGTCTGATCTTTATTTGTTATCGCAGGCGCGCATGATGGTAACATTCGCGCCGACGGGATGGTCGAGAATTTCCGACAGCGTCCGGCAGCGGCCATCGTTGCACAGCCGCCATTCGCCCGCCGCTCCCGAATTGCCGAGCGCCAATTCAGGCATCGGCGCGCGCTGCGGTCGCCATTGAAACCAGCCATTGACCAATCGTGCCTCGGGCGGCGGCTCCATGCCGGCGCCGGAGCCCTTGACGCGGGCCTGCACCAGTTCAAGGCCGGCCGGGGTGATCGCCCAGTCTTCCTGCCAGTCGACCTTCTCGATCGAATGGGTCCACACCAGCGTGAACGCCGCCACGGCCAGCGTCTTGGTGACGCCGGCGGAAATCAGGCAGAGGCTCAAGCCGCGGCCACTTTATGCGTGGGACGCTGCCGCCACTGCCAGATCACGATGCCGATGGTCATGATGTAGCCGATCCAGTCGCTGTAGACAAACTCGCCGAGCAGGCAGAGCGCGGCGACGAACGACACCAGCCGCTCGCCGAAATTCATGCGCGTGAACAGGAAGCCGATCGCCGCCATGCCGAACAGCGCAATCGCCACCAGCGCCTTGAAGGTGGCGTAGACCACCGCGCCATAGAAGCCGAGTTCGAGCGCCATCGGATCGCCGGGCTGCAGCATCAGCGCCGGCGAATACACCGCGATGAACGGGATCACATAGCCCGCCAGGGCGATGCGCATCGCCTCCCAGCCGATCTTGTCGGGATTCTCCCGCGCAATCGGCGCCGCGGCGAGTGCCGCCAATGCCACCGGCGGCGAAAGGTCGGCCATGATGCCGTAGTAGAACGCGAACATGTGGCTGACGATCAGCGGCACGCCGAGCTTGGCCAGCGCCGGCGCGGCCAGCGCGGCGGTGATGATGTAGGTCGGGATGGTGGGAATGCCGGTGCCGAGCAGGATCGACAGCAGCATGGTCATCACCAGCGCCAGGAACAGGCTCTTCTCGCCGAGCCCGATCACCCAGCCGCCGAAGATGGTGCCGACGCCGGTCTGGGTCATCATGCCGATGATGGTGCCGACGATGGCGCAGGCCATGCCGACGGTGAGCGCCGACTTGGCGCTGTCGGCCAGCGAGTCGCGGCAGGCCGCGAGCGTGGCGCGGCCGCCGCGGGTGAGCGCGCTGATCAGCACCAGCGCGAACACGATCGCCGCCACCAGGCGGATGTCGATGCCGTCGCGGAACGTGACGCCGACGATCAGCGCCAGGCCGATCCAGAAGATGAAGCGCAGCGCCTGGTTGGAGAAGCCGAGCACGATGCTGGCGCCGAGGATCAAGCCGACGGTGAGCGACAGACCCATGGTGCCGGCATAGAGCGGCGTAAAGCCCTCGAACAGCATGTAGACCAATGCCGCCAGCGGCAGGACCAGGTACCAGCGCGCGACCAGCGCCTTCCAGGCATTCGGAATTTCGGACTTCTTCATGCCGACGAGGCCGTGCTTGCCGGCTTCGAGATGCACCATCCAGAACGCCGAAGCGAAATACAGGATCGCCGGAATGACCGCCGCCTTGACGATGGCGGAATATTCGACACCCAGCGTCTCCGCCATGATGAAGGCAACCGCGCCCATCACCGGCGGCATGATCTGGCCGCCCATCGAGGCGGTGGCCTCGACGCCGGCGGCAAACGCCCGGCGGTAGCCGAACTTGATCATCAGAGGAATCGTGAACTGGCCGACGGTGACGACGTTGGCGACGCCGGAACCGGAGATGGTGCCCATCATGCCGGAAGCGAACACCGCCACCTTGGCCGGTCCGCCGCGGGTGCCGCCGAACAGGCCGAGCGACACGTCGGTGAACAGCTGGATCATGCCGGCGCGTTCCAGGAACGAGCCGAACAGGATGAACAGGAAGATATAGGTGGCCGACACATAGATCGGCACGCCGTAGAAGCCTTCGGTGCCGAACGACAGGTGAGTGATGACCTGGTCGAAATCATAGCCGCGATGATTCAGCGGCGCCGGCAGGTACTGGCCGAAGAACCAGTACAGCAGGCAAGCCCCGCACATCAGCGGCAGCGCCAGGCCCATCAGCCGGCGGGTGCCTTCGAAGATCAGCACCGCCAGCAGCGTACCCACCGCGAGATCGAGCCGGGTCGGATCGCCGTCCCGGGCGATCAGGTCAGCATAGAAGATCCACTGGTACAGGCCGCAGATGAAGCCAAGACCGCCGATGAACCAGCCGATGGCGCGGCCGGTGTTGTTCTTCGCGGTGAAGTTGCCGATCAGACCGAAGGTCATCAGGATCAGGAAGCCGACATGGACGCCGCGCACCACCTGGCTCGGCAGCACGTTCCACGCCGCGATCACCAGCTGGAAGGTCGCGAAGGCGATGCCGATCGCATAGGCCAGCTTGCCCCAGCCGCCCGGACCGAAGCCTTCGGGGAAACCGTGCTCGAAATTGTCGAACTCAACCTTGACGGGCTCCGCGCCCTCAGCCTGCAGCATCAACGTGGTCCTCGAATATGATCAACGCTCAAATTGGTCATGCCCGGCCAAGCGCGAAGCGTAGCTTCGCCGGATGTGCCGGGCATGACAGTCTTCATCGATCGCCCTGACAGACGGGATGGCCGGGACAGCGGCGCGACGACGCGCCGATAACGGCCATGACGACAGGATGGGCGCAATCGGCCTGTTACTTGATCAGGCCCTTTTCCTTGTAAAAGCGGATCGCGCCGGGATGCAACGGCACCGGGCTGCCGGCCGCAGCGGTCTCCAGCTTGATCTCCTTGCCGGCGGCATGGGAATTGGCCAGTTCGGGCAGCGATTCATAGACCAGCTTGGTCATCTGATAGGCCAGATCGTCGGACACCGCGGAACTCGTCACCAGATAGTTGACCACGGCGGCGGTCGGAACGTCCTTGTCCTGGCCGTTATAGGTCTTGGCTGGAATGACCACCGACACGAAGGGCGGGCCGATCTTGTCCACGGTCTCCTTGGGAACCGAGACCACGGTGATGTCGGTGGAGGTGCTGAGATCCTTCAGCGACGCGACGCCGAGGCCGGCCGACTGCAGCGTCGCGGCAAGCTGGCGGTTCTTCATCAGATCGACGGATTCGGCGAAGGGAAGGTATTCGATCTTGCCGAGATCCTTGTAGCTGAGCCCCGCTGCCGCCAGGATCGCGCGCGAATTCAGCTCGGTGCCGGACTTCGGCGCGCCCACCGACAGGCTCTTGCCCTTGAGGTCGGCCAGCGTCTTGATGCCGCTTTCGGCAGTGGCGACGATCTGGATGTAGTTCGGATAGATCGCACCGATCACCCTGAGCTTGTCGAGCTTGGCCTTGAAGCCGGCTTCCTCGTCGCCGTCCCAGGCGGCCTTCAGGGAATCGCCGAGGGCGAACGCGATCTCGCCGCGCCCCTGCTGCAGTAGGATCAGGTTCTCCACCGAGGCCTTGGTGGCCTGGACTTGGGTCTTCACGTTCGGAATCTTGTCGCTGTAGATCTTTCCGATGGCGACGCCGAGCGGATAGTACACGCCGGAGGTGCCGCCGGTCAGAACGTTGATGAATTGCTGGGCATGTGCGGCCGGCGCAGACAGCAGCGTGGCGGCGGCGAGTGCGACCGCGGTCATTTTCGATTTCATGATTTCTCTCCCGTCAAATTTGGCCGGAAAGTGGACGGATGAAGGCGCGCGGTCAACCCATCCGAATGGCCAATAATGCAGTCGCAGCAATATGTTTTGCAGATCCGGGCAAGCCGCAGCCGAAATTTCGCCGGACGGCACTTGCCACGCTTCGGCAAACCGGGATCAATATGCGGCAACAGATGAGACCGGCACAGCCGGCGCTGGGAAACGGTTCCGGGGGAAGATGGCTGCAGACAAACCGCGCGATGTCGAAGAGACGGTGGTCGTTTCCAACGAAGCACTGCTCAAGGCGGAGGCCTATATCGAGGCGGACGAAGGCGCCACCAACCGGCTGATGGGATGGGCCGGGTGGATTTCCACCGCCATCGCCGTGGTCATGAGCCTGTTTCATCTCTACGCGGCCTACGCCATCGTGCCGACCCAGGAGCTGCGCTACACCCACGTCGCCTTCACGCTGGTGCTGAGCTTCCTGCTCTTCCCGCTGGCGACGCGGTTTCGCAACCGGGTGCGCTGGTGGGACGTGGTGCCGGGCATCGTCGCGGTCGGCACCATCGTCTATGCGCTGTGGGGCGGCGATGATTTCACCGACCGCGCGACACTGCCGGACCACTGGGACGTCATCGTCGGCGTGGTGTTCATCGCGCTGCTGCTGGAGGCGACGCGGCGCACCACCGGGCTGATCATGCCGGTCGTGTCGCTGTTCTTCATCGCCTATGCGATGCTCGGGCCGCATCTGCCGGCGCCGTGGACCCATCGCGGCTACGACCTGCCGCGCCTGGTCGGCCATCTCTTCATCACGCTGGAAGGCATTTTCGGCGTCGCGGTCGACGTCTCCGCCACGCTGATCATCCTGTTCACCATCTATGGCGCGTTCCTGGCGATGTCCGGCGCCGGAAAATTCTTCATCGACTTTTCGCTGGCGCTGATGGGCGGCAAACCCAACGCCGCCGGCCGCACCGTGGTGCTGTCGTCGTTCCTGCTCGGCGGCCCGTCCGGCTCCGGCGTCGCCACCACGGTGATGATCGGCACCGTCGCCTATCCGATGCTCGCCAAGGCCGGCTTCGAGAAGAACGCCGCCGGCGGCCTGCTGGCAGCGGGAGGCCTCGGCGCGATCCTGTCCCCGCCGGTGCTCGGCGCCGCGGCGTTCCTGATCGCCGAGTTTCTCAAGATCAGCTATCTCGACGTGATCTGGATGGCGACCATCCCGACCTGCCTCTACTACCTGTCGCTGCTGATCATGGTGGAGCTCGACGCCAAGCGCTTTGGCGCCCACGACGTCAACTTCAAGCCGGAGATGACCATCGGCCAGATGACGAAGCGTTACGGCTTCCACTTCATCTCGCTGATCGCCGTGGTCATCTTCATGCTGATCGGCTACTCGCCGTCGCTGTCGGTGTTCTATGCCACCGCCGTCACCTTCGCGCTCAGCTTCCTGCGCAAGGAAACCGCACTGGTGCCGAGGAAACTGGTCAAGGCGCTGGCCGACGGCTCGATCGGCGCGCTCAATGCCGCCACCACCTGCGCCTGCGCCGGCATCGTCGTGGGGGTCGTGACTCTCACGGGCCTCGGGCTGAAGTTCTCGTCGATCGTGATCGCCTATGCCGGCGGCAGCCTGCTGCTGACGGCGATCTATACCGCGCTGATCGTCTGGATTATCGGTCTCGCCGTGCCGGTCACGGCGTCCTACATCATCTGCGCGGTGATCGCGGCCCCCGCTCTGATCAAGCTCGGCGTGCCCGACTACGCCGCGCACATGTTCATCTTCTATTATGCGGTGCTGTCGGAAGTCTCGCCGCCCACCGCGCTGTCACCCTTCGCGGCCGCCGCGATCACCGGCGGCGATCCCTACCGCACCACGCTGCAATCGTGGAAATACACCCTGCCCGCGTTCCTGGTGCCGTTCGTGTTCGTGCTCGACCCGCAGGGCGTCGGGCTGCTGCTGGCGATCCCCAAGGGCGGCTCATGGATCGACGTCGTCGAGATCACCATCAAGACCACCTTCGGCCTGCTGGCGCTCGCCGCCGTCGCGCAGAATTGGGCCCTGCGACAAACCACCCCGCTCGAACGCGGCCTGCTTCTGCTATCGGGATTGCTGCTGGTGTTTCCCAGCCTGATCGAGGCGATCCTGGAATCGCTGACCGGGCGCGACATCAGCTATACTTTTGTCCCGGGTCTCGTCATCGGCCTGGGCGTGCTACTGTGGCAATACAGAACGCCGGCGCCTTCACGACCGGCCGTCACGATATGACAGGGAGACGCACGATGCTCAGCAGATTCAGGAAGACGACCGTTGCGCTGGCCGTCACATTGACGGCGGGATTGGCGTTTGCGGGTGGCGTCTACGCCCAGCAGAAGACCATCGCGATCGGCACCGGCGGCACCGGCGGCGTGTATTATCCGCTCGGCGGCGCCATCGCCAATGTGCTGTCGAAGGCATTGCCGAACACCCAGGCCACCGCGGAAGTCACCGGCGGCTCGGTCGATAACCTCAAGCTGATCGCCTCGGGCCAGAGCGAACTCGGCTTCAGCATGGCTGATGCAGCGCTCGATGCCTATAACGGCCAGGACAAGTTCAAGAGCGGCAAGGTGCCGCTGCAGAGCCTGCTGGTGGTCTATCCCAACCGTATGCATGTGGTGACCGTCGAGGGCACCGGCATCGAGAAGATGGCCGACCTCAAGGGCAAGCGCGTCTCGACGGGCTCGCCCGGTAGCGCCACCGAGGTGATGGCGTTTCGCGTGCTGGAAGCCGCCGGTATCGACAAGGACAAGGACGTCAAGCGCGAGCGACTTGGCGTCGCCGAATCCGTGAACGCGATCAAGGATCGCAAGATCGACGCCTTCTTGTGGGTCGGTGGCATTCCGACCGCGGCGGTGACCGATCTGGCGGCTTCCCCGGCATGAAGATGAAGCTGATCGACCACAGCGACACGGTCGAGAAAATGAACGCCAAATACGGCAAGCTCTACAGCGCGAGCACCATCAAGGCCGGCGCCTATCCCGGCACCGACAAGGACAACGCCATTGCCGAGGTCTGGAACATCATCGTCACCGGCGACAAGATGAGCAATGACGACGCCTATAACATCGTCAAGACGCTGGTGGAGAAGAAGGCTGACATTGTCGCCGTGCACAAGGAGGCCGAGAGCTTCTCGCTCGACAACCAGATCCAGGAGCGCTCCCCGATCCCGTTCCACCCGGGCGCCTTAAAGTATTTCAAGGAGAAGGGCATCGGCGGGTAACACTGCTGCCGGTAGTTCGATAGCGCGGCGTTGCTTTTCTGCCATCGCTGTGGAACCGGATCGCCAGCGCGTCGTTGGCTGGCGACACGGCAGCAATAGCGAGGATCGTTTGGCAGGCGCGGATGCAGACAGGGTAAAGCGTCCGCTCGATGCGCTGAATTTCTTTCTCGCCGATGTGCGGGACGGGCTCGGGCCGTATCTGGCGATCTATCTGCTGACCGTCCAGAAGTGGGACGAGGCGTCGATCGGCGTGGTGATGTCGGTTGCTGCCTTGGCGGGGATCATCGCCCAGACGCCGGCCGGCGCGCTGATCGACAAGACCACGGCCAAGCGCGCGGTGGTCATCATCGCAGCCATGATCGTCACCCTCAGCTCGATCATATTGCCGCTCTATCCCGGCTTCCTGTTTGTCGCAGCGACCCAGTCGCTGACCGGAGTCGCCGCCGCGGTGTTCGCGCCGGCGCTTGCCGCCATCACCCTCGGCATCGTCGGCCCCAAGGCGTTCGCGCGGCGGATCGGCCGCAACGAGGCCTTCAACCATGCCGGCAACGCCGTTGCGGCGACGCTGGCCGGCAGCTTTGCCTGGTTCTTCGGGCCCATCGTGGTGTTCTGGCTGATGGCGGCGATGGCGGTTGCGAGCATTCTCGCAACGCTGGCGGTGCCCGGCGACGCCATCGACGACCATGTGGCGCGCGGCCTCGACGACAGCACCGCGCGCGGCGCCGGCCACGGCGACCAGCCGTCGGGCTTCCAGGTGCTGATCACCTGCCGGCCGCTGCTGGTGTTCGCCGCGGCCACCGTGCTGTTTCACTTTTCCAACGCCGCCATGTTGCCGCTGGTCGGACAGAAGCTGGCGCTGGTAAATAAGGAGCTCGGCACCACGCTGATGTCGGTGTGCATCGTCGCGGCGCAGCTGGTCATGGTGCCGGTGGCCATCGTCGTCGGCCGCACCGCCGATATCTGGGGCCGCAAGCCGATCTTTGCCGCCGCGCTGGCCGTGCTGGTGCTGCGCGGCGCCCTCTATCCGCTGTCGGACAATCCGTACTGGCTGGTCGGCGTCCAGTTGCTGGACGGCGTCGGCGCCGGCATTTTCGGCGCGCTGTTTCCGCTGGTTGTCGCAGACCTCACCCACGGCACTGGCCACTTCAACGTCAGCCAGGGCGCCATCGCCACGGCGGCGGGTCTCGGCGGTGCGCTCAGCACCGCGGCGGCCGGACTGATCGTCGTCAAGGCGGGCTATAGCGCTGCGTTCCTGTCGCTCGCGGGCGTCGCGGCCGTCGGGCTTGGTCTATTTCTCGCGCTGATGCCGGAAACCCGGCCGGAGTGAGCTGCGGCGCCAGGACGCAGATGCGGAGGCCCCCATACTTAAGAAGTGGCAACCTGCACTGGTATCGGCGAGTGGGACCCCTTATTACCCTCGTCATGGACCCGGCGCACAAGATGCCGGCATATCGAGGACTCCCAACTGATGTCATCTGCTCCCTTCTCGCGGCCGTCCCGCCGCTCCCTGATTGTCGGCGCTGCCGCCACGCTCGGTACGTTGCCACTGCTCTCGCGCAAGGCGCGCGCCGACGTCTGGCCCGCACGGCCGGTCAAGATGGTCGTGCCGTTCGCCGCCGGCGGCACCACCGACGTGCTGGCACGGCTGGTGGCGGCAAAGCTGTCCGAAGAAATGGGCCAGCAGTTCATCGTCGAGAACAAGACCGGCGCCGGCGGCAACATCGCAGCCGACTACGTGGCCAAATCCGATCCCGACGGTTACACCTTCATCGTCGGCACGCCGGGCACCCACGCCATCAACAAGTACGTATTCAAGAACATGACGTACGACCCGATCAACGACATCGCGCCGGTGATCGTCATCGCACGGGTCCCGAATCTTTTCTCGGTGACTAATACGCTGCCGGTGAAATCGGTCGCTGAATTCATCGCGCTGGCCAAATCCAAGCCTGGCGAGTTCTTCTACGCCACGCCGGGGCTCGGCAGCACGGCCCACGTCGCCACCGAGCTGTTCAAATCCATGACCGGCGTCGATATCGTTCATGTGCCCTACAAGGGCAGTGCCCCGGCGCTGACCGACCTGATCGCCGGCCGGGTCCACCTGACCATCGACAACCTGCCGGCCTCGCAGCCCTTCGCCGAAGCCGGCTCGATCCGTGCGATCGCCGTCTCCACCGCCACGCGCTGGCCGCTGCTGCCGGAGATCCCGACCATCGCCGAGGCCGGCGTGCCCGGTTACGAAGCCGCCTCGTGGTTCACGGTCGCCGCGCCGGCGAAGACGCCGAAGGAGATCATCGTCAAGCTGAATGCCAGCATCGACAAGTACATCAAGACCGCGGATGGCATCGCGCGCATGCGCAAGCTCGGCGCCGAGCCGGCCGGCGGTTCGCCGGAAGACATGCAGGCCTATGTGCTGTCGGAAACCGAGAAGTGGGGCAAGGTCGCAAAGTTCGCAGGCATCAAGCCGGAGTAACCGACACTCTCACGGCAGGCAAAGGCTGCTTGTCCTTTGCCTGCCGTGAGTCCGCGCGCAGACCGTCTCGCGCGACCGACAAGCGCGCCCGGGAAACGAGAATCGTTCGCGCCCGCAGTCGCTCAAGTTTTAACTGCATTCGATCGTTTAACCTTACCGTCTCATTTCTGTGAGGGCTCCAGGAGTTTCCTCAATTTGAACCTCTGCGCAGCGGTAAACCCGACCCAATCCAAACTGGAGCGGGCATGCATCAACTGACAGAAGACGAACTGAGACGAGCGGCGTTCGGACATCGCAAGGTGACGCCGCGTGTCTGCGTGGCCGACAGCAAGGCCCATATCCGGACGTTTCTCGCCGAAGCGTTGGACGAACTCGGCTTTGTCACCAGCGACTGCGCACGCGCCGACGATTTGCACGCAATTCTCGAGACAGAGCTGCCCGATCTCATCGTCATCGGTCTCTCTGTGAAGGGTATCGAGGCCGGCAGAATCCTTGAAATCCTCGCTGCCGCAAAGTTCGACGGCAAGGTCCTGGCGATCGGCCCGCGCGAGTCGGTCATGCTCGTGGCGGTGCAGAAGCTCGCGGAGGACTACGGCATCGCCATGCTGCCGCCGCTGTCGACGCCGTTCAGCGCCGGCACGCTGCGCGACGCCGTGGCGCTGCTTCTGCCGACCGAGCCGGCGCCGCGCCCGGCAGTGGACGTGGCCGAGGCACTGAAGGCCGGCTGGCTCGAATTGTGGTACCAGCAGAAGATCAACACCCGCACGCTGGCGCCGTGCGGCGCCGAGGCGATGGTTCGGATGCGGCATCCGAACTGGGGCGTGGTCCCGCCGGATTACTTCCTGCCGGACGACAAGGATCCGCATTTCCGCGCGCTGTCGCAGTTCGTAATCTTTCGCGCCATGGAAGACTGGCGCACCCTGCTGGACCACCAGGGCCCCGTCGACCTCTCCATCAACCTGCCGGTCGCCTTTCTCAGGGATCCCCGGGCGGTGCGCGACTTGTGCCGCTGGATGCCGACCGATCCGGCGTTCAGCGGCCTGCTGCTCGAGATCAAGAGCGCCGAAGTGCTGGACAACCTCGATCTGGTCATCGACGTCGCCAGGCAGGTTCGGCCGCATAACATCGCGATCTCCATCGACGGCATCGGCGCGGACTGGCCGGCTCTGCTGTATATGGAGACGTTTCCCTTCGTGGAACTGAAGGTGGACCGCACATTCGTCACCGGTTTCGCCGACGACCGGCTGAAGCGGACGGTGTGCAGCCGAATCATCGAACTGGCCAACGGCTATGGCGCCCGCACCGTGGCCACCGGCGTCGAAACCCGCGCCGACTACCTGACCGCCCATGAGTTGGGATTCGGCCTGGTGCAGGGCTATCTGTTCGGAAAGCCGATGGGGGTCAGGAAATTCAGCCGCGCCGCCATGGCCCGTCCGCTGCTGGCGTCGGGCTGAGACGGCGCTAGTCGAACGTCATATCCAGGCACTTGGCGACGTCGGAGCCAAGTCCCGAGGCGATGGTGATGCAGCCGCGAACCTTTCGCGCGGTGTTGTCGCTGGCCCATACCGCATAGCCGCCGTTGCCGAAGAACGAATTGGTATTCGGCGGCTCGGTCTCGGTGGCGTCGAACGAGTAGCTGGAGTCGGTGTCGAAGATGCGCGGCTTTTTAACGCAGCCGCCATCGCTCTGGACGTTGATGATCTCCTTGGCGTCGCGGGTCATCGACAGGCTGACCGAGCAGCGGAAATATTCCGAGGTCTTCGCGTTGAACAGATAGGCATAGGATCGGCAGGTGGCGGTCGACAGCTTGCCGGCGCTCAGCCCCCGGCCGCAGGAAATGCGCTGGTTGCTGACCAGCTTGAAGTCATCGGCCGCCGCCGGCGACAGCCACCCGACCATCGCGACAATCAACCCGTACTTCGCCCGCTGTCGCATCCGAATCATCCCCGACTGTTGCCGGCCGGCGATCATTCGCCGCCCGGTCTGGCCCTGCATCCACGGTAGCTTCCGGCAGCCGCGCCGGGAATGACAGACTCGCCGGTGCACTGCAGGACATCCATCATGCCAACCGTTCGTTATTTGTTCAAGACAGCGGCCGAATTGGCAGCCACAATGGACGGATTGCGCGATGCACGATTGCCGTGGGTTGAAAACCCGCACGAACCATCGGAGATTTGCCGATGGCACCGACACGCGCCCCCCAGCTTGCGGGGGCGACATTTGGAGACACCCGTATGACCAGACCATCGACCATGATGCTTGCCGCCGCGATCGCACTCGCGACGCTGGCAGCCCCGGCCGCGGCGCAGGCGCCGACGCCATGGGTGCTGTCACCCGACATGGGCTATGGCTACGACGCCCAGGGCAAGACGCAGGCCTACAAGATGGGCACCAACAACGCCAAGTTTCTGCTCAAGGGCGCCAAGAAGGTGCCGAAGAACACGCTGTTCTTCATCGGCGAAAACGGCCAGCTCTACATGCGCAGCGGGCCGTTCCTGGAAGACGACGGCAGGTTCAAATTCGGCCCGGGCTGAGCCCGCATGACGACCAGATGACATCGAACGCCTCTCCCGAAGCGGCCGGAGAGGTGTTACAGAGCGCTTCGTTATTTCAGAACAGTTGAAAGCGCTCATGGCCCTCCCAGTTTCCCCGCTCGCCCCCACTGTTGTTCCTGACATGCCGGAGATCGCCGGCGTACGCCTCGCCACCGCCGCAGCGGGCATCCGCTACAAGGGCCGCACCGATGTGCTGCTGGTGGTGCTCGACAAGGGCACCACGGCAGCCGGCGTCTTCACCACATCGAAGTGCCCTTCCGCCCCGGTGGACTGGTGCCGTACCAACCTCAAGGGCGGGCAGGCCCGGGCGCTGGTGGTGAATTCCGGCAATGCCAACGCCTTCACCGGCAAGACCGGCAAGGCCTCGACCAAGCTGACCGGCGCCATCGCGGCGAAAGCGGTGGGCTGCAAGGCCGAGGATATCTTCCTCGCCTCCACCGGCGTGATCGGCGAGCCGCTCGACGCCAGCAAGTTCGACGGCGTACTCGGCACGCTGGCGGACAGCGCCAGCCCCGGTGGCTGGATGGATGCCGCGCGGGCGATCATGACCACCGACACATTTCCGAAAGTCGCCACCGCCACGGTGAAACTCGGCAAGGCCAAGGTGACGATCAACGGCATGGCGAAGGGCTCCGGAATGATCGCGCCGGACATGGCCACCATGCTGGCCTTCATCTTCACCGACGCGCCGATCAGCGCCCCCGCTTTGCAGGCGCTGCTCAAGGCCGGCGTCGGCGACACCTTCAACGCCGTCACGGTCGATGGCGACACCTCGACGTCGGACACCCTGATGATGTTCGCGACCGGTGCCGCCGCGGCGCATGGCGCGCCGAAAATCACCAAGACGAGCGATATCCGGCTGAAGGCCTTCGTCAAGGCGTTGCAGGCGGTGCTCGCCGACCTGGCCGAACAGATCGCCCGCGACGGCGAAGGCGCGCGAAAGCTGATCGAGATCATCGTCGAGGGCGCCACCTCCAAGGCATCGGCGCGAAAGATCGCCATGTCGATCGCCAATTCGCCGCTGGTGAAGACCGCGGTAGCCGGTGAGGACGCCAATTGGGGCCGCGTGGTGATGGCGGTGGGCAAGGCCGGCCAGCCGGCCGACCGCGACAAGCTCTCCATCTCGTTCAACGGCATCCGCGTCGCCAAATCCGGCGCCCGCGATCCGGCCTATGACGAGTCCGAGGTCTCGGCGACAATGAAGAAGGCCGAGATCCAGATCAAGGTCGCGCTCGGCCTCGGCCAAGGCCGCGACCGTGTTCTGACCTGCGACCTCACCAAGGAGTACATCGCCATCAATGGCGATTACCGGTCGTGAGACGCGAGAGCTCACCCCATTCGCTATTGTCATCGCCCGCGAAAGCGGGCGATCCAGTACGCCGTGACGGTCGTGCACGATCCGCGGCTGCGCCGAATGCTGGATCCCCGCTTTCGCGGGGGATGACAGCACGTATGAGGCAGCTGCTGCGCTCGCCATCAGGCACGTCCGATGAAACTCCTGTTCGTTGTTGCCGTGGCGCTGGTCGACGCCGACAATCGCGTGCTGATTGCGCAGCGGCCCGAGGGCAAGTCGCTGGCCGGGCTGTGGGAATTCCCCGGCGGCAAGCTGGAGCCCGGCGAGCGGCCGGAGGCGGCGCTGATCCGCGAGTTGCATGAGGAGATCGGCATCACCGTAAAGGAGGCGTGCCTCGCGCCGCTGACCTTTGCCAGCCACGCTTATGACGACTTCCACCTGCTGATGCCGCTGTATATCTGCCGGCGCTGGGAGGGACTTGCGGTGGCCCGCGAAGGCCAGAAACTGGCCTGGGTCCGGGCCAACAAGCTTCGCGACTACCCGATGCCGGCGGCGGACATCCCGCTGATCCCGCATCTGATCGACGTGCTGTAGTTACGGCTTTATCCCCCGCACCGCGTCCGCCAGGCTGGCTTTCGCCGAGCCGGGCCGCAGCGGCTTCTGCTGGCTTTCATGGGGCGCCCAGCCGGACAGCCAGATCACCTCGAAGGTGGCGCGGATGCGGCCGTCGGGATCGCTGAAACGCTCGGCATAGACCGCCGCCATGCGCAAAAGAGTCGCGCGGCGCAGCGGGATGCGGCGTCGTTCGACCAGCACGTTGGTGGCGCCCATCCTGCGCAGATCCTGCATCAGCGCGAAGGCACTGTCGTAGCGCACCACGATCCGATCGACGTCGGTCACCGGCAGCGCGAAACCGGTTCGCTGCAGCAGCGCGCCGATGTCGCGCAAATCGGCGAATGGCGCGACGCGCGGCGACACGCCGCCGTCCAGTTCGGCCTCGGCTGCCGCGAAGGACTGCCTGAGCTCGGTGAGCGTATCGCCGCCCAGCGTCGCCGCCAGCAGCAAGCCGTCGGGTTTCAGCGCGCGCCGGATCTGCGCCAGCACGCCGGGGAGATCGTTGACCGTCTGCAGCGCCAGCGCGGAGACCGCGAGGTCGAGGGATTCCGGCGCCAGCCGCAGGCCTTCGCGCTCGTCGTCGGGCACAGCTACCGGCGTCAACGTTTCGATGCGTGCCGCAAGCGCAGCACGGAGTCCCTCGCCGGGGGTGCCGATGTCGGCGGCAGCGGTGAACTTGCGCAGCACCGCCTGCAGGCGATCATCCAGGTCCGCGACGACCCGGTCCAGCAGGAAAGCTTCCGCGCCGAGCTTTGCGGCACGGGCCTGCCGCGACCGCAGCAAGGCACGGTCGAACAGGATCGGAGCGGTATTGGGATTGGCGGCCATGCGGCTTGGTACGCCGGATTTCGGGCCTGTGGCAACGCACTTGAGAGCCGGCATGGCCAAGAGTAGCGTTCGATCATGGACGCCGAAGCTGCATCTTCACGTTCCCTCGCGACGCCTTTGCGCGGCGCGCTGAGGCTGTGCCGGCAGGCATGGTATCACACCGCCCGCGCGGCGCTCGACATCGCGCTGCCGACCTTGTGCGTGGCATGCCGCGAACCGGTCGCTGGCGAAGGCTCTGCGCCACGTGCTGGGCGAAATTGTCGTTCATCGCGCCGCCGTTCTGTCCGCGGCTCGGCATTCCCTTCGTCTACGACCCCGGCCCCGGCCTCTTGTCGATGCAGGCCATCGCCGACCCGCCGGCCTATCAGCGGGCGCGGGCGGCGGTGCGCTATGACGAGGTCGCCCGGACCCTGGTTCATGCGCTGAAATACCACGACCGCACCGACCTGGCGCCGTCGATGGGGCGCTGGATGGCCCGCGCCGGACGGGAACTGCTCGAGGATGCCGACCTGCTGGTGCCGGTGCCGCTGCACTGGCGGCGCGGCTGGAGCCGCCGCTACAACCAGGCCGGGACGTTGGCCCGCGCCATCGCGCGGCATAGCGGCGTGCCGGTGGCTCGCGATGCGCTGCGCCGCATCCGCCCGACCGAGCACCAGGTCGGGCTGTCGCGCGCCGAACGCGCCAGCAACGTCCAGGGCGCCTTCCAGGTGGCGGTGGACCGCCGCCCCGAGATCCAGGGCCGCCGGGTGATCCTGATCGACGACGTGCTGACCTCCGGCGCCACCGTCGACGCCTGCGCACGGGCATTGCTGCGCGCCCACGCCCGCCAGGTCGACGTGCTGGTGTTTGCGCGGGTTGTGGACGCCCTCAAAGCTCCCATATAATCAGGGCATTATTCACAACAGAGCGTGCGCCATGACCGCTGCCGTCGAAATCTACACCCGTCCGGGCTGCGGCTACTGCAGCGCAGCGATCTCGCTGCTGAACCGCAAGAAAGTGGCGTTCACCCATTACGACGTGGCGACCGATCCCGATAAGCGCCAGCAGATGTTCGATCGCGCCGGCGAGGGCTCGACCTTCCCGCAGATCTTCATCGACGGCCGCAACATCGGCGGCTGCGACGATCTCTACGCCCTGGACCGCGAGGGCCAGCTTGACGCCATGCTGGCGGGCGAAAAGGCCAGTTCATGACCGATCTCGCCTTCAATGCCGCCATGGTGCAGATGCGCACCGGCCTGCTGCCCGAGCATAGCCTTGTGCAGGGTACCGCGCTGATCCGCGAGGCCGCCGCGGCCGGCGCCGACTACGTGCAGACTCCCGAGGTCAGCAACATGATGCAGCTCAACCGCACCGAGCTGTTCAAGCATCTGGCGACCGAGGAGAACGACGCCTCGCTGAAGGCCTATCGCGCGCTGGCGGCCGAACTGAAAATCCACCTGCATGTGGGGTCGCTGGCCGTGCTGGCGACGCCGGACCGCGCCGCCAACCGTTCGTTCCTGATCGGACCGGACGGCCAACTGCTGGCGAGCTACGACAAGATCCACATGTTCGACATCGACCTGCCGAACGGCGAGAGCTACCGCGAATCCGCCAATTACCAGCCCGGCGAGAGCGCCGTCATCTCCGACCTGCCGTGGGGCCGCGTCGGCCTCACTATCTGCTACGACGTACGCTTCCCGGCGCTGTACCGCGCGCTGGCCGAGAGCGGCGCGGCGTTCCTGACCGTGCCCTCCGCCTTTACCCAGAAAACCGGCGAGGCGCACTGGCACATCTTGCTGCGCGCCCGCGCCATCGAGAACGGCTGCTTCGTGTTTGCCGCCGCCCAAGGCGGCGTGCACGAGAACAAGCGCGCCACCTACGGCCATTCGCTGATCATCGATCCCTGGGGCAAGGTGCTGGCCGAAGCCACCGGCGCCGAGCCCGGCATCATCATGGCGCGGATCGATCCGGCCAGAGTGACCGAAGCGCGGGCTTCGATTCCGTCGCTGCAGCACGGCCGCCGTTTCGGCGTCACCGACCCCAAGGCCGGCCCGGACTATCTTCACCTCGTCCGGGAAGCGACATGATCCGCTACAACCTGCGCTGCGACCGCGGCCACGCGTTCGAGAGCTGGTTCCAGAGTTCGTCGGCCTACGATTCGCAGATCAGGCGCAAGCTTGTGAGCTGTCCGTCCTGCGGCTCGATCAAGGTCGAGAAGGCCATCATGGCCCCGCAAATCGCCCGCAAGAAGAAGGACGGCGCGCCGGCACCTCAGCCCGAGGCGACCACCGAGGTCAGCACCGTGCCCGCGACTCCGCTGATGATGGCGCAGGAACGCGAGCTGCGCGCCAAGTTGAAGGAATTGCGCGACCACGTCACCAAGAACGCCGACAATGTCGGCGAGCAGTTTCCCACCGAAGCGCGCAAGATGCATTACGGCGACATCGAGCATCGCCCGATCTATGGCGAGGCGACGCCCGACGAGGCGCGTTCGCTGATCGACGAAGGCATCGAGGTCTCGCCGCTGCCGGTGCTGCCGGAAGACCGCAACTAGACAGAGCGCATATGCCCCTCACGGTGAGGAGGCGCCCTTGCGCCGTCTCGAACCATAGGGTTGAACGGCCCATCCTTCGAGACGCGGCGAAGACGCCGCTCCTCAGGATGAGGCCTGGAAAGCGCAGAGTGAGCCGATCATGAACGCCGAGACCTTCTCGACCTGGCAGGCCTGGGCACTGCTGTCGGCAGTGTTCGCCGCGCTGACTGCGATCTTCGCCAAGATCGGCGTCAGCGACATCGATTCGGATCTCGCCACGTTCATCCGCACCATCGTGGTGCTGCTCAGCCTGGCACTGATCCTGTTCGCAACAGGCAAGTTTACCTCGCCCGCGGCAATCTCAACAAAGACATGGGTGTTTCTGGTGCTGTCCGGACTCGGCACCGGCGCGTCGTGGCTGTGCTATTTTCGCGCGCTCAAACTCGGACCGGCGTCGCTGGTAGCGCCTATCGACAAGCTAAGCGTCGTACTGGTGGCACTGTTCGCCGTCGTCTTCCTGGGCGAGCGCCCCTCCTTGAATGGCTGGCTCGGCATCGCCTTGATCGCGGCAGGCGCCGTCATCATCGTATTCAAGCGCTAGTGTGCATTGCAGGCTCGCCGCCATCGCGGCCGACCCGGTGAACTAGGCACGTTTCCGGATGCTGCGCCCCAGCGTGACGGACGGCAGCTCCCCGAAGGCCACGCGATAGTCCCTTGCAAAGTGGCCGAGGCTACTGAAGTTGCAGGCGATCGCGACCGCCGTCACGGTGACGGAGGACGATCCTGCATCCAGCATCGATCGCGCTTGTCGAAGGCGAACCTGCTTGACGAACTCGCGCGGCGAATATCCACGATGAGCCGAGAAGGCCCGCGCCAGCGTTCGCGCGCTGACGCCGGTCAGCCGCACCAGATCCTCGATTTCGATCGCACTGCGCCAGTTGGCTTCGATGAATTCCTCGGCGTACCGGACATGCCAGGGGGCGCCATTGCGGCTATCGCCATCCAGCAGATGATTGAAGCCGTGCCGCGTCGCGGCGAGGAAGGCCACCACGATTGCCTGCTCTAGTTCGCGCAGAACTGCCGAAGGCATCGCGCCATCTTCCGCATTGAATTCGGCGCAGCAAAAACCCACCAGCCGCAGGAGCGCCTTCGCGCGGACGGATTCAGTATCAAATGCTTCATGGAAAAGCAGATCGCCTTTCGGCAGCGTCCCTGTCAGCGCCGCGAGCTTCCTCTTCATGGCATCGCGTTCGATGCGCAGCACGAGTTGCTCATAACCGGCGCCAAACGTCAGATTGGCAACACGGCCCGGTGACGAGATGCAGCCCTGCCGTGCGGTGACGTCCACAGTTTCACCGTTGACCGTCGTGGCCGCACGCCCCTTGAGGTTGATCTGCAGACGCGCAAAATCAGCCTCTGGAAACTCCGCCGATGCCTCCGAATGATAGGCGCAGAACGCCAATGTCAGGTAATCGAGATTGACGCCATTGCTGCGCGCCTCGAAAGCCGGCCCCTTCGTCGATGCGGCAAACCCGCTGGCTCCGAATCGAGCGAGCATTTCATGCCGCATTTCATCCGGCTCGCGCGTGTGAATCAACGGATGACGATGGAGCGGATCGTCGTGGAATTGAAATGACATGACTGCGTACCATTCGCGATCGATGAAGCAAGCCGAACCTCGGGAAGCAATACCATTCGCGCGGTAAGTCGACCACTCGCAAATGCGAAACAGGACTCCGTAATCTTACGGGTTTTTGGCTGAATTCGAACGAAACTGTCAATCCACGGATTAACAGGAACTTTTCAAAAACACGGCACTCTCGCCTTGCCTTCGAATCGCGCACCGCACGTCTCAACCGTGTATTTCGACCTAATTCGATCGCAGGATTTCCGGCTGATCAATTACGTGACGCCTTACTACAATTAGAGCTCTTGCAGGACAACCGCTACGAACCGGGAGGCCCTTGGATTATGATGCGACGGAATTTCCCGACCGTATCGCCGGGCGCCCCTCCAATTCGTAGCCAACAAAGATCCATAAATACCGGACGTCAACTATCCAGCCCCGACTGAGGAAACATACCATGATAACCGATCGTCGTTCGCTAATGCGCGGAGCACTTGCCTGCGCTTGCTGCTTCAAGGCCGGCGCGGCAATGGCCTCGGACGCGCCAGCGCACGGCGGCGCGCCCGCGCACTGGAGCTATGAAGGTAAAACCTCTCCGGAAAAGTGGGGCGAACTGCAAGCGGACTTCAAGGTTTGCCAGCTCGGCCTAGAACAGACGCCGATCGATCTCGCCAGCGCCATCAGAGGCGACGTCGGGACGGTCGACTATGACTACAAGCCGCTGCCTTTGCACCTGATCAACAACGGTCACACCATCCAGGTCAATGCCGATCCCGGCTGCGCCGCCGTGATTGGCGGCACACGCTTCGAACTGCTGCAGTTTCACTTCCATCACCCGAGCGAGCACCTGCTGGCGGGAAAGAACTTCGACCTCGAATGCCACTTCGTCCACAAGTCCGGCAACGGCGCGCTCGCCGTCAGCGGCGTGTTCATCCGGCCTGGCGCGGCCAACGCGGCGCTGAAGACCTTCTTCGACTCACTGCCGGCCAAGGAAGGCCCCGAGGTAAGGGTCAACGGCACGATCGATGTCGGCGCGATGCTCCCCAGGAACGGCGGCTATTTCCGCTACATGGGCTCGCTGACCACGCCGCCCTGCTCGGAAGGCCTGACCTGGACCGTCCACAAGGAGCCCATCGAGGCATCCGCCGAGCAGATCAGGAAGTTTGCCGCCTTGTTTCCGAACAACGCGCGCCCCGTCCAGAAGCGCAACAGCCGTTTCCTGATCGACGCATCCTGAACACGCCTGCGCCCGCTCGTCATCGCGCATTTTGCTATCGAAGGATTTAGACCGTGAGAAAGTTTTCGAAGACTGCCAGTACCACTCCCTCCGGCCTGTTCGGGGTGTTCACCAACCGCAGGATCAACACCAAGATCATGATCGGCTTTGCCGTGGTGCTGGCGCTGACCGCGGTCCTGTCGGTGACGTCCTATCGCGGCTTCAACAGGGTGTCCGAAGGGTTCGCCGGCTTTAACCAGCGCGTCAAGATCGTCGGCATTGCCCGGGAAATGGACCGCGAATTTGTCGCGTTGCGGCGCTTCGTCCGAGAATATTCCGCATCGGGTGAAGAAGCGCTGGTCGAGCCGGCGCAGAAGCAGCGGGAGACGGTCGCGGCGCGGATCGCCGAGGGCCTCGCCCAGGTCAAAAATCCGGAGCGCCGGGCCAAGATTTCCCATATCAACGATGAGTTTCAGCGCTACGGCAAGGATTTCGACAGGCTGATCGGGCTCAAGCGCGAGCAGAACAAACTAGTCGCCGAGGTGATCGATCCGATCGGCCGCAAGGCACGCGCCGAGATCGAGGATTTGCAGTCCATGGCGGTCAGCAAGGCCGGTAGCGCCAACAGTATGGTGGTGGCCGGCGAGGCCTTGAAGCAGTTGATGACGGCCCGACTGAATGTGGAAAAGGTGATCTCGCGGCACGATCAGGCATCCGCCGAACAGGCCGAGAAGGCGCTTGCCAGCCTGAAGGTTGCCATGACCGCCTTCGGCGCAGGCATCAGCAGCGATGACATCCGCAAGGTCTTCACGGACGTCAACGCCAATGTGGTGAAGTACACCGACGCGTACCACAAGGCCGCACACGATGCCCACGAGATCGAAACGCTCGCCAATGGCGAGATGGTAAAACTTGCCCAGGGCATCGGCGACGATGCCGAGGCCGTGAAGGCCAGCGGCCTCGCCGAGGAGAAGCAGATCGAGCACGAGACGACGGAGACCATCGGGTCGGCCGAGAGCCTGATCATGACGCTGGCCGTCGGCAGCATGGTGCTCGGGATCGCGCTGGCGTGGCTGATCGGGCGTGCGATCTCCAGGCCGGTGATCGGCCTCTGCGCCGGCATGCGCGAGCTCGCCGACGGCAATTTCCAGGTGGTGCTGCCCGGCCTCGGCCGCGGCGACGAGGTCGGCGACATGGCGCAGGCGGTCGAGACCTTCAAGGTCAAGGCCGAGCAGAAGGCGCGCGAGGAAGCCGAGGCCAAGATCGAGCAGGACCAGATCGCCGCGGCACAACGCAAGCGGGAGATGATCCAGCTCGCCGATACCTTCGAAGGCGCGGTCGGCAGCATCATCGAAACCGTATCGTCGGCATCCACCGAACTGGAGGCGTCGGCAACGACATTGACGGCAACCGCCGAGCGCTCGCAGGAACTCAGCACGATCGTGGCTGCGGCGTCCGAAGAGGCCTCGACCAATGTCCAGTCCGTGGCCTCTGCCACCGAGGAAATGGCATCGTCCGTCAACGAGATCAGCCGGCAGGTGCAGCAATCGGCCCGGATCGCCGGCGAGGCGGTGTCGCAGGCGGAGAGGACCAACGACCGTATCAGCCTGCTGGCCAGTGCAGCCAACCGGATCGGCGACGTCGTCGAACTGATCAACAACATCGCCGGCCAGACCAACTTGCTGGCTTTGAACGCGACCATCGAGGCGGCGCGTGCCGGCGAGGCCGGCCGAGGCTTCGCGGTGGTGGCTTCCGAAGTGAAGGCGCTGGCCGAGCAGACCGCCAAGGCGACCGGCGAAATCAGCGCGCAGATCTCCAGCATGCAGGCAGCGACCGGCGACTCGGTCAGTGCCATCCGGGAGATCAGCACCACGATCGGGCAGATGTCCGAGATCGCCTCGACCATTGCAGCCGCAGTGGAAGAACAGGGTGCTGCGACACAGGAGATCTCCCGCAATGTGCAGCAGGCCGCACAGGGCACGATGGAGGTCTCGGCGAACATCGGCGACGTGCAGCGCGGTGCCGGCGAGACCGGCTCCGCTTCGTCACAGGTACTCGCCGCGGCGCAATTGCTCGCGACCGACAGCAACCGCCTGAAGCTGGAAGTATCGCGGTTCCTCGATACGGTTCGTGCAGCCTGACGACACCGCAACTCGGTCGGGCGTCTCCGGCGTCAGGGCGGATCGATAGGCCGGCTTTAACGCCGACCTGTCGGACCGCCTGTCGGCGCCCTGACCTGTCAGGGCTTTATAAACCGATAGGCGAAGCGATCGGTCTCGCCCTTGATCGAAGGGTCGAACACCTTGATCGCATGCGGATCGTCCTTTCTTGCGAGCACGGCGCTTTGCGCGTCCAGGCGGAACCCGGCCGCCTCCACCTCCTGGCGAACGGAGGCGGGGTCAATCCGATGCAGCGACTGGGCGTCGCGGGTGTCTGATGCAAAATCTGGCGAATGAGCTTCCTGCACTCGACGCCGATCTGACCAAACGGGTCGCGCGCGGATTTGTCGATTCAACCGAGATCGTTGCGGAGCATTTCAGGGGTGCGGTTTCACGTCCGCGCGCGCATCGTCTACCGCAGCCGCATTGGTCGCTGCCGTCGAAGGCGCACGTACGATCGCCCGCCTGGAACGCACAGCGGCCATCTTCGAGGCACTGGCGGACGTGAGTGTCCAGGGCTGGGCGGCACCCGAGGCGAGGCCCGGTTCCGAGGTCAGTTCCCGGCGGCGCGGACGGTAATTGGGCTACGGGCTTATGAGTCCCTGGCTCACGCCGCCACCAGCAGCGCCACGCCGATCACGATCAGCACGATGCCCGACAGTTCGCGCAACGACAGCGGCTGCTTGAAGGAAAAATACGCCACCGCCTGCGCGAACAGCACCTCGACCAGCGCCAGCGTGCGCACGTTGGCGGCGGCGGTGAGCGCGAAGGCGAGAAACCAGAATTGCGATGCCGCCGCTCCCATGAATCCGGCCAGCATCGACGGCTTCCACAGCGTCAGGATGTCCTTCAGCACCTTCGGCGCACGCGCCAGCAGGTAGATCGTCAGCACCAGGGTCTGCACGAACAGCGCCAGCACCAATGTGTAGGACGCCGCGGTGACGAACGACACGCCGGGCACCACGATGATGGCGCCGCGAAATCCCACCGCCGACAGCGCGAAGAAGGCGGCGGCGACCAGGCCTTGCAGCGTCGGCTTGATGCTGCCGAGCTCGCGGGCGGCGCCCGGCCGCAGTGCGGTGACCACCACGCCGGCGGAGGCGATCAGGATGGCGATCACCTTCAGCATGGTCAGATGATCGCCGAGAAACACAAAGCCGAAGATCGCAGCCTGGATCGCCTCGGTCTTGAGATAGGCGGTGGTGACCACGAAGGAGCGGTCGTTCATGGCGGCCAGCATCAGGCCGGTGGCGGCGATCTGGCTGAGCGCGCCGAGCAGCAGCCACGGCCAGAACGCCGCGCCCGGCCAGGGAATGGCGTCGCCGGTGGCCACCAGCACGACGGCGAAGAACAGAACCGAGAACGGGAAGCCGAACAGGAAGCGGATATTGGTGGCGCCCCAGGTGCCGAGCGGCCCGGTCAGCGAGCGCTGCATGGCATTGCGCGCGACCTGGCCGAGCGCGGCGATGATGGTGAACGGGATCCACAGGGACGCGATGCTGAACATGCGCGTGGTGTGCATGGCCGGAATCCGGCGGTCAAGCGGCGCCACGGTATGGCGGCAATGCGACCTGGATCGCGGCGCCCGGGCGCCCGGGGCCGGCCTGAAACAATTCATTCACCAACGAAGCAAATTCACCGCGCGACGAAACACTTCCGGAAGCTGACGCCATCGGGCGGAAACCAGTTGCGGATACTCATCGAACAACGGGAAAACCGGGAAGGCGGCAGGAGGCCTCCATGAATCACTCAATTCACAGCGCGGACCGTAGCACCCACCTGAAGATCGTGATCCTGGCCCTGGTGGCCGGGGGCATCCTCGCCGCCTTCGGCTTTGCCGCCCACGACGGCGCCGCCGATGGCCGCACCCAGACCGCCCGGGTCATGAAGGCCGGCAAGCCGGTCGTGTTCACCAGCTCGGACGTCGTCGCGACCCGCTGATTCCGAACGCGCTTCGGGCTCAATGGCCTTTCCGGCCAACCCGGGAGCCCGGCGCATCCTTGATCCCGGGACTGATGGCCAGCGAGGCGCCGGCGACACCGCCAGCCTCATAGGCGGTCATCGAAACCATGCGGCTTGAGCTGCGCTGCGTTTTCAGTTTCAGGTCGAGTCGTTCGAATTCGGCGTCGACCACCGAGGTTTTCAGCACCACGAGCCCCCGCCCGGTGCTTTGATTCACCGCATCGCGGCTGGCCTTCATGGCGGTCAGCTTGTCGGCGATCGAGGCGACCATCCCGAGTGAGAACGAGGCATTGGCGAGATGCCTTTCATTGTGCCGGAAGTCGGCATAGGCAGCCGAGGTCTTGAAGCGGCCAAGCTCGGCGCGAACGGCGGCGTCGATCAGTTCGGTCAGGTAATGGGCCACCTCAATATCCGAACGCAGGCCGAAATAGACATAGCTGCTCTCGCCGGCCGGGCTCTTCTCGCGCCAGACCCGGCAATCGCAGAAATTGGCGATGGACCCGATACAGTCGTCGAGCGGAATGCGTTTCTTGCGGTTGGTCTCGAAGCTGCGCCGCTCGCAGGTGGCGGCGCGGATTTCCACATCCGACAATGACAGGTCATAGCGGTCCAGCAGTTCGGCGACCTTGGCTGCGGCGGACAGCGCCTCGTCCTCGGTGCAGCCATTGTCGATGGTCTTGGCGCGCAGCGCCTGGATGCGCGTCTTGAGCTTGTCGAGCGCGGCAAGATTGGTCGGCTGATCCACTGAGACGGCACCCCGGCAAGCCCGCCTCAACGATGGTGCGGCGGGTCGAAGTCCGTAGCATCGCCATCCCGCGAACTCCAGAGTGCCGGAGGCGCGCGGATGCGCCCCTCCTAAAGCGTCTTGAGATACTCGATCAGCTCGTAGCGCTCGTCGTCGGTCAGGGTGCGGCCGATGACGCCTGGCTTGCCCGGACCCGGCGTGCCCTCCAGGGAGTGGCCGAGCACGCTGTTGCCACGAATCGCCGATCCGTCGGATTTCGTCGTTGCAAAGCGGGTTTCACCCTTCTTGCAGCTCGCCGTCGCGCCGGCCGCGACGCGAAAACCGACCTGCTGCGGATCGAAGTCGCGCTCGCCGATGCAGAACGCCGTAGGCCGCTCCGCCGCCGGCTTGAGCAGCCAGTACAGCGAGGGCACCGAGCCGTTATGGAGGTAGGGCGCGGTGGCCCAGACGCCATTCAGCGGGCGTGCGCGATAATGCGGGGTCGACACCGGATTGGGGCAGTTCTTGAGCGGACCCCATAGTTCGGAGAGTTGCGGATCCTTGATCCCCCTATCCTCGATCCATTTGTCGCTGAGCTTGTTCACAGCGATCATCAGGCCGATCGCGAAGGACATGTCGGTGGTGGAGGTCGAGGTCACGCCGGCGCATTCCCAACGTGCGCCGATGTCGCGCGCCGGCTGCATGTCGAGGAAGCCCGGCACCTTGACCTGGCGGGTCAGCAGCACATCGGCCTGGGCGGTATCAGTCCCCATCTCGGGCTTGATCACCGGCTTCAGCACCTTGCTGACCGGCTTGGGCGCAGCGCCGACGGTCAGCCAGCGGTCAGACGACCAGACGCTCTTGTCGGGGAATTGCGTATCGAAGGCGGGATCGTTGACCGGTCCGAGATGGCACTCGGCGCAGATCGCCGCATAGAGCGCGCGGCCCTTGCCCAGCTTGGCCTGATCGATCTTCCACGCGGGATCGTCGGGGAACAGATGCGCCGGCCATTTCGGCGGCGCCAGCCCGTTAAAACCCTTCGGCGTTTGCGCGAACGGATCGGAGCCGCGCAGCATCTCCTCGATGCGCACCAGGTTCTCGATCGCCACCGAGGATCGAAACAGGTCGCTCAGCGGCGCGTTCGGCGAAAAGTTGACCAGCGCGGTGACACCCATGGCCTCGCCGGCGTTGCGGATCAGCGGCTGTTCGATCGAGCCGTCATATTGCGCCCACAGCAGCCAGGGCACGGTCCAGACCGGCGGGAAACTCACCGGCGCATCGTTGGCGTGGATGTTCTGCTCGTAGCCCTGCAGACCGTTCTGGATCAGGTTGGTGAAGAACACCTGGTTGCCGATGCGGTTGAGCGCGTCGAGCCGCCCGTTGCCTTCCTCGGTGTTCTCCTGGTGCTTCTCCTCGAGCGTCTTCTCTGTGAGCTTGACCAGTCCGATCAGATCGTCGCCGATCGACGTCAGATTCTTCTCCAGCTTGTCGCGCTCCTCCTTGCCGGCGTCGGGACCGAGAACCCGATCGGCGAAACGCTTGAAGCGACCGGGGACGTGCAGCGTGTAGGCGATCGACAGGCCAGTCACGAGCTCGAGCTTGCGCAGGTCGACCATGGCCGGGCCGCCGTCGAACCGCACGCTGACGCCATTGTAGCGGATCGATCCGGCGTGACAGGCGGCGCAGGTCAGCCCGATCCGGTCGGGATCGCGAAAGCCGGTGGTCGGATTGGTGCCGCCGACCATCCGCGCGAATCCGACCGGCAGACCGTCGAGGTTGTCGGCCGGCAACGGCTTCAGGCCGGCGACGGTTTCAGGTGCCGGTTTGGCATCGGACGAGGCGGGATAGCCAAAGCGGCGCAGGGTCGCTTCGTCGACGCGGACCGATTTCGGACTCGGCATGAAGCCGAAGCGTTCGAGATAGCCGCTGTCGGCGACCAGGCCGGGCCGGCCGAGCAGATGAAGCACCGGCTGCTCCAGCGCGATGAACCAGTTATACGGCACAGGAAATGTCGCGGTGCCCTGGCTGGCATGGTGAAACCAGTGCCGGTCGTCGGTGGTCCAGTTCTGGTCGAGCCAATACGCCGCCTTGATCGAAACGCGATCCGGCAATGGCGGCGGCAGAAGTTGCGCAAGCTTGGCCGGCAGGATCGCCCGCACTTGGTCGGGAAATGCTGCGACGGCGACGATCAGGGCGCCGACAAGCACGACCAGCCCGAGCGCAGCCGTGACCAGCTTGCGGACCACACCAGCCCCTTGTTTGGCGGGCAGCGCGGACAGCCGCGCCGCGATGCGGGCGGGCAGCCGCGTGTCGACGAACAACGTCCTGACTTCCGCCACGCTGAGATAGCGCCCTGCGCCCTCCCCTTGCCCATGATGTCGAGCAGCACCGGCCATTCGCCCTTCATGAGCAACCGGTCGATCGGACGCCGCGAGCCTTTGGCGCGGTCGAAGTTGGCGTCCATATAGGCGGTGATTTCCTCAGCGGTCAGGCCGCGCTCGGATCCGCCCGCGGGGTCCGGACGGTCCCGGCCAAACTCGGCGAGACGCGCGAGTTCAGCCTCGCTGACATGGGCGTTGGCATCGAGAATGCGCGAACCGCTGCCGTGTTTGTCCAGCGGACCGTCGCGCAGTTCGTCCAGCCGGGCGCCAGACCACATGCTGCGCAACAGGCTGAGCGGGCCGAGTCCGTTGGCGATCAGGGCGATGGGGTAGGTCTTCACACCTGCCAGCCATTTTTTCAGCCCGGTTGCGCCGGTCGCGGCCTCGACCGTGCTGCACAAGCGCGACAGCGGCGCCACATGGCCATCGACGACGCCGGCCGTCACCACCGCCCGCAGAAATGGACAAGGATTGTCGGGCGAAACCGCAGGTCCCGGGGCGGACACTTCGGCGGAAGCTATACCGATACGGTCGTCGTGCATGGACCCCATCCTTCAAAACGTCGAACCAGCCGCATCCCAAACGGCGAGCGCGCCCCGCAACAGGCCGATCCGGACAAGCCGTCCTGACTGGCGAATTCACGCGCTTCGGATTTCGTCGCGGAAACGACGCGCTTTGTTCAAGGCAAGCGCGATCATTTTACCTTTTCCCCAGCAATGACCCAACTTGAGGTTGCAATTGTTTTCCCGGATTTCCGGACAAGTCAACTGAACGAAAACAGACGCGTGAACATTGCCTGCCGCGACCCGGCCGCGGGTGCCGCAGATCACCGGTCCGGCCGGATGCGATCGTGGTCAGGACTCCGCCGCGCGCTTTGCAGGGCCAACCAGCGTGAGCCTGTTCAACGGCACGCCGGCCTTGAGCAGCCCGTCGCGATAATGGGCGGTGTCGGCGGGATTCTTCCAGCGGAAATTCCGGAGGTGGCGTTCAACGGTGAAGCCCGGAAAGCTGTCCTGCAGCAGTTCGGCGGCCTTTGCCGCCTCCTCCATGCGCTCCAGTTGCGCCAGCGCCGCCGCCCTGACCCCAAGCACCTGCATGTGGCTCGGGTTGAGGTACAGCGCCTCGCGGGCCCACGACAAGGCAGCGTCATATTGTCCCAGCAGATAATGGCTGAACGCGTTCAGCGCCGGCCATTGATAGCGCGGGTCGCTGTTGCCGCGCTGCACGGCCTGGGAAAACAGTTCGATGGCCTGCCGATGCTCGCCCACCATGAAATGGCATATCCCGAGAATGCCGCGGGCGCCCATGTCGTAGGGGTTCAGTTCCACCGCCTTTTTCCCGGCATTGAGGGCGGTGTCGTAGTTGCCCTGCATCGCATGCACATAGCCGAGCAGCCCGAACGCGAATGAGGAGCGGGGATCGAGCCGGACGCTGCTTTCGGCGAGCTCCATGGCCTCGGTCCACAATTCGCTCGTGCTCCGGATCCATCCGAACTGCACGCCCTGCACCAGGATCGTGGCAAGATAGGCGCGCGCGATGGACAGGCCGGGATCGAGCGCGATGGCCTCCCTGAACAGGCCGATCGACGCCTCGTAGTCCGCCTTGGTCTGCTGGTAGTAGTGCGACAGCCCCTTCAGAAAACGATCCCACGCGGTCAGATCAGCCGACGACGACCGGGCCGGGGCGGAGGCTTCGGCGCGGTAGATCTCCGGCGCCAGCGCGGCCGACAGGTGCGTGGTGATTTCGTCCTGCATCGCAAAGAGATCGCCGATGTCGCGGTCGTAGCGACCGGTCCACAACTGCTCGCCGTTCTCCGGTGCGATCAGTTCGGCAGTCACGCGGATCTTGGTCCCGGCGCGCCGCACCGATCCCTGGATCAGATAGGTGGCGTCGATTTCCCGCGCGATCAGCCGCGCACTGAGGCTTTTGCCCTTGAACGCGAAGGTCGAGTTGCGGCTGAGCACCCGATAGAATGACTGCAGCGACAGCGCATGGATCAGATCTTCGGTGAGCCCGTCAGAAAAATACTCGTCGGCGCTGTCGCTGAGGTTGACGAAGGGCAGCACGCCGACGATCGCCGTACGATATTGGGCCGGCAGGCTCGACGTGTCCCTGAGCTCGCGATGGCGCGCCTCCGAACCGTCCGGCGCCCAGGTCCAGACCCCGACCGGCTCGGTAATGTTCTTGAAGCGATGCGTGCCGGCGTCGACGAGGGCGATGCCGAGGTGCTTGCTGGCCTCGTGATAGGCTTTTCCCGACACGGCCACGCCACCCGGCACGGCCACCGACTCGAGCCGGGCGGCGATATTCACCCCGTCGCCGAACACCTGGTCGTCCTCGACCACCACATCGCCCATATGGACACCGAGGCGAAAGTGCATGGCGCGGTCTTCGGGGAGATGGTGGTTGCGCTCGGCCATCAGCGTCTGCATGGCAACGGCAGACTCGATCGCTCCGACGATGCTCGGGTATTCGAGCAGGAAACTGTCGCCGGCGGTGTTCACGATCCGGCCACCGTGATTGAGGATGACCGGATAGAAAGCGGCCTTGTGGGCCTTCAGGGCGGCGAGCGTGCCGGCATCGTCGGCCCCCATCATGCGGGAGTAACCCGCGACGTCAGCGCAGACGATGGCCGCTAGCCGTCTCTCCATCTCCCGTGCTCCTGAACATGCGGATACCACGGTACGTGGCTGGCAAACCAATTCCAATGGTTTTGAGGTACCGACCCGGCGCCCCTAAACTAGCGCTGGATACCACGTTGGCGCAATCCGCTTGTGCTGCCATGAACGTGGTGGATCGGCGCTTCGGCGCCAGCCTGAAAGAAGTATTAACGAGTAGCGGTGCATTCCATTATCTAGCGTTGAGCTGCGCCAATGAGGATTTGACCATGATACGCCGATCCCTCGCCATCCTCGCCGCCCTGTCATCCATGATCGGCGCGGCACATGCGCAGGGGTTGCCGGCGCACATGGCGCCGATCGCCGGCCGCACCACAACCACCCCCGCGGAGATCGCGACCGCCAACACGCTGGCGCTCAACACCGGCATGTTCGAGCTCTACGGCAACGCCGCCAAGATCTTCCAGAAGAACATCCTGAGCCAGCACCCGGTGATCCTCGGCATGTTCTCCGGCGCCGGCGGACGCTTCACCCTGTTCCGCCCGAACCAGCCGCCGCTCGAGGCGCCTCAGGTGCCAGTGGTCTATCAGTTGCTGAAGTCGGCCGGCCATTCGGCCATGGCGCTGGCCGAGGTGGTCGGTCCGTATCTCGACAATCCCGCCGACACCTCTTGGCGCGCGCCCATGCTGGCCTATCGCAGCCGCATGCAGGCCGCCATCGAGACCCTCGATGCCACGCCGATGCAGGCCGAGTGGCGCGGCACCGTGCGCAGCATCCTGACCGCCAACCTGGCTTTCATGGACGACTGCATCGCCAAGAACACGGTGTCATACGCAGCGCTCGAGGCATTCAGCAGGAAACAGGCGCCGGATCTGGCCAAGGTGGTGAGCTGGGCCGCGCAGACCCAGGTCGCTCACTGGATGGAAGTGCTGGCCGGCTGGAAGGCGATGCTCGGCGCCGACTGGGACAAGACCTACGCGGCCTCCAACACTATCTATGTGGCGCGGCAGAACAACGTGTTGTTCAGCGTGCTGGCGCAATTCTTCCCGCCGGAAGCGATCAACGACCGGCTGCTGCTGATCGAGACCATCGCCTTCACCACGACCCAGACCGACATGCTGGAGTCCCTCACCCGCATCATCGCGGACCGTTCCGTGGGTGCGCTGTTCTTCGGCAACTATCATTTGATGGACTACGAGCTGATGGGCGGCGACGCGCGCCTGGCGATCATCGCCGAAACCGCCAAGCGCGGCATCAAGACCAACCTGCCGCCGGCGGTGCCGTTCGGCTCGCATCAGTGGCCGGCGCTGATCACCGAAGGTCCCGGCCCGGCATCGCTTGCGGATCTGAAATAGCCTGTGGCTTGCCGCGCTCGCCAGCAGACGTCCTGATCCTGAGGAGCGGCCGTCTTCGACCGCGTCTCGAAGGATGCGACAAACGCTTCATGGTTCGAGACGCGCACCAAACGTTGCGCTCCTCACCATGAGGACCGTGAAACTGGAACATCCGAAGAAGCGTCAGACGCCTTCGGCCACCACCATGTAGTTGACGTCCAGGTCGGACGACAGGCTCCAGCGATCGGCGAGCGGGCTGTAGACCACGCCGGACTGTTCGGTGATAGCCAGCTTGTTGCGCGCCAGGTGATGGGTGAGTTCGTCGGGGGTGACGAACTTGTCCCACTGATGGGTGCCGCGCGGCAGCCAGCGCAGCACGTATTCGGCGGCGACGATGCCGAGCGCAAAGCTCTTCCAGTTGCGGTTCAGGGTGGAGACCACCATGAGCCCGCCGGGCTTCAGCATCAGCGCACAGCGGTCGAGGAAAGCGCCGACATCGACCACGTGCTCGATCACTTCCATCGCCAGCACGATATCGAAGCGCTCGCGCGGATCCATCTCCTCCACCGTGGTGCAGCGGTAGTCGATCGACATCTGCGCCCTGTCGGCATGCAGTTTGGCGACGGCGATGTTGGTCGCCGAGGGATCGATGCCGATCACCTGGGCGCCGAGCCGGGTGAACGGCTCGCACAACAGACCGGCACCGCAGCCGATATCGAGCATACGCAGGCCCGCCAGGCAGTTCAGGCTTTTGACGTTGCGTTCGAACTTGCGGCAGGCGGCATCGCGGATATAGGTCAGGCGCAGCGGATTGATCTTGTGCAGCGGCGCCATCTTGCCCTTGGGATCCCACCACTGCTCGGACAGCTTCGAGAATTTTGCGACTTCGGCAGGATCGACGGACGCTGATGCGGCGCTGGGAGAAGCTGATTGCATGGACATGGCTTGAGCCCGTTATTCCTATCGCGCGGTAATGTGACTGCGGAACGCCAATGGAGAAGCAATCGTTCGGATGATCAGCTCGGCGTCGCCCATGTTTTCAATCGTGACGTCACCATAGTCCAGGATTCGTCCCATGATGCCCTGATTGACGTTAACGCTGGCGACCTTATCGATGCTGATCTCGAAGGTTTTCCGCGTGATGAAGCCTTCCTTGTGCACCACCCGCAGGTTGGTGACATCGGTCTCCGTAGTCCAGCGTCGGAACCAGGCGCGCATTGACCAGTACAGCGCAACCAGCGCCACCACGGCCGAGCAGGCCAGGCAAAACAGGATCAAACTCTCATTGAGCGTGTATCGCGTCGCCACCAGCAAGGCTGCGGCTGCGATCCACGCCGCAATCGCCCACCCATAGACAACCCAATGCAGACTGCTGGAATACAGCACTTTCTCGCCCGGCTGCAGGATATCGTCGATATAGCGCCCCATAACCGATCCAGTTGCCTTTTCTCGATGTGTTCCAGGCGTCGCGGACCCCGGGTTGCTTGCCCCCGTGGCGCCGTTATGTATACGCGCCTTTTCGCCACCGCGTCTGCGTGGGCGGTATCTTTACCCGCAGTTCTCAGGGAATGCACCAGTCGTCATGGGTCGCCTCGTCATGAAGTTCGGCGGCACGTCCGTCGCCAATATCGACCGCATCCGCAACGTCGCCCGTCACGTCAAGCGCGAGGTCGACGCCGGCCACGACGTCGCCGTGGTGGTCTCGGCCATGTCCGGCAAGACCAACGAGCTGGTGGCGTGGTGCAGCGAGGTCTCGCCGCTGCACGATGCCCGCGAATACGATGCCATCGTCGCCTCCGGCGAGCAGGTCACCGCCGGCCTGCTGGCCATCGCGCTGCAGACCATCGGTATCCAGGCGCGCTCCTGGCAGGGCTGGCAGATCCCCATCAAGACATCCGACGCCCATGCCTCGGCGCGAGATCCTGGAGATCGACGGCTCCGAGCTGATCGACCGCTTCAAGGCGCGCAAGGAAGTCGCAGTGATTGCCGGGTTCCAGGGCATCAATCCGGACACCAACCGCATCACCACGCTGGGACGCGGCGGCTCCGACACCTCCGCGGTGGCGATCGCCGTGGCCATCAAGGCCGACCGCTGCGACATCTACACCGACGTCGACGGGGTCTACACCACCGACCCGCGCGTGGTGCCGAAGGCGCAGCGCCTCAACAAGGTGGCGTTCGAGGAAATGCTGGAACTGGCCTCGCAGGGCGCCAAGGTTCTGCAGGTCCGCTCCGTGGAAGTCGGCATGGTCCACAATATGCCGATTTTCGTGCGCTCAAGTTTCGACAAACCCGAAGACATCGATCCCCACGGCACGCCGCCGGGCACGCTGATCTGCAGCGAGGAACAAATCATGGAAAGCCACGTCGTCACCGGGATCGCCTTTTCCAAGGACGAAGCCCAGATCTCCGTCCGCCAGATCGAGGACAAGCCGGGGGTCGCCGCCTCGATCTTCGTGCCGCTGGCCGAGGCCAACATCAACGTCGACATGATCGTGCAGAACGTCTCCGAGGACGGCAAGACCACCGACCTGACCTTCACGGTGCCGGCGTCAGACTATGCTCGCGCCAAGGAGACCATCACTTCGGCCAAGGCCAGGATCGGCTATGCCCGCATCGACAGCGCCACCGACGTCGCCAAGGTCTCGGTGATCGGCTCGGGCATGCGCAGCCACGCCGGCGTCGCCGCCCAGGCCTTCGCCGCTTTGTCGGAGCGTCAGATCAACATCCGCGCCATCACCACCTCGGAAATCAAGTTTTCGGTGCTGATCGACGCCGCCTACACGGAACTGGCGGTGCGGACGCTGCACACCCTCTACGGACTGGACAAGGCGTAGAAGATTTTTCTTTAAATTATCGGCGTTTTGAGCCGAACGGTGTGTTTCTGCCGGTGGCAGGCGTTTTGCTTGGCAAAACTGGCTTCAATTCGCTATACGGCCAGAGCGGGCGGTCGTTGCGGTTGAGTGGCGCGGTTGCGTACAATCTGAGTCGGTCTGGGCCTTCATGTCCATTGCGGCATGATGTCTAAAATTCTATTGTTTTCTGGGACTTAGTGCTGGCGCGAAGATTTCGGCGCGCCGGCCTCGCGGGGAGGGTGTCAGCACATGCGGAGCGCGTCGGGTGGCCCCCGCGTCTTGCTGAGACGGCTCCGCGAAGTGATGGCGGAGCAGGTCAGCGCTCAGGAACGCCTCGACAAGATCGTGGTGCTGATCGCCGCCAACATGGTGGCGGAGGTGTGCTCGACCTATGTGCTGCGGGTCGACAATACCCTTGAGCTGTACGCCACCGAAGGCCTCAACCGCGGCGCGGTCCACCAGACCGTGCTGAGCGCCCATGAGGGCCTCGTGGGTCTGGTCTCATCGGAGGCCACCCCGCTCAACCTCAACGACGCCCAGAGCCATCCGGCGTTCTCGTTCCGCCCGGAAACCGGCGAAGAAATCTACCACTCGTTCCTGGGCGTGCCGATCCTGCGCGCTGGCAACACGCTGGGCGTGCTGGTGGTGCAGAACCGCGCCAAGCGCACTTACGTCGAGGAAGAAGTCGAGGCGCTGCAGACCACGGCCATGGTGCTGGCCGAGATGATCGCCTCCGGCGAGCTGTCGGCGCTGGCCCAGCCGGGCGCCGAGCCCGCCGCCCGCCATTCGCTGCACAAGACCGGCGCTGTTCTGTCCGACGGCATCGCGCTCGGCCACGTGGTGCTGCACGAGCCGCGCGTGGTCATCACCAACTACATCGCCGAAGATCTGCCCAAGGAAATCAAGCGGCTCGACACCGCATTGGCCAAACTGCGCGCCGACCTCGACCGCATGCTGGAACGCGGCGACGTCGCCGAAGGCGGCGAGCATCGCGACGTGCTGGAAGCCTACCGGATGTTCGCCAACGACCATGGCTGGTCGCACCGGCTGCACGAGGCGGTGGCTACCGGCCTCACCGCCGAAGCGGCTGTCGAGCGCGTACAGTCCGACACCCGCGCGCGGATGCTGCGCTCCACCGATCCCTATCTGCGCGACCGGCTGCATGACCTCGAGGATCTCGGCCATCGCCTGATGCGCCAGCTGGTCGGCCAGGATCACGCGCCGTCGCGCGAGCAGATGCCCGACAACGCCATCCTGATCGCGCGCTCCATGGGTCCCGCCGCCCTGCTCGACTACGACCGCAAGAAGCTGCGCGGCCTGGTGCTGGAAGAAGGCACCGCCAATTCCCACGTCTCCATCGTGGCGCGCGCGCTCGGCATTCCCGCCATCGGCGAAGTCGCCAATGCGCCGGGCATTGCCGATCCCGGCGATGCCATCATTGTCGACGGCACCTCGGGCTCGATCTACATCCGGCCGTCCCAGGAAATCGAATCGGCCTATGCCGAACGGGTGCGCTTCCGCGCCCGCCGGCAGGCGCAGTATTCGGCGCTGCGCGACCGGCCGTGCGTGACCAAGGACGGCCAGAAGGTCGACCTGATGATCAATGCCGGCCTGATCATCGACCTGCCGCATATCGACGACACCGGCAGCGCCGGCATCGGCCTGTTCCGCACCGAGCTGCAATTCATGGTCGGCGAAAGCCTGCCGCGCTCCAGCGACCAGCTGGCGCTGTATCGCGCAGTGCTCGACGCCGCCGGCCCCAAGCCGGTGACCTTCCGCACGCTGGATATCGGCGGCGACAAGGCGCTGCCCTATATGGAAACCATCACCGAGGAGAACCCGGCGCTGGGCTGGCGCGCGATTCGCCTCGGCCTCGACCGGCCCGGCCTGCTGCGCGGCCAGATCCGCGCGCTGCTGCGCGCCGGCGGCGGTCGCACACTGCGCATCATGTTCCCGATGATTTCCGAGGTCGCCGAGTTCGATCAGGCCAAGGCGATCATCGAACGCGAATTGACCTATTTGCGCCAGCATGGCCATTCGCTGCCGGAACGCATCGACGTCGGCACCATGGTCGAGGTGCCGGCCCTGCTCTACCAGATGGACGAGCTGCTGAAGAAGGTCGACTTCGTCTCGGTCGGCTCCAACGACCTGTTCCAGTTCCTGTTCGCGGTCGATCGCGGCAATGCCAAGGTGTCGGAGCGCTTCGACACCCTGTCGGCGCCGATCCTGCGGGTGCTGCGCGAAATCGTGCAGAAGGCCAACGCCGCCAGGAAGCACGCCTCGCTGTGCGGCGAGATGGCTTCAACGCCGATCGGCGCGCTGGCGCTGATCGCGCTCGGCTATCGTTCGCTGTCGCTGTCCGCCACCGCGCACGGTCCGGTGAAGGCGCTGGTCCTCGATGTAGACGCCAGCAAGGCCGAGGCGATGATGGCGCCGCTGCTCGCCGCGCCGTCGGGCAGCGTGTCGATCCGGCAGAAGCTGACCGAATTTGCCGAGGCCGAGGGGCTGTCGTTGTAGCGAGGCTGTTTCCCGCACAATGCCGCCTCTCCCTTCCGCGATTCCGAGATACGTCCATGTCCCTGCTGCCCGAAACCAAACTCGACGTCCTGCTCGCCCACCACGCCTCACTGGAATCCCAGTTGCAGAGCCAGATGAGCGGCGAAAATTTCGTCAAACTAACGCGCGAGTTTGCCGAGTTGAACCCGCTGATCGACGCGGTGAAGACCTATCGCGCGGCGGCCAGGGAAGTCGCCGAACTCGATGCCATGATCAAGGATGCCGCCACCGACGCCGAGATGCGTGAAATGGCTCAGGCTGAAAAACCGGCGCTGGAAGCTCGGGTGGAAGAACTGGCGCAGGAGATCCGCGTCGCGCTGCTGCCTAAGGACGCCATGGACGAGCGCAACGTGGTGCTGGAAATCCGCGCGGGCACCGGCGGCGACGAGGCGTCCCTGTTCGCCGGCGACCTGTACCGGATGTATGAGCGCTTCGCCGCTCTGCAGGGGTGGAAGGTGGAAGTCGTTTCGGCGTCCGAAGGCACCATGGGCGGCTTCAAGGAAATCATCGCCGAGGTGCAGGGCCGCGGCGCCTTCGCCAAACTGAAATTCGAATCCGGCGTGCACCGCGTGCAGCGCGTGCCGGACACCGAGACCCAAGGCCGCATCCATACGTCGGCGGCGACGGTGGCGGTCATGCCCGAGGTCGAGGAGGTCGATGTGACGATCCGCGACGAGGATCTGCGAATCGAGACCATGCGCGCCCAGGGCGCCGGCGGCCAGCACGTCAACAAGACCGAATCGGCGATCCGCATCACCCACATTCCCACCGGGCTGCAGGTGATGATGCAGGACAGCCGCTCGCAGCACAAAAACCGCGCCTCGGCCATGAACATCCTGCGCTCGCGCATCTACGACGCCGAGCAGCAGCGCATCGATTCGATTCGTTCCGCCGAGCGCAAGGAAAAGGTCGGCTCCGGCGACCGCTCCGAGCGCATCCGCACCTACAATTTCCCGCAGGGCCGCGTGACCGACCACCGCATCAACCTGACCCTCTACAAGCTGCCGCAGGTGATCGCCGGCGAGGCGCTGGGCGAGCTGGTCAATGCACTGACGACCGAGCACCAGGCCGCACAATTGGCGGCGCAGGGCAACGCGGCGTGAGCGCTTCCTTCTTCCCCTCTCCCCGAGCGCTGCGCAGCAGCGCGAAGCGGGAGAGGGTGCCTAGGCGGCCTTCGGCCGCCGTTCTTAAGATAGACGCCGATGCGCAGCATCGGCTATGGCGAAGTGAGGGCGGGAGAGGGCTTCCTGTTGCCGCGACGGCCCCTCTCCCGTCTCGAACGCGCTTCGCGCTTTCGAGACACCCTCTCCCGCCTGCGCAGCTGCGCTGCTTGGGGGAGAGGGGAAGAAAGGGCGGCGCTCGTGACCAATGCCTTCACCGGAGTTTCCGTCGCCGCGGCGCGGCGTGCGCTTGCCGCAGGGTTGCACGCGCATCAGATCGACTCCCCGGACCTCGATGCACGACTGCTTGTCGGCGCCGTGCTGGGGCTCGACTTCACCGCACTGATCGGCGCGTCAGCGCGCATTCTCACCGGTGACGAATCATCCCGCCTGCAAGACTTCGCGCAGCGGCGTATCAGCGGCGAGCCCGTCGCGAGGATCCTCGGCGTCAGGGAGTTCTGGAGCCTGCCGCTGCGGCTGTCTGCCGATACGCTGGTGCCGCGGCCCGATACGGAGACCATCGTCGAAGCGGCGCTCGAATTGCTGGACGGCGATCACCGCCGTCACGATCCGCTTGATATCGCCGACCTCGGCACCGGTTCGGGCGCGATCCTGCTGGCGCTGCTATCCGAGCTGCCGAACGCATGCGGCGTCGGCACCGATATCAATGTCGCCGCACTACAGACTGCGCGGCAGAACGCGCGGGACCTCCGCTTTGCGTCGCGCGCGCGCTTCGTGGCCTGCAACTATGCCGACGCGCTTGCCGGCGGCTGGGACGTGATCCTGTCGAATCCGCCCTACATCCGCTCTGCGGACATCGCGGGCCTGTCGATCGAGGTCCGCGAGCACGACCCGCACCGCGCACTCGACGGCGGCGCCGATGGCCTTGACGCCTACCGCACCATCGCCCCGGACGCGGCGCGGCTGCTGGCACCCGGCGGGCTGCTGCTCGTCGAGGTCGGCCACGACCAGAGCGGCGAGGTGGCCCGCCTCATGGAGGCCGCGGGGCTGACGCTGCCCGGACCACCCAGGGCCGATCTTGCCGGCATCCGCCGGGTGGTCATCGGGCAGAAACCCATTGGGCAAGACGGAACCTAAACGGAAAAAACCACTTGGAATATCCGCCCGGAGCGACTACGTTCCAGATACAACATCGGTTCAGGGTTGGCTCGCCCCGTAGATTTACGGCTGGAAGTCAGAATTCTCGATAGAGAGCCCGTCCGAGTGAAAGGTTCCACCAGGCAGGTCAGATTGAGCGCGATGGCTGAGAAGCTGCGCAGCTGGCGACCGCAAAGCGAACGAAAGCCTGATATTGCGCTTTGAAATTCACGCAAAAACACCCGGGCACATTCTAGCAGGGTGACGATTTGATCCGGCTGGCGATGTGCGCCGGCGGTTGGGGAACGCGTCTTTGTCGAACGCGACATACGGCAAGATCGATGCAGCAATGATCTGCATGGCAACTCGGGCACGCATGATGGAGCCCGAATCGGGTGTCGCGCCCGTGGCACAAAATCACCCTGCGACAACACTTTCTTTGACGACAATCCTGGATCGGTAAAAAGGCGAGACATGAGAAACGGTCAGAATAACAACAACAAGCGGATGCGTAATAACAACAACCGCAACAGCAACGGCGGCGGCAACAATAACAACAACCAGAACCGCCGCGGACAGAATCCCATGACCCGGGTGTTCGAGTCCAACGGGCCGGATATCAAGATTCGCGGTACTGCCTCTCATGTCGCCGAGAAATACGTTCAGCTTGCGCGCGACGCGCGCTCATCCGGCGATCCGGTCGCAGCCGAGAACTACTACCAGCACGCCGAGCACTACTTCCGCCTGATTGCCGCTGCCCAGGAACAGTTTCGTCAGAACCAGCCGCAGCCGCGCACTGAAAACGAGATGGCCTCGGAGGACGGCGACGACGACGGCGAGACGTTCTCGAACTTCGGCGCCGAGCCCGGCTTCGTGCCGGTGCAGCCGCAGCCGTTCGTCCCGCGCGATCCGCCGCCGCCGCGCGAGCAGAACCAGCAGCGAGACGGCCAGCCCTACCAGCCGCGCGACAATCAGCAGTATCAGCCACGCGAGCCTCGGGAACCGCGCGAGAACAATCATCGCGATCAGCGTCCGCAGCATCAGCCGCAGCCGCAGTTTCAACCGCAGCCACAGCCGGTCATTCCGGTCAGCGACAGCGTCGACCGTCTGCCGTCCTTCATCACCGGCCCGCAGCCGGTGGTGAACGGTCCGGTGCCGTTCGATGCCGCCGCCGGCGAGCGCTTTCCGCCGCGCCGTCGCCGCCGTCCGCACGGCCCGCGCCCGGAAGGCGCCGCCCCCGCGCCGGTGACGCCGGGTGACGATTTCGGGAATACGTAAGTACTAAGCCAGGCTACACGACATCCTCTCGTGCCCCGGACGCGATGCGATACGAAGTATCGCTTCGCAGATCCGGGGACCACTTTTGAGGAGTTGTTGGCGCTGTGGGTCCCGCATCTGCGGAGCGGCATAAGAATGCCGCACCGCGTGCGGGACACACGGGCTTGACGTCAGAATGCCGCTGCCAGATTCTTGGCGCCAGGAAGATTGCTGTTGCTGTCCATCCGGTTGTTGGTGATCGCCAGCAGCTTGGCCACGGTGTTGTGGCGGATCGCGACCGGATTGCGCTCATAGCCGCCGCGCTGGAAGAAGTTGGCAGTCGGCACCTGATCGCGGAGCGCTTGCGGCATGGTCACCATGTCGAGCCCGGTGCCATCGCCGGTGAGATTCATCATCTCCAGTTCGGCGGCGCTGAGCGGCCGCGTGTAGCCTTTTGCCTGCGCGAAGATCACCGACGTCATCAGCTTGTGCAGTTGCAGTTGCGGACCGACGTCGATGTCCAGCACCATGGCGTGCACAGCCCAGCCCTGCGGCGTGTTGGCGAGCTTTTCGTGGTCGCTCCAGGTGTCCGGCACGGTGCGCGTGAAGGCGTACATGCGCTTGAACACTGCGATCTTGTGATCCATCGCCTTGCGCGCCGGACCCGACAAGCGCGCAGCCTTCTCGGTCAGCACCTTCAGGATCTCATGGCCCTGCTCGGCAACCAGTTCGACGCTGTTGGTGGTCAGCAACTGGTTGTAGCCGATCGCGGTGGAGATGGCGCGCGAGCCAGGCTTGGCGCTGAGGCCCGACTGCATGTCATAGCCGCCATTGCCGCCGGTCTCGAACGAATAGACCCGCACCGCCTGCTCGCGGGTCAGGCCGGATGCCGTCACCGCGCGCGCATAAGCGCGCTTGAATTCCATTTCGTTGGCAGGACGCTGCGGCGTGAACTGAAAATGCTGTTGCGCCGCCTGGATGAAATCGGCGACGACAGGCAGTTCCTTGCGGGTCCGCGGCGTGCCTTCCTCCGGCTCCGGATTGACCGGGCGCTTCGGCCCGTCATAGAGCGGCGCCTGTTCCAGCACGTAGTCATCCAGCCCGATCGGCTGCCGGTCGCGGCGCTTGGCGTTGCGGATGCGGCGCTTGTCCGCGATCGCTTTCCAGTAAGGCACCGCCTCTTCGTCGAAGGCGGCGCGAGCCTGCTGATATTCGGCCAGCCGGCGCTGATACTCGGCAATCGCCTGCGGCGATGCGGCCTGCGCCATGGCATTGGCGATGGCCGGGGCCAGCGGTTCGGCCTGTAGCGGCGACAGGCTCAGTAGCAGCAAGGGAATGGCGAGACGCGTACAGGACGGATAAAGCGGCATGAGACCTTCGGCGTTGGTGGGCGGCGTCATCGCGCGCGCTGAACATCGGTGCAACTCGGCCCGGCTCGGGCTGGAACCGGCCTGACCGGACTGCGTGTCGCCCCAGGACCTTGGAGGATCATGGTGAACAATGTCTTTCCAAGGTCGGACGTGATCGTCGCAGCCGGAGCCGGCCGAGGAAAAAGGCATCTGAACGCCGGATCTCCGGTTGGCCCTTTGCGACCTCACGCGCCGCCTGATCGAAAGGACGGGTTCCTAATCTTCCCTGGCGCCGGTTATCTTGACGATCTGCGACCACTTGGTTTCGTCCCTGTCGATGAATGCCGCATAGTCTTCCGGCGTGCCGGGGGTCGCATCGGTGCCGTCCTGCGCCAGACGCTTCTTCACGTCATCGGAGGTCAACGCATTCCGCAACTCCCTGTTGAGCCGCTCGATGATCGGCCGCGGCGTACCGGCGGGCGCAATAAGTCCGTAATACAGCGCCGCATCGAAATCCGGCAGGCCGGATTCGGCGATCGTCGGCACGTCCGGCAACAGGCTGGCGCGGGTCGCACTGGTCACAGCCAAAGCCCGCAACTGGCCACCCGAGATATTGGCATGGGCCGCCGGGATCGGCGCGAAGGCCATCGGGATGTGACCGCCCAGCAGATCGACCAGCGCCGGCCCGGTGCCCTTGTAGGGCACGTGCACCAGCACGATACCGGCGGCACGGCTGAAATATTCGCCGGTGATATGGCTCGCGGTGCCGGCGCCGGCCGAACCGAAATTCACCGTGCCCGGATTTGCTTTCGCATATGCGATCAGCTCGGCCAGCGTCTTGGCCGGAAACGACGGATGCACCACCAGCGAGTTCGGTGAATTGCCGATCAACCCGATCGGCGCGAAATCCTTGCGCGGATCATATCCCGCCTTGCTGGTCAGCGTCGGCGCGATGGCCAGCGTCCCGGTATAGCCGAGGCCGATCGTGTAGCCATCAGGCGCGCTGCGCGCGACCGCACGCGTGCCGACCGCACCACCGGCGCCCGGCCGGTTGTCGACCACCACCTTCTCGCCGAGGCTCTCGGTCATCTTGTCGGCGATAACCCGGCCGACGATCGAGGTGCTTCCACCGGGCGCGAATGGGATGATCAGCGTGATCGGCCGACTCGGATAGGTCTGTGCGCCGACATCCTGATGGACGCCCAGCGCGATCAACGCGATGACGGTTGCGTACAGCCATCTGCCCCATGACGACATGGCAGTTCCTCCCCAGACTCTCATTGTTGTTGGCGTGGATCGTCGCCGAAAGGCGGCGACAGCGCAACCGCGCCTGTCACCGCCAGGCGAACACGGGCTGTTCCAGTTCGGCGACGCGGGTGACGCGGCCGGCCAGCACTTCGCTGAACTGGTAGATCAGCGCTGCCGTCGGCGCATGGATGAACTGGCCGCGGTGGCTGTAGCGGATCACGCGGCGCCGGCTCTCCGGAATCTCGGTGAAGTCGAAGGCGCCGGCGCGCTCGACATCCGACAGCGCGATGCGATGCACCGACGCGACTTCATCGGGATTGGGCGTCAGCGGCGCGCGGGCCGCGGCCCACATCAGCACCGGCGTAGTCAGATAGCCGGATCGCGTCGGGTAGTCGTCGAAGCTGCCGAGCACTTCGTCCGTCGTGAGCGTCAGTCCGAGTTCCTCGTCGAGCTCCCGCAGCGCGGCCTGCACCGCTGTCTCGCCGGGATCGCAGCGGCCGCCCGGCAGCGCCCATTGGTTGCTGTGTGCGCGCAGGCCGGAGGCCCGCAGCGTCAGCAGCAGCGACGTGCCCGCCGCATTGTCGGATTCAACCAGCACGATGGCCACCGCCGCGCGCTTCAGCGGCGACGCGGCGTCGCCGGCCAGGCGTGGAAACGCTGCACAGCGTCCGGCGATCAACCGTCGCGTGGTGTCATCGAAGGGACGGATCATTTGACCTGCATACACCACCACAGGGGTCGCGGAAACGCCGAGGCGGTCTGCCAAACCCGCCCCTAGGCACCGCGGTCCGGCTTTTGTAAGAACGACGCGCCGCTCCTCCGATCGCAGCTGCAAGGAAACACCATGAACTATCGCCAACTCGGCCGCAGCGGCCTGAAGGTCTCACCGATCTGCCTGGGCACCATGATGTTCGGCGGCGCCACCGACGAGCCGACATCCGCCCGCATCATCGACAGCGCGCGCGACGCCGGGGTCAATTTCATCGATACCGCCGACGTCTATTCCAGCGGCGGATCGGAACAGGTGGTGGGACGCGCCATCGCCGCGCAGCGGCAGCACTGGATTCTCGCCACCAAGCTCGCCAATGCCATGGGCACCGATCCCAATCGTGGCGGCCTGTCGCGGCGCTGGGTGCTGCAGGCGGCCGAGGAGAGCCTGAAGCGGCTCGGCACCGACGTGATCGACATCTACTACCTGCACAAGGAGGATCACGCGACGCCGCTGGACGAGACCGTGCGCGCCATCGGCGACCTGATCCGCCAGGGCAAGGTGCGCTATTTCGGCCTGTCCAACTATCGCGGCTGGCGTGTCGCGGAAATCTGCAACATCTGCGACCGGCTCGGCATGGACCGGCCGATCGTCAGCCAGCCCTATTACAACGCCATGAACCGGATGCCCGAAGTGGAGCATTTTCCGGCTTGCGGACATTACGGCATGGGCGTAGTGCCCTACAGCCCGCTGGCGAGGGGCGTGCTGACCGGAAAATACGCGCCCGATGCGCCACCCGCCGCCGACACCCGCGCCGGTCGCAACGACACGAGGATGATGCAAACCGAATGGCGGCCGGAGTCGCTGCGGCTGGCACGGCAGATTCGCGCCTATGCCGAAGCACGCGGCATCACCGCCGGACAATTTGCGGTGTCCTGGGTGCTCAACAGCGCGTTCGTCACCTCGGTGCTTGCGGGCCCGCGCACCGTAGCGCAGTGGGACGACTACCTGAAGGCGCTGGACTATCGTTTTACCAAGGACGACGAAGCGCTGATCGATAGCCTCGTGGCCAGCGGCCATCCGTCCACACCCGGCTACAACGATCCCGCCTATCCCATCGAAGGACGCCGTCCGCGCACGGCATAACGCGGCATGCGCCGGAAGGACGATGAATGACGGAAGCGGCGAACGCCAGGCTTTGCGCCGATGGCTGGACCATCATGGACGATGACGGATTCATCAACCTCGTCGGACCGCTGTGGCACCGGATGGTCGGCGCGGCGCCCGAATATGCCATTCTCGGCCAGGACAAGCATCGCAACCGCCGCGGCGTGGTCCAGGGCGGCGTGCTGATGACGCTGGCCGATCGCACCTGCGGTATGACCGCGCGCTTCGTCTCGGGCGCGGAAAGCCTCGCCACCATCCAGATGGACACGCACTTCATCGACGCTGCGCGGATCGGCGACCTCATGATCTCCAGGCCGCATGCCGTTCGCACGACAAAGAGCCTCATCTTCATGACCACGCAGGTATCGGTCGACGAACGCCTGGTCGCAACGTCTCATGGTGTGTTCAAGGTGATGCGCGACCGGATCCACCCGGCGCATGCACACGTCTCGTAGCAAATGTCCGGTACCAATCATTGAGCAGACGTAATTGTGCAGGCTTCGTCCGGCGCAGGGGCGGAACCATTGCTGCGCCAGTTGCTTGGTCAGTGTCACCTCACCGTACATTCCGGCCATGCGCCGCGGCGGCTTTTGTGACGCCGGATTTTTGATCCATGACTTCTTTTAGTTCGCGCCCCCAACTTCATTCCTTGGACCATGGTACCGCTCATCAAAATCCAGAGTCCATGGCAGACACATCCTCGTCAGCCACGCTTGTTCTTGTGGTCGAGGACGATGCGCTGTTGCGCATGCATGCCGCGGAGATGATCGAGGAGGCCGGCTTCCAGGTTCTGGAGGCCGATGGCGCGGACGTTGCCATCCGCTTGCTGGAAAGCCGCACCGATATCCGAATCATATTCACCGATATCGACATGCCCAGCTCCATGAACGGCCTCAAGCTCGCCCATGCAGTCGCTCATCGATGGCCGCCGATCGGGATCATCGCCACGTCCGGGCATTTCCATGTCCGTGACGGTGACCTGCCCGATGGCGGGCGGTTCATCGCCAAGCCGTATCGATCGAGCCAGATTATCAGCACGCTGTGCGAACTCGCGGGCACTGCCGCTCCGTCCGCCTGATCCGCGTTCAAGTATCGTGGGCCGAATGACAGAAAAGGCCGGGATCGCTCCCGGTCTTTCTATTTGGAGCATGTTTCGCGCCGCTGGCTGGCGGCAGTGACGGCCGGCCCCGAAGAAGCCCGGCTTCTGGATGTGCTGGAAAACACGCCGCTTATCGCAATTGAATCAATCGGTTTCGCAACGCACGAAGAGCCGGCGGAGTACTACACCGCCTATTACCGTACCGACATCGGGCGGCTGCACTTCTCGGTTGGCTAACGCCGAACGCGATATATACTGCAGCAAAATGCAAGGGCACCGAGAGGAAGCCGCCTGGCCTGAATAGGCCATCGTCTCGTCGACAACGAGCGCTTCGCTCCTCGTCGCGCAGGACGGACAAAACTAGCCAGGAGACAGCCAGGAGATCCGCGATGCAACGGCCATCCAGTGGGGCGCATATCCGTCGGGTCGAGCGAGTCATCGCCGGCGCCGAAGCGGCCAGTTCTGCGCTCGCTGCCTCTTGGCGGCGGTCCGGACGCCTGCACGCGCTGGATCCCGCCAGCAATGCGCCGTCGCTTCGTTTGACAGAATCCGAAGTTCACCAGGCCCAGCACAAGCTCGGGCCGCTGTTGCGCGCCGCGCAGGCCACCCTCGACAGGCTGCTTGCGGCGGTGGGCAGCGTCGGCTGTTGCGTCCTGCTCTCGGACCGCGATGGCATCGTCGTCGATCGCCGCGGCGCGCAGGGCGATGATCGAACCTTCGAGTCATGGGGGCTATGGACGGGCGCGATCTGGAGCGAACAGTACGAGGGGACGAACGGGATCGGCACTTGTCTGGCCGAAGAACGGGCGCTGACGATTCACCGCGACCAGCACTTCTTCTCGCGTAATTCGCTGCTCAGCTGCACCACCGTTCCAATCTTCGACGAGCACGGCGAGATCGCTGCCGCCCTCGATGTCTCATCGTGCCGTGCCGATTCCACAGAGGGCTTCGTCCAACTGATCGCGGTCGCCGCGGCGGACGCCGCGCGCCACATCGAGGCGGAGAACTTCCGCCTCGCCTTTCCGGATGCGCGCATCGTATTGGCACCGGGCAGCGAGCGCGCCGGCAGATCGTTGCTGGCGGTGGATCACGACGACCTCGTTATTGGCGCGACGCGCGCCGCGCGCATGGCGCTCGGCATCAACGCGGCCACTTTGGCGAGGCCGATACCAGCTGCGGATCTGATCGGACAGGTCAACGAGAGACACGACGATCTCGAGACCGCCGAACGCGCGGTTTTGCAACGCGCTTTGGCCCGGGCCGATGGCAACGTATCCAAGGCAGCAAAAGACCTCGACATGTCGCGCGCCACGCTGCACCGCAAGATGAGACAGCTCGCCTTGCACCGCTGACAGATATCGTCGCGCACTGTCGCAGATTTGCGACACCCTCGCCCACCGAACGGATCGGCCCTCCTTGGCCTGCGGGCCGCATCGATGCGACCTTGAGTCCAACGCCCCGTTGAGGGCGTGTTTTCAGGAGGTCACGATGAACAAGGTGGACTTGAATATTGCGTTACAGGCGCCCTTCGCCAAGCGCTATGACAACTACATCGGCGGCGAATGGCGCGCGCCAAACAGCGGACAGTACTTCGACAACATCTCGCCCATCACGGGACAGGCGGTTTGTCAGATCGCCCGCTCCGACGCCGCGGATGTCGAAGCGGCGCTTGACGCCGCCCATGCCGCCAAGGAGGCCTGGGGCCGCACCAGCGTGGCCGAGCGCTCGTTGATCCTGAGCCGCATCGCCGATCGCATGGAAGAGAACCTGGGCAAGCTTGCGCTGGCCGAGACCTGGGACAACGGCAAGCCGATCCGCGAAACCACCGCCGCTGACATGCCGTTGGCGATCGATCACTTCCGCTATTTCGCCGGGGTCATCCGCGGACAGGAAGGCTCCCTGAGCGAGATCGACCACGATACCGTCGCCTACCATTTTCATGAGCCGCTCGGCGTCGTCGGCCAGATCATTCCATGGAACTTTCCGATCCTGATGGCGTGCTGGAAGCTCGCGCCGGCTCTGGCGGCCGGCAACTGCATTGTGCTCAAGCCCGCCGAGCAGACGCCCGCGTCGATCATGGTCTGGATCGACCTGATTGGCGACCTGCTGCCGAAGGGCGTGCTCAACATCGTCAACGGTTTCGGTCTCGAGGCCGGCAAGCCGCTCGCCTCAAGCAAACGGATCGCAAAGATCGCCTTCACCGGCGAGACCACGACCGGCCGGCTGATCATGCAGTATGCATCGCAGAACCTCATTCCGGTGACGCTCGAACTGGGCGGCAAGTCACCCAACATCTTCTTCAAGGACGTTGGGGCCAAGGACGATGATTTCTTCGACAAGGCCATCGAGGGCTTCGTTATGTTCGCGCTCAACCAGGGTGAGGTTTGCACCTGCCCGAGCCGGGCGCTGATCCACGAATCGCTCTATGACCGTTTCATGGAGCGGGCACTGAAGCGGGTCGCGGCGATTTCGCAGGGCAGCCCCTCGATCCGACCACCATGATCGGCGCGCAGGCGTCGTCCGAGCAGCTGGAAAAGATCCTGTCCTATATCGACATCGGCAAGCAGGAAGGCGCCAAGGTCCTGATTGGCGGCGAGCGTAACGTGCTGCCAGGCGAGCTTGCGGGCGGCTACTACGTCAAGCCGACCGTGTTCGAGGGCCACAACCGGATGCGCGTCTTCCAGGAGGAGATCTTCGGCCCGGTGGTTTCAGTGACAACGTTCAAGGACGATGACGACGCACTGGCGATTGCCAACGACACGCTCTACGGGCTTGGCGCCGGGGTCTGGAGCAGGGACGCCAATCGCTGCTACCGCTTCGGCCGGGCTATTCAGGCCGGACGGGTGTGGACTAATTGCTACCACGCCTATCCGGCGCACGCGGCCTTCGGCGGATACAAGCAGTCCGGAATCGGTCGCGAAAACCACAAGATGATGCTCGACCACTATCAGCAGACCAAGAACGTGTTGGTGAGCTACAGTCCGAAGAAGCTCGGCTTCTTCTAGACGCGCGCCGAACCGGCGCGTTGCTTCTGCAAAAAGCGCCGCCCGCGATCGATCCACCTCGAACAGTTGGAGCGCAACGAAAGTTGCGCTCCAACATGCTGACGGCGCGTGACGGGCGCCGCCTCCGTTCATATTGGCGGAAAATTGGAAATCGAAGCGATGATCAACAAGGTGACCGCGACGCCGGAGGCGCTCAAGCTTCTCGCCGAAATCGTCGCAGACCACGGCCCGGTGCTGTTTCACCAGTCCGGCGGCTGTTGCGATGGCTCGTCACCGATGTGCTACCCGACAGGCGATTTCATCATTGGCGATAACGACGTCAAGCTCGGCGAGATTGGCGGCGCGCCGTTCTATATCGGCGGCCCGCAGTACGAGGTTTGGAGGCACACCGACCTGATCATCGACGTGGTGCCGGGCCGCGGCGGCATGTTCTCGCTCGACAACGGCCGCGAGCAGCGTTTTCTCACCCGCTCGACCATTTGTATCCCAGCCGAAAAATGAACCTTTGCGGCTTGCCAAATGGCGCGCCGCTCAAAGCAAATACCCGTCTCGACGTCGAACTTCAGCTTGGTCGGCGTCAATTGGCGAATTCTGCTTTCAGAGTGTCCGCTCGCCCTGGATCGACGTCGGAGCGTCGGGTTGCCCGGTAGCGGCCAGGCGACAGGCCGTGATGTCGATTGAACAGCTTCGAAAACGCCGCAGTGGTCTCGTAGCCGACAGAGGTCGCAATCCGTGCAATCCCCTCGTCGCTTGTTTCGAGCAGGAACGCGGCCTCCGACATACGGCGCGCGATCAGATAGCGGTACATGGACTGGCCGACGAGCCTGGTAAAGCGAGCCGAAAACGCCGAGCGACCGAGCCCCACGCGTTGTCCGAGGTCGTCAAGGGTCCAGGCCAGATGCGGCCGTTCGTGGATCAGCTGAAGCGCCGGTCCGATGTGCGGGTCCGCCATCGCCCCGAGCCACCCGCCTTCTCCGGGACCGAGAGACTTGACCCAGCTTCGCAATACCTCGACGAAGAGCACTTCTGTCAGTCGCGAAAGCGCGACGCCCTGGCCAGGACGCGGACGCGCCGACTCGCTCACCATGCGTCGCAGAATCGCCTCAAGCCACTCGCCGTCTTCCGTCGGCTTCAGGAGAAGCACGGGCGGAAGCAATTCCAGCACGCTACCGCGCGAGGGCCACGCCATCGTGAACTTGCCACAGATCATCGTCGCATACGGCGGCGCGCTGCCGCCGTGACGAACGACGCCAAGATGCGCCGACGACCGATCGAGGTCGATGACCGAAAAGGATGGCGTCCGGCTATCCGAATAAAGCTTATGAGGCTCGCCGCGTGAGAGGACGACAAAGTCGCCTGCGTTCATGCGGATTTCTTGTCCCTGTTCGAGTGCGAGGGTCGCGGAGCCACGACTGATATAATGGAACAGGGCGTACGGGCGTTGTGGCAACGCCAGATTCCAGGGATGGCCGAGCTCGAAGTGGAAGAGCAGAGTCCCACCGAGGCGAACGCGGTCGAGTACTTCGGCGAGGATGTCCATGGCGGTGATGCTAATCCCGCGGACGATCCGACGCAATACTTGGACGATTGGGCTCTACCGTCCGAAACATCTTCCTATTAGGTCCTGCGACGTGCGCTGACGCATCGTGCGGTCACCCATCTCCCAAAGCGGCAGATGGACGAACCGTGGTTTGCTGAAGCGCCTGCCCACCGCGACCTCGCGTCGTCCGTCATCCAGCAGGAGCTATTATGCGAAATCTTCTTTTATCGACTGCCGCCGCCCTCATGGCCGGAGCGGCATTTGCCGCCACCGCCCAGTCGGCTGAACTGCCCAAGGGGGCAGCTCACAACATTGTCCTCGTCCATGGCGCTTTTGTCGACCAGACGAGCTGGAAGCCCGTCGCCGACATCCTCACCAAGAAGGGCTACAATGTCACGCTCGTCGAGAATCCCCTCACCTCCCTTGCCGCTGACGTCGATGCTACCAAACAAGCGCTGGCGAAGCAGAGCGGCAAGACCGTTCTCGTCGGCCACTCCTGGGGCGGCGTGGTCATCACGCAGGCCGGTAACGATCCCAAGGTCTCGGCGCTGGTCTACGTCTCTGCTTTCGCGCCTGACGTCGGCCAATCTCTGGCGACCCTCGCCAAGAGCGGTCCGGCAACGGAAGGCACCGCGGCGATTCATCCTGACGACAAAGGCAATCTCTATATCGATCCCAAGGTGTTTCCTTCCGCGGTCGCGGCTGACCTGCCTCCGCAGATCGCCGAATCCCTGGCAAACCATCAGCTTCCGTTGAACCACACGGCGTTCGAGGCGCCGGTCGATACGGCCGCCTGGCGCGACAAACTGACGTTCTACGTGATCAGCACCAGGGACAAGGTAATCGCGCCCGAGGCCCAGAAGTTCTTCGCCACCCAGATGAAGGCGCAGACGACGGATGTTGCCGGCAGCCATGCTTCGCTCGTCGTTCACGCGGAGGAGGTCGCCGCGGTGATCGAAAAGGCCGCGCTCGTGAAGTGACAGGAGCGCTCCCGGCACGTTCGCGCCGGGAGCGCCCACACCATTCCCTCACTGCAATATTTCATGCCCAGCATCCGGAGGATGACATGACTGCACGCGACATCGCGAGCCAGGACACCACGCTTGAGACGGCACCCACCCGTTACGTGGAAGGCCGCGGAATCCGCTTCGCCTATCGCCGCCTCGGCCCATCAGCCGGAACGCCGCTGGTTCTGCTGCAGCACTTCTCGGGCAACATCGACGCGTGGGATCCCGCCGTGGTCAACGCGCTCACCGCCGATCGCCCGGTGATCGCCTTCGACAATGCCGGGGTCGGCCGCTCGACCGGTCAAACGCCGGACAATGTTGCGGCGATGGCCCGAGACGCGGTCGACTTCATCCACTTGCTCGGCCTCTCCGAAGTCGACCTGCTGGGTTTTTCCCTGGGCGGCTGCGTCGCCCAGCAGATCGCTGCCGAGCACGGACGGCTGGTGCGCAAGCTCATCCTTGTCGGCACCGCGCCGAAAGGCGGAGAGGAGCACCTGTTGGCGGTTCTGCGGGAGGCGTTTTCCCAAACCGATGCGCCGGACCCCCGCCTGCCGCTGTTCTTCACGAGGTCATCCGCCAGCCAGTCGTCCGGCCTGGCATTCCTGAAGCGGGCGAAGGTGCGCAAGGACGATCGCGACACCGACAACGGCAGCGCGGTCACCGATCCGCAGGCCAAGGCGCTGATCACCTGGTGCGCCACGCCTGATCCCGGGCACGCCATGCTGCACGCCATCGGCCAGCCCACGCTGGTGGTCAGCGGCAGCCACGACACCATGCTGCCAGCAAGCAACGCCTACGCCATGTTCGAGGAGCTCAGCAACGCCCAGTTGGTGCTCTATCCCGATTCAGGACACGGCGCGCTGTTTCAGCACCACGAGACGTTCGTCAGCCACGTCCAGACCTTTCTGGAAGCGTGACCGGCGGCTGCATGATCCTCGGCGCATTCCGATGCGATCGGATGCGCCTTACCCATGAGAGTTGTTGCGGAGGACAAAATGACAACAGAGAAGATCGAGGTCGAACGTTTCAGCCTCACCAGTTCAAAACCATTCGACGCTGTCGTCGCCGCACTCAAGTCGGCGGTCGGTCAGCCTGACATGGTCGAATTTTTCAAGGCGACGCGGGCGGCAACGTCCTTCCCGGATCTGGAGCGCGTCGTGCAAGGCGCGCTAGGCCGCACGGGCCTTATGCTGTTCGCGGAATTCGATCTGGGTGCCGTTCTGCGTCGCGAAACCGGCTCCCGGACGCCTAACAGCATGCGGTTTGTGGTGGGCAATCCTCTCATCATGAAAGAAATGGTCAAGCACGTCTCCGATGCTGGATCCTACGCACCAGTCACGATCCTCATCGATGAACGGGCCGATGGCGTGCATCTCTCTTATGACCTGATGGAAAGCTATCTGCTGTCATATGGCAGCGCAGAAGCACTTGCTGTCGCCCGCAATCTCGATGCGAAAATCACAAGCTTGCTGCGCGAATCTGCAAGCTAAAACGTGCCGATGACGTTTCGACCGGTGGCAGCGAGCGCTTCAAGCGGCCATCGCGCCACGCGCGAAGGCAACGGCGCGAAACGAGCCGGACGAATGGCACCAGAACCGGAAGGGAATTCCGACATGTACAAGACGCTTCTTGCTGCCCTCACCGCGGCGGCGCTTTCCACCTTGGCGCCCGCGGCCAGCGCAGAGCCGCTGGATGCCAAGACTTTCGACACGATCAAATCGCAATTCTCCAGGCTCATAGAATTGGCCAATAGGCACGATTTCAAGGCGCTGCACGAGATGTTCTGGCAATCGCCCTCTGCCCTGCTGGTGGCCAAGAGCGCGATTGCGTCCGAGGGCAACTGGGCCGGCTTCTGGGGCAATGAGGCGATTGATCAGAAGCTTCACGACATCGGCAGCTCCGGTCCGGTCGTGCTCGCGCCGGATTATGCGAAGCTCAAGGTCGTCGGCCTGACGGACGACGTCGCGGAGTCCTATGTGCCGATGAACATCACAGTCTCCTATGCGGGACAGGATGGAACGGCCCGGCCGTTTCTGATGATCATCAACTGGCTTCGCGTCGGGAAGGACTGGAAGGTCGCTTCGGAAATTATTCTGCCGGTACCGCCGGCACCCGCTGCGAAGGGTTAAGCGCCAAGCCTCAGTTCTCATACGGCACTGACGGCTTCGTGACGCGCCTGCGGGTCGCGACTGACCTACACTTTCAAAGAGGCCTGAGAAAGTCAGCTTATCAAACAGGAGAGAGACCATGGCGATGAACAGACGGGTGTTTTCGGCGGCGTTGGTGACGAGCGCAGCAGCTTCGCTGTTTCCCCGGTTGGGAATTGCTGCAAGCTTTCCCACCGTCAAGGCCCGCAACGTCGTGCTCGTGCACGGACTGTTCGCGGACGGCTCGTGCTGGTCGGAGGTGATCGGGCGGCTGCAGGCAGCCGGTCTCAACGTTACTTCCGTGCAAAACCCGCTGACGACGCTGCCTGAGGCAGTCGCGTCTGCCGCACGGGTGCTGGCGCGGCAGGATGGCCCGACAGTTCTGGTTGGCCATTCTTTTTCCGGCATGATCGTCACGGAAGCGGGCGTTCATCCGAACGTCGCGGCACTTGTCTATGTGGCGGCACGCGCGCCGGATGCGGGCGAGGACTATACGGCGCTTGCGAAAACCTACCCGACACCGCCGGCTTCGGCCGGGATCGTGTTCGACGGCGATGAAGGGCGCCTCACCGAGGAAGCCTTCCTGCGCGATTTCGCGGGCGATCTGCCGAAGGCAAAGGCAAAGCTGCTCTATGCAGTCCAGCAGCCGTTTCATAAATCGCTTCTCGAGGGCAAGACGACGAATGCGGCGTGGCGGTCGAAGCCGAGCTACTACGCCGTTTCCACCAATGATCGCACGATTAACCCCGACCTCGAGCGCTTCATGGCCAAGCGCATGGGCGCCAGGACGATAGAGGTCAAAGCGAGCCACCTTTCGCTGATCTCGCATCCCGAGGAGATCACGCGGCTGATTCTGGAGGCAGCAGGACAAAAGCGGTGAAGCAGAACGCAGTTTGGATGGATCGGTGCGCGCGAAGAAGCGACGCGCCGACGCGTCCGCGATCGTGCCCCGGTTGAATCAAAATGGAGGGGGAAATGAGATCAGCAAAGGGGCAAATCGTCGTCGCGACAGGAGTGTCTCTCCTCATCTGCTCGGCACTAATGTTTGGCGTACCGGCACGCGCTCAAAGTCCGCAACCGCCGAAAGCGGCCGATGCATCCGCCTACCTGCCAAGCGTGAGCGATCTTATGATCGCGACAATTCAACCGCGCCATATCAGAATATGGCTTGCTGCCAAGCGTCAGAACTGGGAGTTCGCGAGCTATGAGCTCGGTAACCTGAAAGGCGCGTTCCGCCGGCTGAGCGTTGCCCACCCGATGCAGGGCAACGTACCACTACAAGACATGATTGCTTCTGTAACAGCGGATCCGATTGCCGATCTGGAAAAGGCGATCAAGGCGAAAGACCTGACCTCATTTGCCAAAGCCTATGACAGCCTTACGGAAGGATGCAATTCGTGCCATGCAGCTTTGAACCATCAAGAGGTGGTGATCAAAGTTCCGGAAGGCTTTCCAGCCTCAACTGTGGACGATCTGGACCTCTCGCCCCAGAAGCGCTGACTGTGATCTGACGAGCCTCCACCACCTGGCTAAGCGCCAGGCCATCAGATCGTGCATAGATCTGAACTGCGAGAAAATGAGGAGCTTGCGGCCTACTGCGCCCAGCTCCCTCAAACATCTCCATCAGCCGCTCGAGTTTGGCTGAGCCGGACTCCACCGCACCCGACACGCCTTCTAGGGGGACGCGGTTCGTAACGGGTCGGCCTACCGGTTTCGTTCTGCCTCCGTCAGGAGGCGCCGAGCAGGCGGTCATAGACCAAGCGCAGGATTCGCCGTTTGTGCTGAAGGCCGGGAAATGGTGCCCAGGGGCGGGATCGAACCACCGACACTGCGATTTTCAGTCGCATGCTCTACCAACTGAGCTACCTGGGCGCCGCCCGGATCGTGGCCGGGAGCGCCGGTTTATAGTCAGGCCGGGCAGCCATGTCCACCCGTCCAAGACATTTCGTTGAACAGAACCGAAGTTGTTCGATTCAAACGCGTTTCCGCCGTTTCCGGATGCCCTGCCCGGCCCGTCCCGGGCCAGGCAGGATGTCAGTCGGCGTCTTCGTCATCCGTGGGCTTGCCGGGAATCGCGTAGGAATTCGACAGCCAGCGGTTGAGATCGACGTCGCGGCAGCGCTCCGAACAGAACGGCTTGGAGGTCTCCACCGACGGCTTGCCGCAGATTGGGCACGGCTTGGCGGGTTTTACCCCTGGTTCGGGGGACTTAGCCGGCATTGAGCCACCCGAAGCGAATCGGGAAACCTTCGCCGCCCAGCAGTGAAACGGTCTCGTACAGCGGCAGACCGACAATATTGGTGTAGGAGCCGACCATCTTGACCACGAACGAGCCGGCAATGCCCTGCACGGCGTAGCCGCCGGCCTTGCCGCGCCACTCGCCGGAGCCGATGTAGGTCTCGATATCTTCCTCGGACAGCCGCTTGAAACGCACCCGGGTCTCGATCAGGCGCTGGCGGAAGCTCTCCTTCGGGGTCACCAGGCAGACCGCCGTATAGACCCGGTGGTTGCGGCCGGACAGCAGCCGCAGGCACTGGGAGGCCTCGTCGACCAGCTCCGCCTTGGGCAGGATGCGGCGGCCCACCGCGACCACGGTATCCGCGGCCAGGATGAAGGAGCCGCGCAGTTCGTCGTCCAGCTGCACGGATTTCAGGGCGGCGTCGGCCTTGGCCCGCGCCAGGCGGTTGGCGCAGGCGCGTGGCAGCTCGCCCCGCGTCGGCGTCTCGTCGACATCGGCAGGGCGCAGGGCGTCGGGCTCGATGCCGGCCTGGTTGAGCAGGCTGACGCGGCGCGGCGAACCGGAGGCGAGAACAAGTTTGGGGCGGCCGAGCATGCGGGCCTATCGATTGGAGGGGTTGAAATTCGCGCGGAACCTATCGGAAGGGCATCACTTCGACAACCGCGGAAGCGCCTGCGGAACCGCGATTACCCGCTCGCCGCGCCACCTTTGGCAAAGCGCTTGCGGATCCGCAGCAGCAGGCTGTCGCAGACCTCGCGATAGGCCTCCAGGCGCTGCTCGCGGTTGCCCTCGACGCCGGTCGGGTCCTGGGTCGGCCAGTATTCCACATCGACGGCGTTGGTCCGGGTCAGTTCCAGCGCCTTGTGATGCGCTTCCGGCGACAGGGTGATGATCAGATCGAAGTTCAGGCCTTCCCAGTCGTCGAGTTCCTCGAAGGTGGTCGGCTTGTGCTTGGAGATGTCCTGGCCGAGTTCCGCCATGACCGCCACGGCGAACGGATCGACTTCGCCCTTCTTGACGCCGGCGGAGCGCACATACAGGGCCTGGGGAAACATCTGCTGCAGCAGGCTGGCCGCCATCACCGAGCGAATGCTGTTCTGGCCGCATGCGAACAGCACGGCCTGCGGAGCGCGCACCGCCATCCGCGCTAGGCTTTCTTGCGAAGGAGCATGGCCTTGCCAGAAAACCGGCTGCCACTTTTCCGGGCCATGCTCACCCCTTCCAGTGCAGCACGGAGATCAGCGTGAACAGCCGCCGCGCCGTCTCGAAATCGATCCGCACCTTGCCCTTCAGCCGTTCCATCAGCGTGTGCGATCCTTCGTCATGGATGCCGCGGCGCCCCATGTCGATGGCCTCGATCTTGTCCGGCGTGGCGGTGCGAGATCGCCTGGTAGTAGCTGTCGCAGATCATGAAATAGTCCTTCACGATCCGCCGGAACGGGGTCAGCGACAGCAGGTGCGCCACCACCGGGGTGCCGTCCTCGCCGCGAATGTCGAACATCAGGCGATTGCCGGTGATGCCGATGTGCAGCGTATAGGGTCCGGCTGCCGCCCCTTCCGGCGCGAACAGGTTTTTTCCACCAGATCGTAGATGGCGATGGCGCGTTCGTGCTCGATATCGGGCCCGGAACGCCCGATCGACTCCTCATCGAGCGTCACCGCCACGATGCGATTGTCCGTATCATCCACTGGTAGCGTTTTGTTCATCCGAGGTTGAGGCGCAATCCAACAGAGCGTGCATGGGCATCGAGGCCTTCGGCCTTGCCCAGCGTCATCGCAGCCGGTCCCAGCGCCCGCAGCTCGTCCGGCCCGCATTTCAGGATCGACGTTCGCTTCATGAAGTCAAGCACGCCGAGCCCGGACGAGAACCGCGCCGAGCGCGCCGTGGGCAGCACATGGTTGGAGCCGCCGACATAATCGCCGATCGCCTCCGGCGTATGCGGCCCCAGAAAGATCGCGCCGGCATTGCGAGATCCGGGCGGAGATCGCCTCCGGGTCCACGGTCATGATCTCGAGATGCTCGGCGGCGATGGCATTGGCCAAGGTGACGGCTTCGTCGAGGTTCTGCACCAGGATGATGGCGCCGAAGTCCTGCCAGGATGCCCGCGCGATATCGGCACGCGGCAGGGTGGCGAGCTGCCCCTGCAGGGCCTGCTCGACCTCGTCCGCCAGCGCCGGGCTGTCCGTCACCAGAATCGACTGCGCATTGACGTCGTGTTCGGCCTGCGCCAGCAAGTCGGCGGCGATCCAGCCGGCATTGCCGGTGTGGTCGGCGATCACAAGCACTTCCGAGGGGCCGGCGATCATGTCGATGCCGACCTTGCCGAACACCTGGCGCTTGGCGGCCGCCACATAGGCATTGCCGGGGCCGACGATCTTGGCGACCGGCGCGATGGTTTCGGTGCCATAGGCCAGTGCGGCCACGGCCTGGGCGCCGCCGACACGGTAGATTTCCGAAACGCCGCCGAGCTTGGCCGCAGCCAGCACCAGCGGGTTGAGCTTGCCGTCCGGCGACGGTACCACCATCACCACGCGCTCCACGCCGGCGACCCGCGCCGGCACCGCGTTCATCAACACGGAGGACGGATAGGCCGCGGTGCCGCCGGGCACATAGAGACCGACCGCCTCGATGGCGCTCCAGCGCCAGCCCAGCTCGACCCCCAGCGCATCGGTAAAGCGGTCGTCCTTGGGCAACTGTCGCCGGTGAAACAGCTCGATGCGGTCGCGGGCAAATGTCAGCGCTGCCAGGGTTTCGGCGTCGCAGGCCGCCACGGCGGCGTCGACTTCGGCGGCCGTGATGCGGAGGCCCGAGGCGTCGATGTCGAGCCGGTCGAACTTGCGGGTCGCCTCCAGCAACGCCGCGTCACCGCGCGCCGCGACGTCATCGACGATGGCCCTGGTCGCGGTCTCGATATCCGCCGAAACCTCCCGCTTCATGGCGAGGAAGGCCTTGAATTGCTGACTGAAATCGGCGCTGGCGGTGTGCAACTTGATCGGCATGAGCGGAGTTCCGGCGGGGCCTTGCCTGCCAAGGCCCCCTGCTCAATGGCGCGGCGGTGCGGGGGCGTCAACCCCGGTTAGTCACACGCCGGTCTCGTGCCCCGGACGCGGTGCACTGCGCCGCCTTGGCGGCGTGGTGCGCCGCAGAGCCGGGGCCGTCCCAAACGCCGGTGCTCGCGGTGGTCCCGGCCCTGCGGAGCGGCATGTCGGCGATGCAAGTGCATCGCCTGAGAATGCCGCACCGCGTCCGGGACAAGAACTGGCTATGCGTTCAAATCCGTCGCCGCATCTTCGCTGGCGCCGAGGTCTTCGGGGCCGAGATCGGCCAGTTCGCATTCGAGACATTCGACGTCCAGCCGCAGCGCGCCGCCGTTTGCGAACATCAGCACGGCACTACCGCCGGGGGCTCGCTGGCATGAAACTCGATACCGAGCAGCTCCAGCGCCGTCTCCGGCGCCTCCAGATCGATGTTGCGCGATTTGCAGGCCAGCACCCGGTCGAACCGCAGCGCGGCCACCAGCCGCGGCGGTGCAACCTCGCCGCCGATCGCCTGGTCCCAGTCGAGGCGGTTCATGCCGACCACCAGCCGTTTCTCGCTTTGCCGCCAGATGATATCGGCAACGCGGACGGCGGCGTCCTGAACATGCGCGGAAATCACCGCCAGATCATCGGGATCGAGAGCAATCAGCTTGCGTTGACCTGTCACGGCAGCCCCTTGCCATTTCGGTGAGCCAAACCTCAGCCGCTGATGCGCTCGATGGTGGCGCCGCAGGCGGACAGTTTTTCCTCGAGCCGCTCAAAGCCGCGATCGAGATGATAGATGCGATTGACCATCGTCTCGCCTTCGGCCGCAAGCCCGGCGATCACCAGCGACACCGAAGCGCGGAGGTCGGTGGCCATTACCGGCGCGCCGCGCAGCTTGGCGATGCCGTCGATGGTGGCCGTCTCGCCATCGAGATGAATCCGCGCGCCGAACCGGGCCAGCTCCTGCACATGCATGAAGCGGTTCTCGAAAATCGTCTCGGTGATGTGCGAAGAACCCTTGGCGCAGGACATCAGAGCCATCAGCTGGGCCTGCAAATCGGTCGGAAAACCCGGGAACGGTGCGGTGGACACATTGACGGGGCTGAGCCCGGCGCCGTTGCGCGACACGCGGATACCGTCGTTGTTGACCGTAATGGTGGCGCCGGCCTGGGTCAGCACGTCGAGCGCCGACTGCAGCAGCTCCGGCCGCGCGCCGGACAGTTGCACGTCGCCGCCGGTCATCGCGACCGCCATGGCGTAGGTGCCGGTCTCGATGCGGTCCGGCAGCACGGTGTGGCGGGCGCCATGAAGCTTGGCGACGCCTTCGATGACGATGCGCGGCGTGCCGGCGCCGGTGACCCGGGCGCCCATCTTGTTCAGGCAATCGGCGACATCGACGATCTCGGGCTCGCAGGCGGCATTGTTGATGATGGTGGTGCCCTTTGCCAGTGTCGCGGCCATCAGCGCCACATGGGTTCCGGAGACGGTGACCTTGGGGAAATCGATCTCGGCACCCTTAAGGCCGCCGGGCGCCTTGGCGATCACATAGCCGCCGTCGATGGTCAGCTCGGCACCGAGCTTCTCCAGCGCCATGATCAGCAGGTCGACGGGACGGGTGCCGATGGCGCAGCCGCCGGGCAGCGACACCTTGGCTTCTTGCATCCGCGCCAACAGCGGCGCGATCACCCAGAAGCTGGCCCGCATCTTCGACACCAGCTCATAGGGTGCGGTGGTGTCGATGATGTTCTTCGCCGAAATGTGCAGGGTCTGGCCCTGATATTCATGGTCGCCCGGGCGCTTGCCGGCCGACATGATATCGACGCCGTGATTGCCGAGGATCCGCTGCAGCTGTGCGACGTCGGCGAGCCGCGGTACATTGTCGAGGATCAGCGTTTCCTCGGACAGCAGGCCCGCAATCATCAACGGCAGAGCGGCGTTTTTCGCGCCGGAGATCGGGATAGTGCCATTGAGCTTGCTGCCGCCGACGATGCGAATGCGATCCATACCGATTCCCGCTGATTGCTGTGCACAAAGTATAGGGCGGACAACGCCCCTTTAGCAAATGACCGGGGATACCTGCCTGTTCCGAAGGCATCCGCCGAAACACTGATGATGCAGACCGGCCGAAGCCGGCCCTGGAGGTCTTAAGCGTTGGTGCCCTGGGGCGCGGCAACAGTGGCTGACAGCCGGTTCAAAAGAAGCGAAAGGCCGACGCCGAAAGCGCCGCCGACCGCTTTGACCATGGCGTCGCGGAGCTCGCCGTGGCGGTCGGGGGTCAGGAACTGCAGCGTTTCGAGCCCCACGGCGGCGCCCAGCACGATGGCCAGCACAAGCCAGAACCGGCCCGGATAGGCCAGCCCGAACAGCAGCCCGGCCACAGCGAACGCTCCGAAGCGCTCCATGCTGACGCCGGCCAGATGCGGCCTGAGGCCGATCGGCGACAGGGTCGCGAACACGATGAAGGCCAGGCTGGCCCAGGCAATGGCCATGATGATTTTTCGCGACATGCAGCGTCATACCCTATTCGGAGCCGCGGCGGCCGCTTCTCACGCTGAACGGTTAATCCGCACGATCAACCCGCTGGAAATAAGGCAGATTCCCGCGCCGAGGGCCAATTAAGCCGCGACACAGGGCACAACACGGAGATTCCGGGCAAAATCGCCCTTCGGACCGGCGGCTTGCCAGCCAAGCGGGTCAGCTTGCCCGCAGCCGCTGCCAGCTCTCGAAGGTTTCGGGTTTCAGCTCGAAGCGGTCGTTCATGCGGGCATACATGGTGCCGGCGACGCGTCCCACCGGCTGGAAGTTGTCATAGTCGGTCCGCAGCGTATCGGGATCGACGACGCCGTCGCGGACCTGCAATCCAAGCACCTCGCCGACCAGCAGATCGCGCTCGGCGCCGAAATTCATCATCGTCACCTTGCGGCATTCCAGCGCCACCGGCGCGTCAGCCAGATGCGGCACCGGCACGAAGACGCCGGCGGACAACGGAAGCTGCAGCGCCTCGGGTTCTCCGATGTCGGAGGGAAAGGCGATCGAGCAATCGACCATGGACCGTGCCAGCGCTTCGTCCACCATGTTGACGACGAACAGGCCATTGGCGCGGATGTTGCGCGTGGTGTCCTTGGGCGTAAGGTCCGACTTCACCTGCAGGCCCACCACCACCAGCGGCGGCGCTTCGGAGAACACGTTGAAGAACGAGAACGGCGCGGCATTGACCACGCCTTCGGCCGAGATGGTGGTGATCAGCGCGATCGGCCGCGGGACCACCAGGCCACACAGCAGCTTGTAGCGTTGCGGCGCGCTCAGCGTGGCAAAATCGAATCGCATCGTCATGGCAGCTCCGCAGCGGGTGATGGAAATTCATCTAGAACGGTGAGCCAAAACGCGTCAACGCGCTGCGGCAGCGTTGCGGCAAACTTCAGCCGTTTGTGTGATGGCCACCGCCGATCGGCAGAATCGAACACAACCATCTGAGCTTGCGGGACAAAACCCGTTCGAACCGCGAATCGGACGATTCATCGCTATCGCGTATCCGATCGATGGAAAGTCGATCCGCACGCTCGCCGAAGATTAGGTTTCAAAGGCGGCATCGCCTCGATAGGGTGCGCGCCATCAATGGGGAAATGACATGGACTTTTCCGGAATTTTTGCGCGCGTGGTCGCGGTGATCGGCGGAGCCGCGCTGCAGTGGCGCCGGCTGCAGGGCGCAACACCCGCACCGGCCTGGGGCAGCGCGCCGGTGGTGCCGGCGGCGCGGCCGCAGGGCACCCTGATGACGCTGAAGATGCCGACCGCGCGCGGCTGGAGCGACGGCCACAAGCCAACGGTGGCGGCGGGCCTGAAGGTCAATGCCTTTGCCACCGGCCTGAAGCATCCGCGCTGGATCGACATGCTGCCCAATGGCGACGTGCTGATCGCCGAGGCGTCGCAGGTCGCAGGCCCCGTGAGGAACGTGTTCGGCTACGCCATGCAGGCAACCATGCGGCGCGCCGCGGCCCTTGGCGAAAGCGCCAACCGCATCACTTTGCTGCGCGACGCCGATGGCGACGGCACGGCCGAGATCAGCAAGACCTTCATGGAAGGGCTGAACCAGCCATTCGGCATGACCCTGCTGGACGACACCTTCTATGTCGGCAATGTCGACGGCGTGGTGGCCTTTCCCTATGTGGCGGGCGCCGACAGCATCACCGCGCCGGGCAAGAAGCTCACCGATTTCAAGGCGGGCGGGCACTGGACCCGCAGCCTGCTGCCGAGCCCCGATGGCAAGAAGATCTACATCGGCGTCGGCTCGCTCACCAACATCGCCGACATGGGCATGGAGACCGAAGAGGGCCGCGCCGCGGTCTATGAACTCGACGTCGCCACCGGCAGCAGCCGCATCTTCGCCGGCGGGCTGCGCAACCCCGTGGGCCTCGCCTTCGAGCCCACAACAGGCGCGCTGTGGACGGTGGTCAACGAGCGCGACGGCCTCGGCGACGAGACGCCGCCGGACTATCTGACCTCGGTGCGCGACGGTGGCTTCTACGGCTGGCCCTATTGCTACTGGGGCAAGACCGTCGACGACCGCGTGCCGCAGGACGCCGCGCTGGTGGCCAGGACGATCACGCCGGACTACGCGCTGGGCGGACACACCGCGTCACTCGGCCTGTGCTGGCTGCCGGCCGGCACCTGGCCGGGCTTTCCCGACGGCATGGTGATCGGCCAGCACGGCTCGTGGAATCGCAGCACGTTGAGCGGCTACAAGGTGGTGTTCATCCCGTTCGTGAACGGCCGCCCGTCGGGTCCGCCGCGCGATATCCTGTCGGGCTTCCTCGCGCCGGACGAAAAGGAATCCTACGGCCGGCCGGTCGGCGTGTTCCTCACGCCCGAAGGCGCGCTGCTGGTCGCCGACGATGTGGGCGACGTGATCTGGCGCGTCACCGCAGCGTAGAGGCTCACTCAATTCGGCCGTGTCCCGGACGCAGCGCGGCGCGAAGTGCCGCACTGCAGATCCGGGACCCCGATTTCTGTAGACGCAACCGGGACCCCGGATCTGCGGCGCACCACGCCGCCCAAGCGGCGGCGTGGTGCACCGCGTCCGGGGCACGACCCCCAACTAGAACGCGCTACGACGTCACCCCGGGCAGATCGAGCCCGTTGGTCTTGGCGCATTCGATCGCGCTGTCGTAGCCCGCATCGGCGTGGCGCATCACCCCGGTGGCGGGATCGTTCCACAGCACGCGCTCGATGCGGCGCGCCGCGTCGGGCGTGCCGTCGGCGACGATCACCATGCCGGCGTGCTGGGAATAGCCGATGCCGACGCCGCCGCCGTGATGCAGCGACACCCAGGTGGCGCCGCTGGCGCAATTGAGCAGCGCATTGAGCAGCGGCCAGTCGGATACCGCGTCGGATCCGTCGCGCATCGCCTCGGTCTCGCGGTTGGGGCTGGCGACCGAGCCGCTGTCGAGATGATCGCGACCAATCACGATCGGCGCCTTCAACTCGCCGCTTGCGACCATCTCGTTGAAGGCAAGGCCGAGACGATGACGATCGCCGAGACCGACCCAGCAGATCCGCGCCGGCAGGCCCTGGAACTGGATACGCTCGCGCGCCATGTCGAGCCAGTGATGCAGATGCTTGTCGTCCGGCATCAGCTCCTTGACCTTGGCGTCGGTGCGATAGATGTCCTCGGGATCGCCGGATAGCGCGGCCCAGCGGAACGGACCGATGCCGCGGCAGAACAGCGGGCGGATATAGGCCGGCACGAAGCCGGGAAAATCGAAGGCGTTGGCGAGGCCCATGTCCTTGGCCATCTGGCGAATGTTGTTGCCGTAGTCGAGGGTGGGAATGCCCTGGGCATGAAAGTCCAGCATCGCCTGGACGTGGCCGACCATGGAGGTCTTGGCGGCGGCTTCCACCGCCTTCGGATCGCTCTCGCGCTTGGCGGCCCACTGATCGAGCGTCCAGCCCTTCGGCAGATAGCCGTTGATCGGATCGTGGGCGCTGGTCTGGTCGGTGACGATGTCCGGACGCACACCACGGCGCACCAGTTCGGGAAAGATATCGGCGGCATTGCCGAGCAGGCCGACCGAGACCGGCTTCTTGTCTTGCGCTGCCTGCGCCATGATCGCCAGCGCCTCGTCGAGGGTCGCCGCCTGGCGGTCGAGATAGCCGGTGCGCAGCCGCATCTCGATGCGGCTCGGCTGGCATTCGACCGCCAGCATGGACGCGCCGGCCATGGTGGCAGCGAGCGGCTGCGCGCCGCCCATGCCGCCAAGGCCCGCAGTCAGGATCCAGCGGCCGGCAAGGCTGCCGCCATAGTGGCGACGGCCGACCTCGACGAAGGTTTCGTAGGTGCCCTGCACGATGCCCTGGCTGCCGATGTAGATCCACGAGCCCGCGGTCATCTGGCCGAACATCATCAGGCCGAGCTTGTCGAGCTCGTTGAAGTGATCCAGCGTCGCCCAATGCGGCACCAGGTTGGAATTGGCGATCAGCACGCGCGGCGCGTCCTTGTGGGTGCGGAACACGCCGACCGGCTTGCCGGACTGCACCAGCAATGTCTGGTCGTCATCGAGCTTGCGCAGCGCCGCCACAATGCGATCAAAGCTGTCCCAGTCGCGGGCGGCGCGACCGATGCCGCCATAGACCACGAGTTCGCTCGGCCGCTCCGCCACGTCGGGATCGAGATTGTTCATCAGCATGCGCAACGGCGCTTCGGTCAGCCAGCTCTTGGCGCTGATCTCCGATCCGCGCGGCGAACGGATGACGCGCGCGTTGTCCAGTCGGCGGTTCATGACGAATGACCTTTCTCGGCAAGCATTGCTTAAGGCAAGTTCTGGAAACGGATTGTTGGTGAGCACCGCCATCGCAGCGGCGGGCAGCCGACCGGACGCAACCAGCGCGGTGGCCTTCGCCATATCGTCGGCCATGTAGCGATCGGCGCCGAGCGCCGGCACCTGTTCGCGCAACAGCGCGATCACCGCCGCCAGCGCCGGACTCGTGGCATGCGGCGCGCGCAGCTCGATGCCCTGCGCCGCTACCAGTAGTTCGATGCCGAGGATAGCGGCGAGATTGTCGGCCATGTCAGACAACCGGCGCGCGGCATGGGCGGCCATCGACACGTGGTCCTCCTGGTTTGCACTGGTCGGCGTCGAGTCGATCGAGCAGGCCGCGGCGCGCTGCTTGTTCTCGGCATAGAGCGCGGCAGCCGTCACTTCGGCGATCATGAAGCCAGAATTGATGCCGGGGTCGGGCGTGAGAAAAGGCGGCAGGCCGAAGTTCAACGCGGGGTCGACCAGAGTGGCGATGCGTCGCTCGCTGATGGCGCCGATCTCCGACAGCGCCAATGCGATCTGGTCGGCGGCAAACGCCACCGGCTCGGCATGAAAGTTTCCGCCGGAGACGATTTCGCCGGTCTCGACCAGCACCAGCGGATTGTCGGTGACCGCATTGGCCTCGATGGCCAGCGTGCGCGCCGCCTGCGTCAAGAGGTCGAGCACGGCGCCGGCCACCTGCGGCTGGCAGCGCAGGCAATAGGGATCCTGCACACGCTCGTCGCCTTCGAGATGCGAGTTGCGGATGTCGCTGCCGTCGAGCAGCGCGGTCAGCGCCGCACCCGCCGCGATCTGACCGGCATGGCCGCGCAATCGCTGGATCTCCGGACGGAACGGCGCCGTCGAGGCCATCGCCGCATCGACCGACAGCGCGCCGGTGACCAACGTCGCGCAAGCGAGATCGTGGGCGCGCAACAATCCGGAGATGGCATAGGCCGTGGAGAACTGTGTGCCGTTGATCAGCGCCAAGCCTTCCTTCGGGCCGAGCGTCAGTGGCGCGAGGCCGGCAGCAGCCAACGCATCCCGCCCCGGCACCACTGCACCGTCGACCAACGCCTGCCCCTCGCCGATCATCACCGCGGTCATATGCGCCAGCGGCGCCAGATCGCCGGAGGCGCCGACCGAGCCCTGCTGCGGCACCAGCGGATAAATGCCGTGCGCCAGCAGCGCCTGCAATTGTTCGATGACGACGCGACGCACGCCGGACGCGCCGCGCCCCAAGGAGATGATCTTGAGCGCTATCATCAGCCGCACGACCGGCTCTGGCGTAGGCTGCCCGACACCGCAGCAATGCGACACGATGAGATTGCGCTGCAGCAGCGCGGTCTGATCGGGCGGAATGCGCTTCGACGCCAGCTTGCCGAAGCCGGTATTGATGCCGTAGACCGGCGCGGCGGCAGCGGCGGCCTTTTCGACGATACCGGCAGCCGCCTCGACCGACGGCCAGAACGACGGATCGAGCACGACCGACGCGCCGGCCAGCACCTGCCGGAGATCCTCAAGCGTCACCTTGCCCGGCGAAACGACGAGGGATGCAGTGCGGCTGCTCATCGGCCCATCCAGGCCCGGTCGTGCAGGGGATTGAAGCCCATGCGGTAGACGAGTTCGGCCGGACGCTCGATGTTCCAGATCGCCAGATCGCAGCGTTTGCCGGCCTCCAGCGTGCCGGTGTCGGCGAGCACGCCGAGGGCGCGCGCGCCTTCGCGGGTCACGCCGGCGAGGCATTCGGCAACGGTCATCCGGAACAATGTCGCGCCCATGTTCATGGCGAGCAGCAGCGAGGTCAGCGGTGAGCTGCCGGGATTGCAGTCGGTGGCCAGCGCCATGTGCACGCCGTGGGCGCGGAACAGATCGAGCGGCGGCTTCGACGTCTCGCGAATGAAATAGAACGCGCCGGGCAGCAGCACGGCCACCGTCCCTGCTTTTGCCATCGCCGCGGCGCCGGCGTCATCGGTGTGTTCGAGATGATCGGCCGACAGCGCCGAGAATTGCGCAGCCAGCGCCGCGCCGCCGAGGTTCGACAGTTGGTCCGCATGCAACTTGACCGGCAGCCCCAGCACCTTGGCTGCGTGAAAGACGCGCGCGGTCTGCTCGGCGGAGAAGGCGATGCCTTCCATGAAGGCGTCGACGGCATCGGCGAGGCCGGCGCGCGCCACCGCCGGCAGCATCTCGTTGCAGACGAGGTCGATATAGCGATCCTTGTCGCCACCGGCTTCCGGCGGCAGCGCATGGGCGCCGAGAAAGCTGGTGCGGACAGTAACCGGCCGCTGCCGGCCGAGCGCGCGGGCGGCGGACAACTGCCGCAGCTCGGTCTCAAGATTGAGCCCGTAGCCGGACTTGATCTCCAGCGTGGTCACGCCTTCGCCGATCAGCGCGTCAAGCCGCGGCAGCGCGCCGGCGACAAGTTCAGCCTCGCTGGCGGCCCGCGTCGCCGCCACCGTCGAGACGATGCCGCCACCGGCGCGCGCGATCTCCTCGTAGCTGGCACCCTGCAGCCGCAACTCGAATTCGTGGGCGCGGTTGCCGCCGAACACCAGATGGGTATGGCAATCCACCAGCCCCGGCGTGATCCAGCGGCCGGCACAATCGATGCGCTCGACCGCATCGGCATCGACGGGAAAATCGGATTTCGCGCCGGCGAAGACGATGCGGCCATCGCGGGCGGCGATCACGCCATGGTCGATGGCGCCGAGGTCGGGAAGATCCGCGCGCACAGTGGCGAGCCGGGCATCGTGCCAGATCCGATCGAAGCGCTCGGCCATGCGGGACTTCCCAACTACAGAAGCTTGACGACAAACTCGATATGTCTATACATATTATCGCGCTGCAGTCCTGTCCATCCGGTTTTGGAAACATGTCAACTCTGCATTTCGGATCGGCGTTGCTCCCCGCGGGGTGGGCCGATGACGTGCAGGTGGAGGTGACCGATGGCACCATCGCCAAGGTCACGGCCGGCGTCGCGCCGGCTGCCGGCGATGAACGTCACCAACTCGCAATCCCCGGAATAGCCAGCCTGCACAGCCACGCCTTCCAGCGCGGCATGGCCGGTCTCGCAGAAATTCGCGGCGATGCCGCGGATACATTCTGGACCTGGCGCGAGACCATGTATCGCTTCGCGCTGACCATGACTCCCGAAGACACCCAGGCGGTCGCGACGCTGCTTTATGTCGAGATGCTCGAACAGGGTTTTACGCGGGTCGGCGAATTCCATTATCTGCATCATGACCACGACGGCGCGCTTTACGCCAACCCCGCGGAGATGGCCACGCGCATCGCCCGCGCCGCTGAGGTCACAGGCATCGGGCTGACGCTGCTGCCGTGCTTCTATGCCCATGGAACGTTCGGCGGCACCGCACCGCATGAAGGCCAGCGCCGCTTCATCTGCTCCGTCGATCAGTTCGCAAAGCTGGTGGACGCCAGCCGCACCGCGATCCGCGCACTGCCCGGTGCCAATCTCGGCATCGCGCCGCACAGCCTGCGCGCCGTGACGCCGGACGAGCTGGCGGCGCTGCTACCGCTGGCCGCAGGCGGCCCGCTGCATATTCACGCCGCCGAACAGGTGCGCGAGGTCGAGGACTGCGTCGCCTGGTCGGGCCAGCGACCGGTCGCATGGCTGCTTGACCATGCGCCCGTCAATCAACGCTGGTGCCTGATCCACGCGACGCACATGACGCCGGCGGAAACCGCGGCGCTGGCCGCGAGCGGCGCCGTTGCAGGACTTTGCCCGCTGACCGAAGCGAGCCTCGGCGACGGCATCTTTCCCGGCCGCGAATTTCTTGGCGCCGGCGGCCGCATCGGCATCGGCACCGATTCCAACATCCTGATCGGCGTCGATGCCGAACTGCGCCAGCTCGAATATGGCCAGCGGCTCAAGCATCGCGAGCGCAACGTGTTGTCGGGCGGGCCCGGCGTCTCGACCGGCCGCGCGCTGCTCGATGCCGCACTGGCCGGCGGCGGCCAGGCGCTTGCGCAGCCGGCGGTCGGACTGCAGGTCGGCGCCCGCGCCGATATCGTCACGCTCGACACCGCCCATCCGTCGCTGGCGGGGCGCAGCCGCGATGCCGTGCTCGACGGCTGGATCTTCGCCGCCGGTGCGGGAGCGATCGATTGCGCCTGGGCCGGCGGCGCGAAGCTGGTGGAAGGCGGACGCCACCGGCTGCGGCAACAGGCGCGCGAGACATTCAATGCAGCAATGCGCAGGCTGGTCGCATGAGCGCCGCCCCGCAGCGCGCCAAGGCCGACACGGTCGACAGGCCAACGCTGTACAAGCAGATCCGGCTCGATATCGAGCAGCGCATCCTGACCGGCGAGTGGCCGCCGGGCTACCGCATCCCCTTCGAACACGAGTTGATGACGCATTACGGCTGTTCGCGGATGACCGTGAGCAAGGCGCTTTCCGAACTGGCGCAGGGCGATCTGATCGAGCGGCGGCGGCGCGCCGGCACCTTCGTGCGCCGTCCCAACTTTCTCTCGGCGGTTCTGGAGATCGCCGACATCCGTGCGGAGATCACCGCGCTCGGCCGTAGCTACGGCTACGAGATGATCAAGTCTTCGCGCCGCGCCGCAACCGCTGCCGACCGCGCACGGCTGCGCGTGCGCAAGACCGGCCGGGTGATGGCGATTGCCTGCCGCCACAGCGCCGACGGCGTGCCGTTCGCCATCGAGGACCGGCTGATCGATCTCGACGCCGTGCCGGACGCTGCCGCCGCGGATTTCGCCGCCGAGCCGCCCGGCTCGTGGCTGCTTCATCATGTCCCATGGACCGAGGCCGAACATGCCATCAGCGCCATTGTCGCCAACGATCAGACGGCCGCGGCGCTTGATATTGCAGTCGGTGCGCCCTGCCTGGTGATCGAACGCCACACCTGGCGCGGCGCGCAGGCCATCACCGCCGTACGCCTCGTCTATCCCGGCGAGTCGCACAAACTGGTTGCACGGTTCAAGGGTGGCTGAGAATGATATCGATATCGATACGGCACAATTTATGCAGCGGTATTTTACAGAGCCACCTCACCGTCTGAGGCAACCAGAACGACACAATCGATAAACCAGCAAAGGGATACAGCCATGCGTCATCTTGGAAAAATTGTCGTCGCCGCCACGCTTCTCGCCGCCGCACCGGCCATTGCGCAGGACGTGAAGGTCAACATCGCGATCTCAGGCTGGACCGGATTTGCGCCGCTCACGCTCGCCAACCAGGCCGGCATCTTCAAGAAGAACGGCCTCGACGTGACGATCAAGAAGATCCCGCAGAAGGACCGCCATCTGGCGATCGCCTCGGGCGACGTGCAGTGCGCGGCGACCACCGTCGAGACCTGGATTTCATGGAATGCCAACGGCGTTGCCACCAAGCAGATCTTCCAGCTCGACAAGAGCTACGGCGCCGACGGCATGGCCACGCGCAGCGACATCGCATCGATCAAGGATCTCAAGGGCAAGACGGTCGCCGCTTCCGCGCCGGGCACCTCGCCCTATTTCGCGCTGGCCTGGATGCTCAAGAAGAACGGCCTCACGGTGAAGGATGTCACCGTGGTGAACCTTGAGCCGGCCGCCGCGGCGCAAGCCTTCGTCTCCGGCCAGAACGATGCCGCCATGACTTACGAGCCCTATCTCTCGACGGTGCGCGCCGCACCCGACAAGGGCAAGATCATCGCCACCACGCTGGACTATCCGATGGTCATGGACACCTTCGGCTGTACGCCGAAATTCCTCGCCGACAATCCAAAAGCCGCCAAGGCGCTGGCCGACAGCTATTTCGAGGCCATCGCGATGATCGAGAAGGACCAGGCCAAGTCCTACGAGATCATGGGCGCCGATGTGAAGCAGTCCGCCGAAGCCTTCGGCAATTCGGCGAAGTACCTGCGCTGGCAGGACAAGGCCGCCAACCAGAAGTTCTTCACCAGCGAATTCCAGGCCTTCAACAAGGAAGCCGCGGAGCTGCTGCTGGAGATCGGCATCATCAAGGCGGTACCGAAGATCGATGACCTCTACGACGCCAGCTACATCAAGTAGCCTGCAAACGCCAAGCGTTCCCCGGACGCAGCGCAACGCGCCGCCCTTCGCGGCGTGGTGCGCTGCAGATCCGGGGTCCCGGTGATGAGTGGACCGGGGTCCCGGTTCTGCGGAGCAGCGCGAAGGACGCTGCACCGCGCCCGGGACACGATCTCCTTCCTTTCAACTTTAACCAGACGCCAAGGATAGCGCCCCTGTGATACGTCCCCTCGACCCCGTGACATCGCGACAGCGCGTCGCCTACGGTTTTGCGTTCTTCGTGCTGTTCGTGGCGGTGTGGTCGTGGGCGACCTTCGGCGGCTACGTGTCGAAGACGTTTCTCGCCAATCCGCTGACCATGGTGCATGAGGGCTGGGAGCTGCTGACCAAGTATGGCTTCCTGTTCGACATCGGCATGACGATCTGGCGGGTGGTCGGCGGCTTCGTGCTGGCGATGGTTGTCGCGGTGCCGCTCGGCGTATTGATGGGCGCCTACAAGCCGATCGAGGCGCTGCTGGAGCCGTTCGTCTCGTTCGCGCGCTACCTGCCGGCCTCGGCCTTCATTCCGCTGCTGATCCTGTGGGCGGGCATCGGCGAGCTGCAGAAGCTGCTGGTGATCTTCATCGGCTCGGTGTTCCAGATCGTGCTGATGATCGCCGTCAATGTCGGCAACACCCGCCGCGATCTGGTCGAGGCCGCCTATACGCTCGGCGCCAGCGACAGCGGCGTGATCCGCCGCGTGCTGCTGCCCTCCTCCGCGCCGGAGATCGCCGAGATCCTCCGGCTGGTTCTCGGCTGGGCCTGGACCTATGTCATCGTCGCCGAACTGATCGGCTCGTCCTCGGGCATCGGCCACATGATCACTGACAGCCAGGCGCTGCTCAACACCGGGCAGATCATCTTCGGCATCATCGTCATCGGGCTGATCGGCCTGTTGTCGGATTTCCTGTTCAAGGCGTTCAACGCCTGGCTGTTTCCGTGGAAGCTGGCATGACCACGCTGTTGATCGATCAGGTTTCCCGCACCTTCCCCGCGCGCGCCGGCCATGCGCCGACGCAGGCGCTGGAGCCCACCGACCTCAAGGTCGGCAACAACGACTTCGCCACCATCCTCGGCCCCTCGGGCTGCGGAAAGTCGACGCTGCTGCGCATCATCGCCGGGCTCGACCGTCCCACCACCGGCCGCGTGATGCTCGACGGCCAGGAGGTCACCGGACCCGGCGCCGACCGCGGCATGGTGTTCCAGTCCTACACGCTGTTTCCATGGCTGACGGTGCGCGAGAACATAGCCTTCGCCCTGCGCGAGCGCGGCGTGTCGGAAGCCGAACGCGGCCGCATCGCCGACGGCTTCATCCAGAGGGTCGGCCTTGCGGGCTTCGAGAACCACTGGCCGAAGCAGCTGTCCGGTGGCATGCAGCAGCGCACCGCCATTGCGCGCGCGCTGGCCAACGATCCAAAGATCCTGCTGCTCGACGAGCCGTTCGGCGCGCTCGACAACCAGACCCGCGCCTTGATGCAGGAGATGCTGCTGGGGATCTGGGAGCGCGACCAGAAGACCGTACTGTTCGTCACCCACGATATCGAGGAAGCCATCTTCCTCGGCAGCCGCGTCATCGTCATGAGCGCACGGCCGGGGCGCATCAAGGCGGAGATCGCCGTCGACCTGCCGCATCCGCGCTCCTACAAGATCAAGACGACGCCGGAATTCGTCGCCCTGAAGGAACGCCTTGTCGAGGAAATCCGCGTCGAGGCCCTGAAAGTAGCAGATCATGCCTGACCATCATTTGTCCGTTGACGGCGCCCGGGTTCTCGCCGACCTCAACGCGCTGCGCGCCATCGGCGCCTACAAGACCGGCGTGCACAAGCCGACTTTCTCCGAGCCGCATGTGCAATCGCTGCACTGGCTCGCGGCGCGACTTCTCGAGGCCGGGTTGACGGCCACCATCGACGGCATCGGCAACGTGCTGGGCATCAGCAGCAAGGCCGGTCCGAAGCTGCTGGCGGGATCGCATCTGGAAAGCCAGAACTATGCCGGCTGGCTCGATGGGCCGCTCGGCGTAATCTATGCGCTGGAGGCGGCGCGCGTCATCAATCCCAACCCGGATTTGAACGGCGCAGTCGAAGTCGCGGCCTGGTGCGACGAGGAAGGCCATTTCGGCAGCTTCCTCGGCAGCCGTTCTTTTGTCGGCGACGTCACCGAGGCGGATATCGACGCCGCGCGCGACCGCTCGAGCGGCCGTGCCCTGCGCGACGCGCTGCGCGACGCCGGGCTCGCCGGCCGCCCACGCATCACCGCCGAGCCCGCGCGGCATATCGGCTATCTCGAAGCGCATATCGAACAGGGCCAGACGCTGGAGGATGGCCGTCTTGCCATCGGCGTCGTCACCTCCATCGTCGGCATCTGGCAATACCGGATCGATTTCACCGGCGAACAGAACCATGCCGGCACCACCCGCATGGCGGTGCGCAAGGATGCCGGACTGGCGCTGGCGCGGTTCTGCGTGGCCATCGACGAACGATTTCCGGCGATGTGCGGGCCGCGCACCGTATGGACCACCGGCCGCATCACGCTGGATCCGGGCGCGCCGAGCATCATCCCCGGCCATGCCGAGATGCTGTTCCAGATTCGCGACGACGATCCGTCCGTGATCGCACGGCTCGAGGAGCTGCTGCGGGGCATGGCGGACGAGGCTACGGCGCAGGGGCGCTGCCGCGTCACCGTCGAACGGCTGCGCGTTGGCGCACCCGCCATGATGGATGGCAAGATCCAGGAGGCCATCGAGGCGGCGAGCGCCGCCGTTGCCGGCGGCCGTTCGCTGCGCATGCCGAGCGGCGCCGGACACGATGCGCAGGTGCTGGCGACGATCATGCCGGCCGGCATGCTGTTCGTGCCGTCGATCGGCGGCGTCAGCCATCACTGGACCGAAAACACCGCTGACGCCGACATTGTCACCGGCGCACAGGTCTATGTCGACGCCTGCCGGCGGCTGCTGGCGGGATAGGCCGACGACAACAAAGCCGCCATCCGGGAAGCCGCGCAGCTGCCGCCGCGTGGGATCATCGAGCGGTCCACGGTTTGCATGTATGGCCCGGGGGCACGGCAGGTGTGCCGGAGCGGTGCTAGGCGCGGTGCGGCGAAGCTGCTAGCCATTTCACTCTCGAACTCGATCAGGATCCTGCAGATGGACAACCGCACTGACATCTGGCGTCACGTTGACGCCATCAAGCCGCGTTTCGTCGCGCTGAGCGATCGGGTCTGGGCGATGCCGGAGGTCTGCTACACCGAAGCGCGCTCCTGCGCCGAACATCTGGCCGAGCTGCAGCATCAGGGTTTCCGCATCACCGAGAACCTCGCCGGCATCCCCACCGCGCTGATGGGCGAATGGGGCGAGGGAGGTCCCGTCATCGCCTTTCTCGGCGAATACGATGCCCTGCCCGGATTGAGCCAGGAAGCAGGCATAGCCGAGCCCCGCCCGATCGAGGCCGGCGGCCATGGCCATGGCTGCGGCCACAACCTGCTTGGATCGGCCGCCCTGCTCGCCGCCACGGCGGTGAAGGACTGGCTGGCCACCCACAAGGTGCCCGGGCGGGTGCGCTATTACGGCTGCCCGGCGGAAGAGGGCGGCGCTGCCAAGGCTTTCATGGTGCGCTCCGGCGATTTCGACGACGTGGACATCGCCGTCACCTGGCACCCCTCCAGTTTCTGGGAAGTGGCGGTGACGCCCTCGCTGGCCAACACGCGCGCCGATTTCAACTTCACCGGGCGGACGTCCCATGCCGCCGCGTCGCCGCATCTGGGCCGCAGCGCGCTCGATGCCGTGGAGCTGATGAATGTCGGCGTCAACTACATGCGCGAGCACATGCCCAGCGACGCCCGCGTCCACTATGCGGTGCTCGACACCGGCGGCATCGCGCCCAACGTGGTGCAGGCCCATGCCCGCGTGCGCTATTCGATTCGCGCCCGCGACCTGCCCGGCATGACCGAACTGGTCGGGCGCGTGCAGAAGATCGCGGAGGGCGCGGCGCTGATGACCGAAACCACCGTGAAGATGCAGATCGTTTCCGCCGTCTCCAACACGCTGGCCAATACGCCGCTGGAAGAGGCGCTGTTCAAGGTCATGGAAGACCTCGGCCCGCCGCATTTCGACGACGACGACAGGAGCTTCGCGTCGCAGATCCAGGCCACGCTGACCGAGAAGGACATCGACTCGGTCTACTACACCATCGGCATGGATCCGACCGACAAGCCGCTGGCGGATTTCCTGGTGCCGTTCGACGCCAAGCGCAATCCGCTGGTCGGCTCCACCGATGTCGGCGACGTCAGCTGGGTGGTCCCCACCGTCCAGGTCCATGCGCCCTCGATCGCCATCGGCACGCCGCTGCACACCTGGCAGGTGGTGGCGCAAGGCAAGAGCTCGCACGCCCACAAGGCCATGGTGCAGGCCGCCAAGGCGATGGCGGGCCTCGGCGTCAAGGCGCTGATCGAACCGGACCTGATCGCCGCCGCCAAGGCCGACCTCGACCGGCGCACCGCCCGCACGCCCTATGTGAGTCCGCTGCCAGGCGATGTTGCGCCGCCGCTGCGCATGTCATTGGCGTGATCCGAAGCGTCCGATAATCGTGTCCCAGCGAACAAATTTTTTGCACGCTGGGGCAGCCGCGCCCACGTTTTGGCAGAGCGATACCTTCGGTTTGCCGAAGCGTTGTGCGCCGCAGTAGAAATCTGCCCAAGCAACGGCCAATCGATCCGCGACGCCACCCCGCATGACGTTGACTTGCGGCACGTTCGGTGTGCCATCTTACGTCCCTGGACTATGCGGCGGGGCGACCCGCGATCACGCCAACCGAACGAGTGGACGATGAAGCTGGGCACCGAACTGCAAACGATGATCGATGGCGTCAAAAACGGTCGCATGGATCGCCGCGGCTTCATTCAACGCATGATCGCGCTGGGCCTCACCGCGCCGATGGCGACGCAACTGCTCGCGGTCGGCGGCGTGGCCATGGCGCAGACGCCGTCCACCTACAAGCCGACCAAGCGCGGCGGCGGCGGCCCGCTGAAGCTGCTGTGGTGGCAGGGCCCGACGCTGCTCAATCCGCACTTTGCCACCGGCACCAAGGACCAGGACGGCTCGCGGCTGTTCTACGAACCGCTGGCCTGCTGGGACGCCGACGGCAATCTCAGCCCGGTGCTCGCCGCCGAAATTCCCTCGCTGCAGAATGGCGGCCTCGCCGCCGATGCCAAGTCGGTGACCTGGAAACTGAAGCCCGGCGTCAAATGGCACGACGGCAAGCCGTTCTCCGCCGACGACGTGGTGTTCAACTGGGAATATGCCAAAAACCCGGCGACTGCGACGGTCACCATCGCCGCACATCGCGACATCACCGTCGAAAAGATCGACGATCTCACGGTGAAGATCTCCTTCAAGAAGCCGACGCCGTTCTGGGCCGATGCCTTTGTCGGCGCGCCCGGCGCCATCATCCCCAAGCATCTGTTCCAGGATTACACCGGCGACAAGTCGCGCGACGCCCCGACCAACCTCAAGCCGGTCGGCACCAGCGCCTATAAATTCGTCGAGTTCAAGCCGGGCGATTTCATCCGCGGCGAGATCAACCTCGATTACCACATACCCAACCGCCCGCACTTCGACAGCATCGAGATGAAGGGTGGCGGCGATGCCGTCTCGGCGGCGCGCGCCGTGATCCAGACTGGCGAGTATGACTTTGCCTGGAACATCCAGGTGGAAGACGAAATCCTGCTGCGCCTGGAAAAGGGCGGCAAGGGCAAGGCGGTCTATGCTGTCGGCGGCGACACCGAATTCATCGCCCTCAATTTCACCGACCCGAACACCGAGGTCGACGGCGAACGCTCCTCCATGAAGACCAAGCATCCGCTGTTCTCCGATCCCGCGGTCCGCAAGGCGCTGGCGCTGCTGATCGACCGCAATGCCATCAAGAGCGTGATCTACGGCCGCGCCGGCCGCACCACCGCCAACTTCCTCAACGGACCCGAGAAATTCGTATCCAAGAACACCAGCTGGGAATTCAGCATCGAGAAGGCCATCAAGCTGCTCGACGACGCCGGCTGGAAGCCGGGCGCGGACGGCATCCGCGCCAAGGATGGCAAGCGGATGAAACTGCTGTTCCAGACCGCCATCAACGGCCCGCGCCAGAAGACCCAGGCCATCGTCAAGCAGGCCTGCCAGAAGGCCGGCATCGAGATGGAGCTGAAATCGGTGGTGGCATCGATCTTCTTTTCCTCGGACGTCGGCAATCCGGACACCTATCCGCATTTCTACGCCGACCTCGAAATGTTCCAGATCCCCATGAGCCAGCCCGACCCCGCCCAGCACATGCGCCGCTATCATTCCAGCAACGTGGCGACCAAGGCGAACAAGTGGCAGGGCCTGAACTTCCCGCGCTGGGTCAACAAGGACTATGACGCCGCGATCGACGCGGCCGAGGGCGAGATCGATCCCGTCAAGCGCGCGGCCTTCTACATCAAGGCCAACGACATCATGTGGGAGGACACCGTGTTCATCCCGGCGATGCATCGCTTGAAAGTGGAGGCCGCGGCCAACACGCTGCGCCCGGTGCTGTCCGGCTGGGCCAACGAAACCGACAACCTGCACGAATGGTACAGGGAGGCGTGAGGACAGCGGACAGACGGCTTCCGTCATGAGCCAGTACATCCTGCGCCGCCTGCTGATCGCCATTCCGAGCCTGCTCGGAATCTCGCTGATCCTGTTCATCGTGCTGGCGCTGGCGCCGGGCGATCCGTTTTCCGAACTCGCCACCAATCCCAACGTGCCGCCCGAAGTCCGCGAGGCGCTGCGGATGAAATTCGGCCTCGACGATCCGATCTACCTGCGCTACGTGCACTGGCTGGTGGCCATGGTGCACGGCGACTGGGGCTTTTCCTTTGTCAGCCGGATGAACGTCGACACGCTGATCCTCCAACGACTGTCCACCACACTCTACGTGATCGGCTCGTCGCAGGTGCTGGCGCTGCTGATTGCGATTCCGGTCGGCGTCTATGCCGCCACAAGGCCCTATTCGGTGTTCGACCAGGTCGCCAACACGCTGGCCTTCATCGGCTTCTCGCTGCCGACCTTCTTCACCGGAATCCTGTTCATCCTGGTGTTTTCGGTGAAGCTGGACTGGCTGCCCTTCGTCTATTCGACCGACATCAAGGCGACCGGCATCCATTGGGTCGGCGAACAGATCCGGCAAGCCATCATGCCGGTGATGGTGCTCGGCCTGTTTCAGGCGGCGTCGATGACGCGTTTCGTCCGCTCGGCCATGCTCGACGTGATCCGCCTCGATTACGTCACCACCGCAAAGGCCAAGGGCATCGGCCAGCGGCGAGTCATCGTCAAGCATGTGATGCGCAATGCGATGATCCCGGTGGTCACCCTGATCGCGTTGCAGATCCCCGCGGTGTTCGGCGGCGCCATCGTCACCGAGCAGATCTTCCGCATCCCCGGCATCGGCTCGCTGCTGATTTCCTCGATCCTCGCCAACGATACGCCGGTGGTGATGGCCGTGACCTTTGTCTTCGCTTGTCTTGTCGTGCTCTTCAACCTCATCGCGGACGTTCTGTATGGCTGGCTTGACCCTCGCATCTCGCTCCGCTGAGCGGCGCAGCTATTCGCCGCTGCGCGAGACCTGGCTGCGCTATCGCCGCCACAAGCTCGCCGTGGTCAGCGCGGTGCTGCTGCTGGTTCTGGTTCTGGCGGTGGTGCTGGGCCCGTACTTGTGGCGCGTGGGGATCAACGAGATCGATTTCACCGCGCGCCTGGAAGGCCCGTCGCTCGCGCACCCGCTCGGCACCGACGATCTCGGCCAGGATATTCTGGCCCGCATGATCTCCGGCGGGCGCATCTCGCTTGCCGTTGGCTTCGCGGCGATGGTGGTCTCGGTGCTGGTCGGCACGCTGATCGGCGCGCTCGCCGGTATGTCGCGCGGCGCGCTCGGCCATTTCCTGATGTGGCTCACGGACCTCTTTCTGGCACTGCCGCAACTGCCGCTGCTGCTGCTGCTGATCTATCTGTTCCGCGACGGGCTGAAGGCGGCGTTCGGCCCCGAGGGCGGCATCTTCATCCTGATCGTTGTCGTCATCGGCGGGCTGCGCTGGATGCCGGTGGCGCGGCTGGTCCGCGCGCAATTTCTGTCGCTGCGCGAAAAGGAATTCGTCGAGGCCGCCCGCGCCCTCGGCGCCAGCCGCGCGCGCCAGGTGATCCGCCACATATTGCCCAACGCGCTGGGGCCGGTGATCATCGCCGGCACCATCGACGTCGCCGCCGCCATCATCGCCGAGTCGACGCTGTCGTTTCTCGGCCTCGGCTTTCCGCCGGACACCCCGACCTGGGGCCGCATCCTGTACGACGCCAAGGACTATCTCGACATCGCCGCGCACTGGGCACTGTTTCCCGGCGCAGCGATCTTCATCGCCGTGGTCGCCGTCAACTTCATCGGCGACGGGCTGCGCGACGCCCTCGATGCGCGGCGGGTGATCTGATGATTCCGCTCCTCGAAATCAAGAATCTCAAGACGCATTTCACCACCGACGACGGCATCGTGCAGGCCGTCGACGGCGTGAACCTCACCATCAACCGCGGCGAGACGCTGTGCGTGGTCGGCGAATCCGGCTCCGGCAAGACGGTCACGGCGATGTCGATCCTGCAGCTGATCGCCATGCCGCCGGGCAAGATCGTCGAAGGCGAGATCATCTTCGAGGGCCGCGACCTGGTGCCGCTCACCAGCCATCAGCTCGACGAGATCAGGGCCAAGGAGATCGGCTTTATCTTCCAGGAGCCGATGACCTCGCTCAACCCCGTGCTCACCGTCGGCGAGCAGATTGCCGAGAGCCTGCGGCGCCACGAGCGGCTGCCGCAGAAAATGGCGATGGCGCGCACGGTGGAGATGCTGAAGCTGGTGCAGATCCCCAATGCCGCCGGCCGCGTCAACGATTACCCGCACCAGTTTTCCGGCGGCATGCGCCAGCGCGTGATGATCGCCATGGCGCTGGCCTGCCATCCCAAGCTGGTGATCGCCGACGAGCCCACCACCGCGCTCGACGTTACCATCCAGGCGCAGATCCTCGACCTCTTGCAGGACATGAAGGAGCGCTTCGGCATGGCGGTGATGCTGATCACCCATGCCATGGGCGTGGTCGCGGAAACCGCGCAGCGCGTGGTGGTGATGTATGCCGGCAAGGTGGTCGAGGAGGCCGGCGTCGACAGCCTGTTCGAACGTCCGAGCCATCCCTACACCCAGGGCCTGATCCGCTCGATCCCGCGCATCGATCTCGATGCCGGACTGAAGACCCGGCTGGAGACCATCGCCGGCACCATGCCGGTGCTGATCAATCCCGCGCCCGGCTGCCGCTTCGCGCCGCGCTGCCGCTTTGTCATGGATGTCTGTCGGGAACGCGAGCCGCTGCTGCGGCCGATCGCACCGGACCATCGCATGGCCTGCCATCTGGGAGACGTGCCATGAGCGAGCCTCTCATGACCGAACCGCTGGTGCGCGTCACCAATCTCAAGAAATATTTTCCTGTCCATGGCGGCTTGCTGTCGCGCGAGGTCGGGCGCGTTCACGCCATCGACGACGTGTCGTTCACCGTCCATCGCGGCGAGACGCTGGGACTGGTCGGCGAATCCGGCTGCGGAAAATCCACCACAGGCCGCTGCGTGCTGCGCCTGATCGAGCCGACCGCAGGCGACGTCGAATTCGCCGGCCGGGACGTGCTGGCGCTCGGCGGCAGCGAGCTGCGCGCTCTCAGGCGAAAAATGCAGCTCGTGTTCCAGGATCCCTTCGCTTCGCTCAATCCGCGCATGACCGTGGGCGCGATCATCGGCGAGGCGCTGACCATCCACAATCTCGGCGGCTTCGCCAGCGAGCGCGAGGATCGCGTGGCGAGCCTGCTGGTCAAGGTCGGGCTGAAGGGCGACCAGATGCGCCGCTACCCGCATGAATTCTCCGGCGGCCAGCGCCAGCGCATCGTCATTGCGCGTGCACTCGCGGTCGAGCCCGAATTTATCGTCTGCGACGAACCGGTGTCGGCGCTCGACGTCTCCATCCAGGCGCAGGTGATCAACCTGCTGGAAGATCTGCAGGCCGAGCTGAACCTGACGTTCCTGTTCGTGGCGCACGATCTGTCAGTGGTGGAACACATCTCCGACCGCGTGGCGGTGATGTATCTCGGCCGCATCGTCGAACTCGCAAAATCCAGCGACCTCTATCGCAATCCGCAGCATCCCTACACGCAGGCGCTGCTCTCCGCCGTGCCGGTGCCGGACCCCAAGGCCAAGCGCAAGCGGATCCGGCTGCAGGGCGACGTGCCGAGCCCGATGAATCCGCCGACGGGCTGTCATTTCCACACCCGCTGCCCCATCGCCGTGCCGATGTGTTCGCAGATCGTGCCGGAAACCAAACAGGGCAGCGACGGGCATTTCGTGGCCTGCCATCTGGCGTAGGGCGTCGGCGAAGAATCCATTGCCTTTGCGAATTTTTTGCCCATTGCAGTTTGAAAGCCCGCATCGTCGCGGCATCGTCCTGATTTGGAGCATCCATGCGCATCGCCCTGATCCACGCGCTTCGGCATTCGATCGATCCTGCTGCGGAGGCGTTCGGACGGCTGTGGCCGGAGGCGGATCTCGTCAATATTTTCGACGACAGCCTGTCCGCCGACCTCGCGCGCGCCGGGCAACTCACGCCGGCCATGACCGAGCGCTTCCTGCTGCTGGCGCGCTATGCCGTGGATAACGGCGCCAATGGAATCCTGTTCACCTGCTCGGCCTTCGGCCCGTGCATCGAAGCCTGCAAGGCCGCGCTGACGCCGCTACCGGTGCTGACGCCGAACGAAGCCATGATCGATGAGGCGATCGCCAGCGGCGGACCGATCGGCCTGCTCGCCACCTTCGGCCCCACCCTCGACACCATGCCCGCCGAATTCACCGCCATCGCGCCGGCCATCGAGATCGTGCCGCAACTGGCCGAAGGCGCCCTCGCCGCCCTGAATGCCGGCGACACCGCGCGCCACGACCAACTGGCGGCGCAGGCCGCTTCCGGCCTGCAGCAGTGCAAGGTGATCGCCCTGGCCCAGTTCAGCCTCGCACGAGCGGCGCCAGCGGTTGCGGCCGCCAGCGGCCTCCCTGTGCTGACAACGCCCGACAGTGCGGTGAAACGGCTGCGCTCGCTGCTCGGCTGAGCCCTCGTTACGCCACCTCGCGCTTCGCCGCGACGCCGGCCAACGCGCCGGCGACGCGGACGCGGACGCGCAGCGAATTTCCCGGCAGATAGGCGATCGGCATATCCTCGACCTCGATGGTCTTCAGGCTCGCGGGATCGGCGCCGGCGGCAACCGCCTTGGCTTCGGCGATCTGCAGCGCTGCGGCGATCGCGTCGTCGCGGCTGAGTTCGCGGAACACTTGGTCGGCCTCGCCGCTGACGCGCGCAATCGCTGCACCGACGGCATTGGCGCAATCGCCGAACGGCACCCGGATGATTTCCGAAACACCGGCCAATTGGTCCGGCACCAGGAAGGCGCCGCCGCCCACCGCCACCAGCGGCGCATCGGCCGCCTCGGTCTTCATGCGGTCGATGTTTTCTTCCAGCAGGCGCCTGGCGTCAGCCAGCGACGCGTCGATCAGCTCCTTTGAAATCGACGCGACGCGCGAGCGGTCACCGATATCCAGCAGGCCGGCGGCGACCGCGATATCCGTCGCGGTCAATTGCTTGCCGCCGAACACCAGCGCGTCTTCGGTCAGGCGATAGCCGACGCTGAGCGGGCCGACTTTTGCCGAGGTCGCATCGACATGGCTGCCGCCGCCGAGCCCGATGGACAGCAGGTCGGGCATCCGGAACAGGGTGCGCACGCCGCCGACCTCGACCACCGCATTGGCCTCGCGCGGAAAGCCGTGGCGCAGCTGGCCGATATCGCTGGTGGTACCGCCGACATCGACCACCATGGCATCCTCGCGGCCGGACAGATGTGCCGCGCCACGCATCGAGTTGGTGGCGCCGGACGCAAAGCTCATCACGGGAAAGGCGATGGCGGTCTCGGCCTGCATCACCGTGCCGTCGTTCTGGGTCAGGAACAGCGGCGCGTCGATGCCGCTCTCGGCAATCGCCTTGCGAAACGCGGCAACGGTCTCGACCGCGAGGTCGTGCAGCACGGCGTTGAGCAGCGCGGCATTCTCGCGCTCCAGCAGGCCGATGCGTCCCAGATCGTGCGACATGGTGACCGCCACATCCGGACAGACCTCCTGCAGGATATCGCGTGCCGCCACTTCACAGCTCGGATCGAGCGGCGAGAAGATCGACGACACGGCTACCGAACGCAGTCCGGCATCGCGGATTTTTCGCGCGGCGCTGCGCATCGCCGACGTATCGAACGGCATAATCGGGCGGCCGTCAAAATCGTGGCCGCCTTCGAGCATGAAGGTCTCGCCGTGCACCTTTTCGGCGAGGTCCGTGGGCCAGTCGCAGAATGGCGGCAGTGACGCGCTGACCGGCATGCCGATGCGGATCGCAGCCACCTTCATCAGGTGCTTGCGCTGCACCACGGCGTTGATGAAATGCGTAGTGCCGATCACCACCGAATCCACCGGGCCGCGCGTCACCGGATCGGCGCGCAGCGCCTTCAGCGCGTCGAGAATGCCGGAAGTGACATCCAGGGTGGTCGGGCGCTTGCAGGCAAAAATGACCTTGTCGCCGTCCAGCAGCACGGCGTCGGTGTTGGTGCCGCCGACGTCGATTCCAATGCGTCGCATGTCGTTATACTCCTGCGCCTGCGTGCGCATCGAAAAGAGAAACGAAGTCGAGGTCGTAGCCGAAGGCCCGCGGGCCGACGAATTCGAGACCGCATTCGCTCGTGAGCACCGGTGGCGCCTGCATTGCCACCACGGTGACGCGCTGGCCGTAGCGCACCGTCTCGGTGCCCACCGCGTGGCCGGACAGAGTCTCCAGCACGCAGATCAGGTCCGGGCACATGGCCACCGCCTTGCCCTCGCGCCAGGCGACGATCCATTCATTCTGGAACGACAGATCGAGCCGGCTGCCGCGATCGTCATCGATGCCCTCGATGGCGATCGAACCGCGCAGAAAACCCTCCGTGGTGCGGCGCTCGACGTCGACCACCTTGCCGGTGAACAGCCGCTTGCCGCCTTCGCTGTCGAGCAGCGCCGCGATCGGATCGGTATGCAGCCGGTTGGCCTCGCGCACCAGCGTGCCGATGCGGATCGCCGCAGTGGTGGTGAAGTGGATGCCCCAGTCCTTGACCTCGCGGCCGGTGCGTGGCGCCTTGCAGGTCGAGGCGATGGAGCCCATCTCGACGCAGATCTTGCGGCTGGCGCGCTCCATCCATTTCCAGGTCGGCACCTTGGTGACGATCGCCTCGATGCCGCGCGGATCGTACAGCGTGCACGGATAGGGCCGCAGCCCGCCGATCGCCACCGAGGTCATCTGCGCTTCCGGGAAGGCGCGTCCCATGCAGTCGGCATCGACCACGGGAATCCCGAGATGGGCCGCGGCCATCAGCGCCTGCATGCCGTTGCCGCCGCCGATCTCCACCGACATCACGGCGCGGAATTTGAAGCCGCCGAATTCCTGCTGGATCTCGACGGCGCGCGCGATGCTGCGGCTGTCGGTCAAGCGTTCCTGCCCGACCAGCGGTGCGCCCATGTTGGACACGACAGCCACATGGTCGTCGTCGCCAAGATCGAGCGGCGACATCAGCTGCACGCGGTGGCCCTGGGCATAGAGCTGGCGCAGGTTGAGCAGGCCCAGATAAGGACTGCCGCCGCCGCCGGTGCCGAGGATCCAGGCGCCGACCGCCAGCGATTCGATATCCTCCGAGGTGATCTCGGTGAGTGGTGCCGCGTTCATGTCGTCAACTCCTCGACGACGCGCGCTGCCGCGGCGATGGCCAGAATGACAGGGCCGTCATAGGCCCCGCGAACCCGCGCCTTGTTGGCACTGGTGTAGCCCATGCAATCCATCACCACGAGATCTGGCTTCAGCGCCGCCATTTTTTGCGCAGCGGCGTCGATGGCGGCATCGTCCGATCCTGGCTGCATGGTGACGCCGACGACCTCGACGCCGTCGCGCTGCCATTTTTTCCGATCAGTTCGGTCTGCGCCGCCAGCGGCGAGAACACGCCGAGCCGACCCTTGGGCAGCACCGCTTCCACCAGCTTGTGCAGCACCGCCGACGGCAGGATCACCAGGCCTTCGGGCGCGATATTGGGAAATTTGCCGGTGCAGGCGAGCATCGTGACCTTGATGCCCTCACCGGCGAACTTCTCGATCTGCCTGGCCGCACGGGCTTCCACGGCCTTCTTGCTGAGGGTAACGCCATCGCCGTTCGGCAGCAGGGTGAACAAGGTGTCGTAGCCATCAACCGGCGGAATCGCGTCGATCTCGGCGCGGGTCATGCCGTCGAGGGCGCCGCGCAGGTCGATCTGCATTCCCGGCGACAGCACCGCGGCGATTTCGCCGGCGACGGACGGTCGCGGGCTCTGGCCAATCACGACCACGCCCATGCGTTGTTGCTGCATGCTATCAATCCTTCAAGATCACGATGTCGGATGGTGTCCAGCGCAGCGTCACTGCAGCGCCGGCCTGGAACAGCTCGTGCGAGCCGTTGTTGGGTTGCTGCGCCAGCAGGCGACGGCCCGCGGCCTCGATGCGGTACAGCACCGAGCCGCCCTGGAAGTTGGCGCTCTCGACAATGCCGTCGAGACCGTCGCCGGTCGGCGCCGCGAGCCGGATTTTCTCCGGACGCAACGCGACGGACAACGGTCCGGTGGTGCCGGGCTCTCCGGCGAGCTCGATGGTCATGTCGCGATCGACCTTTAGCAAAACCTTGCCGGCGTCGCGGATCACCTCGCCGCGGAACAGGTTGGTGTCGCCGATGAAGTCGGCGACGAAGCGCGTGCCGGGCCGGTCGTAGATCTCCGATGGCGTGCCGATCTGCTCGACTTTGCCGGCGTTCATCACCGCAATGCGATCGGACATGGCGAGCGCCTCTTCCTGGTCATGGGTGACGAACACCATGGTGAGACCAAGCTTACGCTGCAGCTGCTTCAGTTCGAACTGCATCGATTGCCGAAGCTTCTTGTCGAGTGCGCCAAGCGGCTCGTCGCACAGCAGCACGCGCGGTTCGATGACGATGGCGCGCGCCAGCGCGACGCGCTGCTGCTGGCCGCCGGACAATTGCCCGGGACGGCGATCCTCGTAGCCGACCAGTTCGACCTGGGCCAAAGCGTCGGTGACTTTCCGGCCGATGGTGGCGCGGTCCATGCCGCGCATGCGCAGCCCGAAGCCGACGTTTTCACCGACCGAACGGTGCGGAAACAACGCGTAGTTCTGGAACACCATGCCCATGTCGCGCTTGTGGGCGGGGACATGGGTGACGTCGGCGCCGCCGACCCTGATGCTGCCTTCCGTCGGCGTCTCGAAGCCGGCGATCATTCGCAGGGTCGTGGTCTTGCCGCAACCCGACGGTCCGAGAAGGGAGAAGAACTCTCCTCCCGGATCGCCATGTCCACTGCGTCCACGGCACGGGTGCGACCGTCATAGGTCTTGGTGACGCCGACAATGTCGATGGCCGCGCTCATGCCCGGAAGATACGGTTCACGCGCGCGTCGATCTCGTCCTTGCGCGCGTTGTACCATTTCCAGTCGGGCTGGATCAGCGTAGCGACCTTCGCCGGCGTCGTCAGCAGTTTATCGTTGTACCTGTCATCGAGCTTCACCTTGCTGTTGGCCGGCGAGTACCACACAGATTCCGCCAGCGTCTTCTGCACGCTGGGGCTCAGCATGTAGTTCACGTAGGCATTGGCGAGCTCGCGGACCTTGGTGCCCGGCGTCAGCGTCAGCACCTGCTCCAGCGCCATCACGCCCTCGGACGGCGCGACGAAGGCGGTCGGCTGGTTCTGGCCATCGTAGCGCAGGATGCCGGAATCGTGGATCACCGCCAGGCCGACCTCGCCCGACAGGATCATTTTTTCCATAGTGCCGGTGAAGTCGGCGAGTTTCATCGGCTTGACCTTCTCCAGCGCCGCATAGGCGGCGTCGAGGTCGGTCATGCCCTTGCCGTACAGCATGCCGCTCATCATCACGAACGCCTGTCCGAGGCTGTTCACCGGGATGACATAGCCGCCGCGCACGCCGTCATAGGACCTGTCCCAGAGATCCTTCCAGGACGTGACCTTGCCGTAGCCCTTGTCGGTGCGCATGCCGAGGCCGATGGCGCTGGTGAAGATGGTGACGCCGACGATCTTGTCGCTGACCGCGTAGGGATAGACGTCGGCAATGTTCGGCACCTGCTTGGCGTCGATCTTGGCTTCGACGATGCCCATCTCCAGAGCCGCCCACTGCTCATTGGAATTGGTGTGCAGCACGTCGTAGACCGGATTCGAGCGCGAACTCGCCTGCAGCTTCGGCAGGAACGGGAACGCGGTGTCGGTCTCCACCTTGCACTTGAACTCTTTCTCGAAGGCCGGAACGACCTCGGTGGACATGGTCTGTCCCCACTTGCCGCCCCATCCGGTGATGCGCAACGTCGCCGCCTGGGCACGCGCGACATGGGGAGCTGCAATGAGGCCAGCACCTGCCGTAGCGGCCACGGCGAGAAACCGGCGTCGATTCACGGGCTTGCGGATGATGGTCACAGAATGATCCTCTCTTCAGAAATGAACGTCAGAGTTGGGCGGTGGACCGGAGCCCGACCGTGCGGTCGAGCCCGATGACGACCAGCACGGCAAGCACGATCGAAACCACCGAAGCGGCGCCGATCGTTCCGTCCAGATCGAATTTCAGATAGTTGAACAGGGTGATGGGTAGCGTCTCGTGGCCCGGCGACACCAGGAACAATGAGATCGGGAACTGGTCGAACGACACGATGAAGGCGAATACCGCACCTGCCATGACGCCGGGTTTTGTCAAAGGCAACGTGACTTCGAAATAAGTGCGCAGCGCCCCTGCCCCGAGGTTCTGTGCGGCTTCTTCCAGCCGGGTGTCGAAGTTGTGCAGCACGGCCAGGGTCGTGCGCACCACGTAAGGGATCGACACCAGCGTGTGGCCGAGCACCAGCCCCCAGGTCGGGCGGCCGACGTCCAGCAGCACGTAGGTCTGGAACAATGCGAGGCCAGTGAGAATCGCCGGCAGCATCAGCGGCGACAGCATGATCGCGGTGATGGCGCGGCTGCCGGGTAGCCGTCCGCGCGCCAGCGCCAGCGCCGCGCTGGCGCCGAACACGGTCGCGGCCACCGTGGTCAGGACCGCGACCTTGAGGCTGAACCACAGGGCGTTCATGAAATCGCGCGAGGCAAAGAACTTCTCGAACCAGCGCATGGAGACGCCGACCGGGGAAACTGGATATAGGGCGTGGGGTTGAGCGCGAACACGAAGACGATGGCGATCGGCGCCAGGAGGAACACCAAGACGCCGATATTGAAGGCGAGATAGCAGAAACGGCCGAAGCGCAGGGAGAGCGGTGCTGATGTCATAGCGGCCCTCACTGCAAATCGCGCTGGCCTGAGATCATTCCCAGGATGCGGTTATAGGCGATGATCAGCACCAGCGAGATGGCCAGTAGAACCATGCCGAGCGCCGCGGCAAAGCCGACATTGAAGCTGGACGAGATCTGCTGGTAGATCAGCATCGGCAGCGTCATGATCTGGAAGCCGCCCATCAGGATCGGCGTCACGTAGGCGCTGATGGCCAGCGCGAACACCAGCAGCGAGCCGGCGAGAATCCCCGGCAGGCTGAGCGGCAGCGTGACCTCGAAGAAGGCGCGCAACGGCGAGGCACCGAGATTCTGCGCGGCATGTTCGAGCCGTTCGTCGATGCGGCTGATCACGCCGACCAGGGTCAGCACCATATAGGGGATGTAGATATGCGTGAGGCCGAGCACGATGCTGAATTCGTTGTACATCAGCGGCAGCGGTTTTGAGATCAGGCCCAAGCCGGTCAGGGTCTGGTTGATCACCCCCTTGTCCGACAGCAGCGCCATCCAGGCGAAGGTGCGGACCACGATGCCGGTCAGCATCGGCGTCAGCACCGACATCATCAGCAGCGCATAGGCGGTGCGGCCACGAATCCGGGCCATCCAGTGCGCCAACGGGTAGCCGATCAGCAGCGCCGCTACGGTGGTCAGCAGGCCGATGCGAATCGTGGTCCAGATCACCTCGAAGTAATACGAGTCCGACAGCATCCGCGTGTAGAACTTGGCCGTGAAGGTGACGTTCGGCTGCACCACCGGATTGCCGGACAGCACGCTGATCAGCGCCATCAGGCCCATGGGCAGGAAGAAGAACAGCGCGAACAGCAGCGCGCTCGGCGCAATCAGCCAGGCGATCGGGGAAACGCCGGTGCGGGTTACGTTCATTGCGCCGCCGCCTTGCGTACCGGCACGGCGTCGTCCAGCGCCAGCCACACCGGATCGTCGCACAGCCGGCCGAGTTCGACCGCCGTGGCGCGCAAAATCTGCCACAGCCGGGCGCGCTCTTTGGCGGAGGTCAACTGGCTCGGAAACGACAGCGCGACCCCGACCGTCTCGCCGGTGTCGCGGTTGCTGACCGCAAAACCCAGCGAGCCGACCCCGGGCAGCGATTCCTCGGTCGCCGACGAATAGCCGGTGCGGCGAATCTCATTGATGCGCACCATCAGTTCGGTGATGTTGCGCGGCGCGTTGGGCGGCACCGCGGGAAAAGGTTTTGCGAGGTTGGCGCGGATCTCGGCGTCGCTCAGCCGCGCCAGCATGGCGCGCCCGTTCGACGTCAGGAAAGCCGGCGTCCGCACGCCGGGCGGCGACACCACCTGCAGCGGATTGGTGCCGCGAACCACGCGCAACACCACCTGTTCGCCGCCATCCAGCACCGCGACATAGCCGGTGTGCCCGGTGGCGGCACAGACGTCGCGAAGATGCTGTTCGGCGAGCGCCACGAAGTCGTTCTGCGAACGATGCAGCCGACCGAGTTCGAACACCAGCAGTCCCGGCCGGTAGCGGCGCGTCGTCGCGTCCTGCTCCAGCAGTCCGCACTCCTTGAGTTGACGCAGCAGGCGCGAGGTCGAGCTCTTCGGCTTGCCGGTCAGCCGGATCACATCGGCATTGCTGATCTCCGGCTGCTGCGGAGAGAAGCAGCGCAGGATCTCTATGGCGTTGTCGAGGGCGCTCATGGCTGAAGATCCGAAGCGTTCCATAAAATGGAACCATGTTGTTAATTGTGGAACTGATCGATCCCGCCGTCAATCGGTCGGTGCGCGGCAATTTTGAACAATTCGCGCTGAAGATTCGCGCAATTGGCTGATATTTGGATGGCGCGGGAGCGTCAGGGAGCACCCGCCTGCGCCAGCGCGACGAGTTCTCGCCTGCGCAGACGCGTTGCGCGCGCTCGAACAAAGACGGCAAAGAACCGCAACCTCCGTGGTGCCGACGGCACGGACGACGAGATTGGTGGTGACGGCCCGCACCCAGCTGTGCGGAACATCGGACGATCGGCCGGGGACGCTCGACGCGCTGCGATGGGATTGATAAGCCCTGCCTGCAGGAGCCTTTGAGTCGACATGACCGTTGCGATCGAGATGGGACAGACGACGGCGGGCGCCGCGGTGACTCTGGACCTTGAGGAACTGCTGGCGACCCGCCTTCTGGTGCAGGGCAATTCGGGTTCCGGCAAATCCCATCTGCTGCGCCGGCTGCTGGAACAGAGCGCCCCATGGGTGCAGCAGACGATCATCGATCCCGAAGGCGACTTCGTGGCGCTGGCGGACCGTTTCGGTCACCTCCTGATCGACGCCGAGGAACACACCGAACGCGGCCTGCAGGTGGCGGGCGAACGCGCGCGCATGCATCGCGTCTCCACGGTGCTCAATCTCGAGGGGCTCGACGCCGAGAACCAGATGCGGCGCGCGGCGGCGTTTCTCAGTGGACTGTTCGAGGTCGGCCGCGACCACTGGTACCCGATGCTGGTGGTGGTGGACGAGGCGCAGCTGTTCGCGCCCGCCATCGCCGGCGAGGTCTCTGACGAAGCGCGCAAGCTCTCGCTCGGCGCCATGACCAATCTGATGTGCCGCGGTCGCAAACGTGGGCTGGCCGGGGTGATCGCGACCCAGCGCCTCGCAAAACTCGCCAAGAACGTCGCGGCCGAGGCGTCGAATTTCCTCATGGGCCGCACCTTCCTGGATATCGACATGGCGCGCGCCGCCGATCTGCTCGGCATGGAGCGGCGGCAGGCGGAATCGTTTCGCGACCTCGAGCGCGGGCAGTTCATGGCGCTCGGCCCGGCGCTGTCGCGCCGTCCGCTCGGACTGCGGATCGGGGCCACGGAGACCCAGCCGCGCAATGCGATCCCGCGCTTAATGCCGCTGCCGGAAGCAACATTGGACGCCCATGCCATGATCCTGGCAGCGCCGCCGCCGGAGCCGACCCGGCCGCAGCGCCGTGCACCATCGTCGCCGGATCTCCTCGGCCAGCTCATGGCGGCGAAGTCCGCAGCGCTGGAACTTCGGCCGGACGTGGCGGAGACACCGATCAGCGCCGAGGAACTGGCGAAGCGGCGCATGCGCGTCGACCGCGTTCTGCAAGCCTTGATGGCCGAGCCCGATGCAGGCTTCCGGGTCGTCGGCGTGCTCTATCAGGAATTCGTGGTCCGCTGCCGCATCGAGGGGCTCGGCGCAGCCGTGCCGGACCTCGACGACTTCCGCCGCATGCTGACGCGCGCCCGCGCCGGGCTGGGTTCCGACATGGCCGCCGACGACACCTGGCAGGACGTCTCGGTGCGCGCCTCCATCCTGCCCGAGGATATGCAGGGCGTGTTCATGATGATCGCGCGCGCGGCGAAAGAGGGCTGGCCCTGCCCCGGCGATGCCGCGATTGCCCGCGCCTATGGTTCGCACTCCCTGCGCCGCGCCCGGCGTCTGCTCGATTACATCGAGGAACAGGGCCTCATCGTATGCCAGCTCGACGGCGCCGGCCGACGCACGGTGACGCTGGTCGAACTGGCCTGGGCGACCGCGCCAGGAGATCCCAACGCCGAGGAACTGGCGACCGAACAAGGCCTGTGATGGCGCAGGCCGCCGCGCGGTGTGCTACAGTTTCCGACCGGTCCGCGCGCTGCGGCTGCGCATGGTCAGCATCTATCCATTGAAGGAGTTCCGGGCGTGAGCGTTGCCTTCACCAAGGAAGACAGTGCCGAAACGGCAGCGGAGACCCTGCTGCCCGACCGCCCGGTTTCGCCGCATCCGAATCGCGTGACGCCCGCCGGATTGAAGGCACTGGAGCTTCAACTCCAGCAGGCGCGCGAGGCCTACGAAACCGCGCAAACCATCGAAGACGTCAATGAGCGACGGCGGCAGGCGGCGATCCCGTTGCGCGACGCGCGCTACTTTGCGGCGCGCGTTCGAACCGCAGAGGTGGTCGACGCGCCTGCGTCAACGGACACGGTTGCCTTCGGCCGCACCGTGACCTTCAGGCGCGACGACGGCCGCGTGCAGACCTATCGCATCGTCGGAGAGGACGAAGCGGACCCCAAGGCCGGTTCGATTTCCTTCGTCGCACCGGTCGCGAGATCCCTGATGGGCAAAGCGGTCGGGGATGTCGTCGGCCCATCGGGTCAGGAGCTCGAGATCATCGCGATCGCGTAGCAAGGCCGCCACCCGGAATATCCCGGCGATGCTGAAGACCGCGCTCGCCAACGACGATCTCAAGTTTGATCCTCAAATTTGAAGCCGCTTGATCTTGTCCGGACGCCGGAGCTTTTGGCGGTCCCGGACGCAGTGCACGACGCCTCCTGACGGAGGCGCATTGCACTGCGTCTGGGACACGGTTTCCTTGAGAGGAAGCCGGCTCTAGACGGGCTGCAGGCCGAGCGCCTGCGCGCTCTCGATCCAGATCGGGAGTTCGCGCTGATACAGAGCGTTGGTCTCCTTGAAGCCGAGCGCCGGCTCCAGCACGAAGGTGGCGAGCACGTCCCTGACCTTCGGGTCGTCATTGGCGGCCACCAGGAGCTGCGCCAGCCGATCGACGATCGGCTGCGGCGTCGCCTTCGGCAGCGCCCAGCCGGTGAAGCCGCTGACGGTGAAGAACCGCGATGTTGCGCCCTGTTCGGGCAGCGTCCCGACCTTGGGGATGGCGTCGACCTTCTTCGAATGCACCGCGAAGGCCACGCCGCGATTGCTCTGCAGGACCGATTGCGCACCGGTGTAGCTGCCCATCGCGGCGTCCAGCGTGCCTTCGGCCAGCCCGGTCCACATCGGCGCTTCACCGCGGTAGTGGATCGGTTCGATGGCGAGGCCATACTGCCAGTTGAGTTCATTGATCGTCATGTGCGGCGCGGAGCCCGCGCTGTAGGTCCCGAAGTTCACCTTGCCGCTCTTGCGCGCAAAAGCGACGAATTCATCGAGCGTCGTGACGCCGGACTTCGTGCTCGCGACCAGCGGCAGCCCGGCCCCCGGGATGACGCTGACGAGTGTCAGGTCCTTGTCCATGTCGTAGCCCGGCGTCTTCATCATGACCCGGTTCATCACATAGGTGGTCGAGATGGAGCACAGCATGGTGTGGCCGTCGGGCTCCGCCCGCGCGACTTCCGCCGTACCGATGGCGCCGGCAGCGCCCGCCTTGTTTTCGATGACGACGGTCTGCCCCACCTGTTTCGAAATGAATTCGCCGAACGCCCGCGCCAGCATGTCGGTCTGGCCCCCGGCCGGGTAACTGCAGATCATGCGGATCTGCCGCGATGGCCAGGCCGCTTGCGCCGAGGCCTTGCGCACGATGAAAGGCAGCGCGGCGGCAGCCGCCCCGGCCACGATGAAGCCGCGGCGATGAGTGAGTTTGGACATGGTTTCCCCCGTATTTTTTAGGACGTTAGCGCAACGCCCCGGCTGCGGCCATGTGCCGGCCCCGGACAGATTGGCGCACCCGAGGGGGCTCCGACATTCCCGGCATGCGCCGTCTGGATCGGCGCGCTGCGATGCACTAGTGTCCGGCCGAGCTCTTCAAAGATGGCTCGTCAGGCCGCAAAGGCCTGGCATCAAACAACTTCTGGGACGAGGCACCATGGCGCGTAATATTCTCATTCTCGGGGCCTCGTACGGCTCATTGCTGGCGACCAAACTCCTGATGGCCGGTCACAACGTGACGCTGGTCTGCCGCAAGAAGACCGCCGAGCTGATCAACCGCGAGGGCACCGAGGTCCGCATCAAGCTGCGCGACGAAGCGACGCACCGGGCGATCTTCTCGCGCGACCTGCCCGGCAAGCTCGACGCCACATCGCCGGATAACGTCGACCTGTCCCGCTACGATCTCGTCGGCCTGGCCATGCAGGAGCCGCAATACACCAATCACACGATCCGGGTTCTGATGATCAAGATTGCCGCGGCCAAGCTGCCGTGCCTGTCGATCATGAACATGCCGCCGCTGCCCTATCTCCATCGCATCCCGGCGCTGGCAGACATGAATCTCGAGGAAGCCTATACCAACGCCCAGGTCTGGGAGCGCTTCACACCCGGACTGGTCACCCTCTGCTCGCCCGATCCGCAAGCTTTCCGCCCGCCCGAGGAAGCCGCGAACGTTCTTCACGTGGGCCTGCCGACGAATTTCAAGGCGTCGATCTTTGCCGACGAGGCGCACAACCTGCTGCTGCGCGAGCTGGAGGCGGACATCGACGCGGTCAGGCTGGATGGGCACGACGTGCCGGTGAAGCTCAAGGTGTTCGATTCGCTGTTCGTGCCGCTGGCGAAATGGTCGATGCTGCTGACCGGCAACTATCGCTGCATCACGCCGGAGGAGCCGCAGTCGATCCGCGATGCCGTGCATGGCGACCTGAAGGTCTCGCAGTCGATCTACGACCATGTCGATGCCATCGCGCGCCGCCTCGGCGCAGACCCGCAGGACCAGGTGCCGTTCGAGAAATACGCCAAGGCGGCGGAGAGTCTTCTCAAGCCGTCATCGGCGGCCCGCGCGGTGGCCAACGGCGCGCCCTTCATCGAGCGCGTCGACCTGCTGGTGAAACTGATTTCGCATCAGCTGGGCATGCCCAACGCCAATATCGACCACACGGTCCAGGTCGTCGACCAGAAGCTCAACGAGCGAATCGAATCGAGCGCGGGGATCTAGCTTCCCGCGCTTGAGTAGCACGCAAAAGTGCTGTCCTGGCCCAGGGTCCGCGCAAGGACCCTGGCAATGCCCGTGGCCGGCGCCCGGCATCATCGAACACGCGTTCCCGATCGGAAACCGAGCATTGCTCAACTAATAACCAGCGGCGCGAAAATTATCTTAACACATTCTGGACACAATGGCCGGCGGACACATGAGAAGCCCGCCGCGCGACCGGGCGCCACCATACGGAACATCACATGGTTGCAAATCTGAGCCTGAAAGCCCGGATCACCGCGGCGTTGGCAATATCGGCCGCAGCGACGGCCATTGCCGTGCTGTTCGGAGCCATGTGGATCATCGGCGGCATCGTCGACCGCGCCGATCGTGAGGAACTCCAGGGCAACTACGATGCATTCCAGTCGCGGCTGATGCAGGAATCCCAGCGCGCGGCAGCCATGAGCGCCGTGGTGGCAAACATCCCGGCGGTCCAGGATGCGGTGGCGCGCAACGATCGCGAGGCGCTGGTGCAGTTGTTCGGACCGGGCTTCGCCCAGCTCAAGTCCGACTACGGTGTCGATCAGTTCCAATTCCATACACCGGCAGGCCTGTCCCAGTTCCGGGTGCATCAGCCCGCCAAGTTCGGTGACGACCTCTCCGGCTTCCGCAAGACCGTCGTCGTTGCCAATTCCACGATGAAGCCGGTGCTGGGGCTCGAGGGCGGTGTTGCCGGTCTCGGCATTCGCGGCGTCGTGCCGGTGGCGCAGAAGGGCAAGCATCTCGGCACCGTCGAGTTCGGGCTGACATTCGGCCAGGGCTTCTTCGATGAGTTCAAGCGCGCGCGGAACGTCAATGTCGCGTTTCATCTCGCCGGGAATGGCGACTTCAAAACCTTCGGCGGTACGCTGGGCGGCAAGACGTTCTTCGATGCCGGCGCCTATCGCAGCGCCACCAACGGCAGTTTCATCATCCGACAGGGCGCGCTGCAGACGACGCCCATCGTCGCATTGCTCGGCCCGGTCAAGGATTTCTCCGGCCAGCCCATCGGCGCCGTCGAGATCGTCATGGACAACAGCGAATATGTGGCAGCCATTGCCCATGCGCGGCTGCTCGTGGCCGCGATTGCCGCCTTGTGTCTGGTCCTCGCCATCGCCGGCGGTTTGCTGATCGCCCGCGGCATTTCGCGGCCCATCCTTGCCATCACCGAGGCGATGCGTGAACTCGCCGAAGGCAACCTGTCGGTCGCGCTGCCGCAGCACAGCGGCAAGGACGAAGTCGGCCAGATGGTGCAGGCCGTCGACATCTTCAAGCAGAATGCGATTCGTGTCAGCCGCTTCCAGGTCGACCAGGACGAAAGCCAGGCCAAGGCCGAACAGGAGAAGCGCGCCATCTTCGCATCGCTTGCCGACAGGTTCGAGGGCAACGTCCGCAAGGTCGTCGACAACGTATCGTCCGCCGCGGCAGAGATGCAGAACACCGCGCAGTCCATGTCGTCGGTCGTCGAGCAGTGCCGGGCGCAGTCTGACGAAGTCTCGGGCGCATCGCTCTCGGCCTCCGACAATGTGCAGACCGTGGCCGCGGCATCCGAGGAATTGTCGTCCTCGATCGGCGAGATCAACCGGCAGCTCGCGCAATCCTCCGCCGCGGTCGGAAAGGCGGCCGACAGCGGCCGGCGCTCCAATGTGCGCATGCAGAGCCTGGCCGCAGCGGCGCAGAAGATCGGCGATGTTGTCGCCTTGATCAATCAGATCGCCAGCCAGACCAATCTGCTGGCGCTGAATGCCACCATCGAGTCGGCACGTGCCGGCGAGGCCGGCAAGGGATTTGCTGTGGTGGCGGGCGAGGTCAAGTCGCTGGCGACACAGACGGCCAAGGCCACCGAAGATATCCGCGCCCAGATCGCATCGATCCAGAGCGAGACCAATGCGGCCGTGGAAGAGATTCAGGCGGTGTGCGCCACCATCGACGAGGTCGACAAGATTTCATCGGCCATTGCCGCGGCCATCGAGGAACAGGGCGCCGCGACGCAGGAGATCGCCCGCAACGTCAGCCAGGCCGCTGCGCGCACCGACGACGTGTCGCGCAACATCACCAGCGTGACATCGGGGATTTCCACCACAGGCTCCGCCGCACAAAATGTCCTGGGCTCGGCGACCAGACTGGCCTCGCAATCCGAAGTGCTGCGCGGCGAGGTGGATCGTTTCCTGGCAAGTATCAGAGTCGCATAGCGCCGGCAGCGCTTCGCCGGCCGTTCGTGTCGTCGACGTCGTTCGGCGCCCCGAGGCAACGTTCACCGGTGCGAGCTCGGCGATTGGCGGGGAATGGTTCGGCAGGCGCCTTCGCGGGCGCGGCTTTGCATCCTTGTGCAGTAGCGAACTAATGACGCCGCCGTGATCGCTGCGCGCACTTGATTGACTTCTGACGACGCGATGACAGACTGGCGCAAAATCCAGGGGAGGATCGCGGTGGCAAACCTCGCGGCCCGGAATCACGTCGAGCGGGTCCTTGCGGTCGCCGCAAGCGAGATGGCTGTCGAGGGCGAACCACGCATCGTCAGGTCCTGGAAGCGATGCCTCGTCGATCACAAGCTGGATCCGGCCCGCGCCGGGCCGCCACGCACGCTGATGCAATCCGAGCTGAAGTACCGCGCCGAGCGGGTCGACCGCCTGCTCCATTTGGCAATGCCCGAACTGGACAATCTTTACGGACTGGTGCGTGACACCGGCTATTGCGTCAATCTTGCTGACGCAAATGCGACGATCCTGTTCAGCCGCCTGCCCGACGGCGAAGCCGCAACCCTCATGCGGCAATGGAAGATCTACACCGGTTCGGTATTCGCCGAGGCCACCGAAGGTACCAACGGCCTCGGCACGGCGCTCGCCGAGCAGCGGGCCATCCTTGTGCATCGCGATGAACATTTTCGCGAACAGTGGTCGATGTTCAGTTGCGCGGTGGTGCCGGTGTTCGACCATGCCGGCCATCTCGCAGGCGCGGTGAACATCACCTCGTGCCGCGGCGATCTCGATCGCGCCGCGCACCAGCTCGCGCTGGCCCTCACGACGCAGGCGGTGCGGCGCATCGAGGAGGCGATATTCCGCTCGAGCTTCCATGACGGCTGGATTGCCACCTTGCCCGGCGGCAGTGCGATGATCGCCTTCGACGACGATCAACGGGTGCTTGGCGCCAGCCGCGCCGCGCGCGACAGTCTCGGGCTGTCCGACGCGATGATCGAGACCGGGCATCCGCTGTCGCAATTCATCCAGTTCGACAGCACGTCGGCGCGCCGGCCCGGCGTGGCACAGGCGCTGCGCGATCGCGAAGGACGGCACCTCGGAGAGGGGCATGTATCGAGTCCGACACGCGCCCGACGGCCGGCCGCGTCGCACGCCGCGCGTACGGCCGATCGGCCGGCGATCCATCACGAGGCGCTTGCCGAACTCGCCGGCGGCGATCCGGCGCTGCAGCGAAGCGTCAGGCGCCTGCTGATGGTCGTCGACAAGGATATTCCGGTGCTGCTGCGCGGCGAGACCGGCAGCGGCAAGGACGTTTTCGCCCGCGCCATTCATGCCGCCAGCGGCCGTGCCGGCGGCCACTATGTGGCGCTGAACTGCGCGGCGATGCCGGAAAGCCTGATCGATGCCGAACTATTCGGCTATGAAAGCGGGGCTTTTACGGGCGCACGCCGCGACGGCTCCAGGGGCCTGATCGTGCAGGCCGACGGCGGGACGCTGTTTCTCGACGAGATCGGCGACATGCCGCTGGCGCTGCAGACGCGGTTGCTGCGCGTGCTGGAAAACCGCGAGGTGTGGCCGCTCGGCGCGCGCAAGCCGGTCGCCGTCAACATCCGCCTGGTCAGCGCGACACATCGCGACCTCGAAGCCATGGTGGCCGAAGGCGGCTTCCGCGCCGACCTCTATTATCGTCTCCGCGGGTTGCAGGTCGATCTGCCCGCCTTGCGCGCACGCGCCGACAAGACCGAGCTGATCGCCCGGATCGCGGCCGAGGAAGCGCCGCAACTGCGCATGTCCTCCGCGGCCTGGGAGACGCTGCTGGCGCATCCGTTTCCCGGCAATATCAGGCAATTGCGGCATGTGCTGCGGCTGTCCGCCTGTACCGCGGAGGGCGGCATCATCGCCGAAGCCGATCTCGACCTGCCGCCGTGCAGCGACGGCGCGACGCCCGGTCTCAAGGCAGCAGAGCGGCACGTCATCGCCGAGGCGCTCAACCGGCACCACGGCGACGTCGCAGATGCCGCGCGAACGCTGCACATCAGCCGCGCCACACTGTACCGCAAGATCAAGGCGCTGAAGATTGCGGTGACGGACCACTAGCGCCTTTGCATCGGGCCCATCGCCATCCTCATGGTGAGGAGCGCGCCGCTTGGCGCGCGTCTCGAACCATGAGATATTGCGCGCCGAGCTTGCGGCCATCCTTCGAGACGCGGTCGAAGGCGACCGCTCCTCAGGATGAGGCAAACCGTCCGTAGCTCTTCAGGATGAGGGAGAGTTTGTGGAGCTCCATCATGAGAAGATGCTCCAGCTGAGCTTTCTCGCCTCGAGATCGCCCAGCGAGACCGCGTCCCTGATGGCGTGGACGCCGTGGAACGCGCCATTGAGGTAGAGCAGCGGTGACGCCGCGCCGCGCATGCCGGCATCGCGCACATCGCCGACGAAAACCGAATGCGTCCTGGTCTCGAATTCCTGCCGCAACTCACAGTCGAACGACACGATCGCCTCCTCCAGCACCGGCGCACCAGTCACCCGGGTGCTCCAGCGCCCGAAGCCGAACCGGTTTTCGCCATCAAAACCCTTCTGTCCGCTGAACGTCAGCGCCAGCGGCATATGCTCTTCGGCGAGAAAGCTGACGCCAAAGCAGCGCTCCTCGCGAATGCGCGGATTGGCGCTGGCCTTGCGATTGACGCAAACCAGCAGCGACGGCGGGTCGTCAGACAGCGAGCACACTGCCGTCACCGTCAATCCGGTTCTGCGGCCCTCCTCGCGCCCGACGGTGACCAGCGCCACCGCGCCGGCGCAGTGACGCATCGCCTTCCTGAAGTCATTTGAGTCCATGGGGCATCCTGTGTCGGATTCGTAGTGCGTAGGGTGGGCAAAGGCGCCCTTGCGCCGTGCCCACCATTGTCGCGCGATGGTGGGCACGCCTCGCCGCGCGATGCGCGGTAGAGGCTTTGCCCACCCTACAGCGACGATGATCAGGCAGCCTTGCCGATCCCCGGTTTGAGATGCGCGAGGCGTGGCAGCACCTCCTGCTTCAGCAGGCGCAGCGAATTGTGCCAGGCTTCCGGCTTGTGCTTGTAGTCAAAGCCGAACACCAGCAGCGTGCCGAAGCCTCCGACCTCATGATAGATCTTCTCGATCTTCTCGGCGACGGTGGCAGGCGAGCCGATGATCCAGTTATGCCTGGCGCAATATTCCACGGTGACATCGCTGTCCGGCACGTCCGGCGCGTGCTTGAGATAGTCCTTGAAGCCGAAGTGGCCGAGCAGCTGCAGGAAGTACTCGCCCATCATCCGGCCCATCATGTCGCCGACCGACAGCCGCCACGCTTCCTCGTCGGTATCGGCCACGAACACCTCGCGCACCATGCGCCAGTCCTGCCGGTTGGGCTTTCGCCCGGTCTTCGCTGCGCCGATTTCGACGGAATCCCAGTGGCTCGAGACGTAGGCCGGATTCAGGTTGAGGCTCATGGGAATGTAGCCGCGTTCGCCGGCCAGTTTCAGCGTATCGGAGCCTTTGCTGAGGCCGGCCACCGCGATCGGCGGATGCGGCGCCTGCAACGGCTTGATGTGCGGCTTCAGGAAGTCGAACATCACGTCCGGCTTGGAGACGGTCCAGTACTTCCCCGTATAGGTCCACGGCGCGTCATCGGACCAGAGCTTGAGGATGATCTCGAGCGCCTCGCGGGTCATGTCGCGATTCTGGCCGGACATGCCGTCGACGTTGAACATCGCCCAGTCGCTCGGCAGGCCCGACGCCGCAACGCCGAAATTCAGCCGGCCTTCGGAGAGATGATCGAGCATCGCCACGCGGTTGGCGAGTTCGGCGGGATGATGATACGGTAGCAGGAATCCGCCAGGCCCGAGACGAATGTTCTTGGTTTGCAGAAAAGCCTGCGCCAGCAGCAGATCGGGCGCCGGATGCGGCTCCCACGGCGCGGTATGGTGCTCGCCGATCCAGGCTTCCTGATAGCCGAGTTCATCGGCCCAGCGCAGCACCTGCAGATCCCAGTCGTGCCCTTCTTTCAGCCCGCACTCCGGCGGATGCGAAGGCATGGTGAAGTATCCAATCTCCATGGCAATTCCTCCCAGTCGTTTGCTCCAAACGCGTCTTGCGCGCGTTGAAGGACACTGGAGCAAGGCCCGTGCCATGGCCCGGAAACCGCTATCGATCGGGATTTGCGACTGATATCAGCCGCCGCAATCGCAACCGCGCAGCAAGGCGGCTGTCGAAGTCTCAGGATTGAGAAGGATACGTCTCACATCTGAGACGCGTGCACCCACGCGCAGCGTGTGGCAGGCGCGAATAGCAAAGGCGTATCCAATATGGAACTGGCGATCCCGGCATGACTCGAACATGCGACCTACGGTTTAGGAAACCGTCGCTCTATCCGGCTGAGCTACGGGACCGCACACCCGGCAAGCGCGGGTGCTTGGTCCACTCCATACCAGAGCCGCGGCGCCGTCGCCACCCCGACGCCAGCGCGACGGCGACCGCTGCGCCGGGGCGTGGGGTGCGGAAATCCGCCCCGCGCGACAGGAAAAGCGGCCTGCCCGGTTGAAACCGGGGCCGATAATGGCGACAATTGGCCGTCACAGACCTCATTTCGGACGTAACGCCGGTGACCACGACCGCCAGATTCATGGTTTTGAACGCCGCCTTCGCCAGCAGCCTCGCGCTGATGCCGACGCCGGCCGGCGCGCAATGGTGGACCGCGGCGCCCGCCGATTTCGAGGACTGCGCCGAACGGGCCGAGCGATCCGGCGGCGGCGGGGACGCCAAGGCCTCGCTGCTGGCCGACTGCGAAGCCAGGTTCGCGGGCCGCCGCAAGGCCGGCGGCGGCTACACCTATCACGACTTCATGCAGAACCGCAGCTTCGACATCGCAGGCCCCAATCCCACGGCGGCCGAACAGAGGATGATCGACGAGCAATACGCCGCCTATCTCGACGGCCACCGCCGCAGCATCATCGTCGCAGCCTTTGCCGAGAAACAGCGCCAGCAACAATTGCAGCAGCAGGCATCGCTCGAACCCGACAAGCCTGCGCCGATCGTCGCGCCCCGGCAGACCCGGCCGGTGGCCGTCGTCAAGCCGCGGCCGCGGCCGAAATCCGCGGATTGCACCGATCCGCTGGCCTGCGGCTGGTCGCGGCTGTCGTCGGGCCTCAAGGATATCACGAAGACCCTGTTCGGCCCCCGGCAAAAACCAAGCGCAGCTAGGCGATCCGTCGCCGCGAACCGCTAGTCGGCGCTGATCTGGCTGGCGTAGTCAGCTGCCGTCGCCGGCACGAGAGCAGTCGCAACGAGACCGGCCGCAAGCAGCCATATCTTCGGATTCATGAAGTCTATCGAGCGGCCTTGCCTCAGCGAAGACCGCGCAGCGGCTTGTGGGGACGCCGTACATGCAGCCGGGGCCGCGAGATGGTCGCTGGCGGGAACATGGCCGCGCGCCGTTCGGCCAGTCGCGCGTCGTAACCGGGCGACGGCGTCACCGTCGGCGGTGCGGCCACGACCGGCGATGCGGTCGAGCCCAGAAGGCATGAAACGACCGCCATCACGGCGATCGTTTCATGTAGCAGTTTGCTCTGAAGCTTCACAGACATCTGCCGCATGGTCATTCCATCCGCCATCTGCACGGCCCCCAAGCGCCACGCGCAGGGGGCCGAATCAGCTTCAAAGCCGAATATTACTTCTTGGCCTTTTTGGCGGCCGACTTCTTGGTGGTCTTGGCGGTCACGGCCTTCTTGGCCTTGCGACGGCGATGACCGAGCGGAATGCCGAGCTTGATGGCCTTCTGACGCAGCGAACCACCGGTACGCTTCATCTCCTTGGAGATCTTCTCCAGCGGAGTCTGCGCCTTGGAATGCGCCTTCAGCGTCTTCACATCTTCCTTGGTGTATTCGCGACGAACGAGTTTCTTCTTAGCTTTCTTGGCCATATCTGCTCCGATTTAAAGTTGAGTCCTGCGATCAGCACGCGCGGTGCTGATGCTATGAAAGGGATCAAACGCCGGGATCGACGCGCGAACGCGCTCACCACCGTCAAATCACGCGCTACCTATACTAGAGAACAACTGATTGACATAGCCCCCTGCGCCAATACGTCATGTTCTCAATAGGACGACCTGCTCCCGTACCACGTCGCACTCATCAAGTCATTGTTGAGTAAGAGAATTCATTTACTAGCTGTTGACTCAAATTCGGCGCCTGGCCGTCATTCCCCCGTTACTTTGCGAAACTCATAGATCAAATTAAGTTTTGTTTAGGGCGGAAGATGCTACCTGCTGGATTTTAGGGCCGTGAAAGGCTTTTCGCATGCTCTCCGCCGCAGCTCGTCTCATTGACCGCTTCCGCCGCGCGCATCGCGGCAACGTCGGCATCGTCTTCGCGCTCACCCTTGTACCCACGATATCGAGCATCGGCTACGCGATCGACTATTCCCGGGCTGCTCAGATCCGCACCAAACTACAGACGGCGATCGACGCCGCCAGTGTCGGCTCGGTCGCCCAAAAATCCCCGGGCTTCATCGCCGCAGGCTCGATGAGTTCGGACGGTGTCATTCCGGCAGGCGCGACCGACGCGGTCGGAATCTTCAATGGCAACATGGTGGGACAGACGGGCTATACGCTGAACAGCGTTACCGCCACGGTCACGAAGGCGTCCAACCAGGTCACGTCCACGGTGCAGTTCTCGGCGCAGGTGCCGACGACCTTCCTGTCGATCATCGGCCGGAACGTCATGACGGTCACCGGCACGTCGACGTCGGTTGCGACCATGCCGCTCTATATCGATTTCTATCTGTTGCTGGACAATTCGCCATCGATGGGCGTGGCCGCGACGCCGGCTGACATCACATTGCTGCAGTCCAAGACAGGCGGCTGCGCGTTTGCGTGCCACGACACCACCAACGCGAACAGCAACTATGTCATCGCGAAGAAGTGGAACGTGACGACACGAATCGACGTCCTGCGGACGGCGACCCAGCAGCTGATGGACACCGCCACTGCGACTGCGACCTATCCGAGCCAGTTCAGAATGGCGATCTACGACTTTGGCGCGTCATCCGCGACCATCGGATTGCGGAACCTGTTCTTGCTCTCATCGAGCCTCTCGAGTGCCAGGACGGCCGCCGGTAATATCGACCTGATGGCGGTCGCCGGCCAGAACGACTCCTTTACGGCCGACAAGGACACCCCGTTCACCAGCGTCTTCCCTGCGATCAACAATGCGATCAGCTTGCCGGGCACCGGCACATCGTCGTCGCCGCTCAAATATCTGTTCTTCGTGTCCGATGGCGTCGCCGACGAGGCCAACGCGGGCTGCCTCAAGCCGCTGCAGGGTTCGAATCGCTGCCAGTCGCCGATCAATCCGGCACTGTGCACGGCCATCAAGAACCGCGGCATCAAGATCGCGGTCCTGTACACGACCTACCTGCCGCCGACCGACAACTGGTACAGTACGTGGATCGCGCCGTTCAATACCGGGCCTTACGGCCCCTCTCCGAACAGTGAAATCGCACAAAACATGCAGAGTTGTGCATCACCCGGCTTCTATTTCGAAGTGAGCCCGACCCAAGGCATCTCCGAGGCCATGAACGCGCTGTTCCAGAAAGCCGTCGCCAACGCCCGCATCGCTAGCTGAGGCGGCTAGCCGCGGATCGCTTCCGCGGTCAGGCCCGGCGAGCCCTGTGCTTCGGCCTCTGCGCGTTTGACCAGCTCCACGATCCGCCGCGACAGCGGCGCATCGATGCGGTGCCGTTCCGCCAGTTGCACAATCACGCCCTGCAGATAGTCGATTTCGGTGCGTCGTCCGCGCTGCAGGTCATCCCACATGGACGAACGCGCGGTCGGATCGATCTTCATGGTCCGTCCCAGCAGACGCGCAAACAGGAAGTCCGGCAGGCGCAACAGATGCGGCGTGAGGCTGGCCGGGATCGGCGTCGCCGATATCGGCCTGATTCCTTCCGCCTGCAGCACCGCGAGCCCTTCGGCCATCTGGTCGGCGAACAGCCGTCGCCATGCCCGCTGCGCCAGCTGCTCGCGCAGCGGCCGGCCGGACAGTGCGTTCAGCGCATTGTTGAGGTTCACCAGTAACTTGCCCCATTGCACCGCGACGATGTCATCGGCCGGGCGCATGATCAGATCGGTCACCGACAGTTGCGTCGCCGTGCCGGCGGCGTCGCTCTCGATCGCGATGTCGCCGGAGGTGGCGCGATGATAGTGGCCGTCGCCCGGCGCGATCACGTTGAACGGCACCATGCCGCCGAGAACACTCCGGCCCGGCAGCCGCTCGCGCAACACAGCCACATTGCCGACGCCGTTCTGCAGGCTGACGACGACCGCGTCTTCGGCGGCGTGCCGCGCGATCAGGTCCGCGATCCCGGCGGTATCTGCGCTCTTCACCGCAACCAGAATGACCGCCGCGCCATGGAGGATAGTGGCTTCGTCCGACAGGGCCAGCTGCTGCACAGGTACATGACGGTCCGGGCCGCCGACACCGGTCAGCCGCAGGCCATGCGCCTGGATCTCGGCGGTCACCCGCGGCCGCGCCAGCATGGCAACATCGCGCCCGGCGGCGGCCAGCATGCCGCCAACGAAGCAGCCAATGCTGCCGGCGCCCGCAACTGCAATACGGTTCGTTGCCATCGCTCTACTTCGTCACCTGCTGATTTTGCACCCGTTGGTAGCAAAATGCCTCCGCGCTGGCTACGACCGGGAACCTGCGGGCCTTCCAAGCGTCATAAGGCGACGCTATGTTCCATCCGGGGCCAGCGAAGGAGAGTGCGATGGGTTTGCTCGATATTTTGAACGGCATGCAGAACGGGCCGCGAGGGCCGAGCGATCCGAACGACAAGAGCGGCGGCATGTCGCCCATGACCATGGCGATCCTCGCACTGCTGGCCTACAAGGGCTACAAGCATTTCACCGGCACCCAGCAGGGACAGCCGCAGCCGCAACAGGTGCCGGCGCCGACGACCACGCAGGCCAACGCGCCCGATGGCGGCGGGCTCGGTGGTATGCTGGGAAGCATCTTCGGCGGCAATAGCGGCCAGGCCGGCGGAGGTCTGGGCGGATTTCTGAACGGCCCGCTCGGTGGCCTGCTGGCGGGCGGCGCGGCTGGCAGCGTGTTGAGCGGCGGTCTCGGCGATCTGCTCAAGCAATTCCAGCAGAACGGTCATGGCGAAGTCGCGAATTCGTGGGTCAGCAACGGTCCCAACAAGCAGATCGCGCCCGGCGATCTAGCAAATGCACTTGGCGCCGACCAGATCGAACAGCTGACCTCACGCACCGGCATGTCGCGCGATCAACTGTTGTCCGAACTGAGCAACGAACTGCCCGACGCGGTAAATCAGTTCACCCCCGAGGGTCGAGTGCCGACCGAAGACGAAGCAAAGTCGCGCTGGGTTTGATCGGCTCGCTTATATAAGGATAGTGCCATGCTCTGGATCATCTTCATCGGCTTTGTCGCCGGCATCATCGCGAGAATGCTGTCGCCGGGTCCCAACAATCCCAGCGGCTTCATTCTGACCACTGTGCTCGGCATCGCCGGCGCATTCCTGGCGACCTTCATCGGCCAGCAGATCGGCCATTACGGCCCCAACCAGGGCGCCGGCTTCATCACCGCCACCCTCGGCGCGCTGGTGGTGCTGTTCATCTGGAACAGGCTGGTCGCCCGCCGGGTGATCTCCGATCCCGGCCAGCGTTACTGAGGTCGCGACAAAGCCCCCAATTGTCATCGCCCGCGAAAGCGGGCGATCCAGTACGCCGAGGCAGCCGTGATGGCGCCTCGGCGTCTCCGTTTATTGGATCACCCGCTTGCGCTGGATGACAGTCATTGGATCAGACTCGACGCGGTGCCGTCAGTTCACGACAGATGCATGCCCGCATCCATCCGCACCACTTCGCCGGTCATGTTGCTCGACGGCGCGGTCGCCAGGAAGCAGACCAGGTTGGCGATGTCCTCGGCCGTGGACGCCAGCTTAAGCGGCACTTTGGCGATCACCGCGTCGCGCACCTTGGCGGCGGCCTCTGCGCCGCGGCCCTTGGTGAACCATGGCGTGTCGATATAACCCGGACATACCGTGTTGACGCGGATCGACGGCGCCAGCGCGCGCGCCAGTGACAGCGTTATCGTGTTAAGCGCGCCCTTGCTGGCGGCATAGGCCACCGACGAACCGCCGCCGGTGATCCCGGCCATCGACGAGACATTGACCACCGCGGACGCGCGACCCAATGCCTTGGACCCGGCCTCGAGCAGCGACCGCGCCGCGCGCACCATCTGGAACGGACCGATGGTGTTGACCGCATAGACCTGCTGGAAATCCTCGGCCGACAGCCCGTCGAGATTGCCGTGCGCCACATGCTTGGTCGTGCCGGCATTGTTGATCAGCGCGTCGAGCCGTCCCCATGGCGCGGCGGCGGCGATGATCTTCCGGCAATCCTCATCCTTCGCGACGTCGCCCTGCACCACTATCACCTCGGCGGCACCGGCGCTGCGGCACAGCTCGGCAGTCGCTTCCGCTTCCTTCACGCTCGACGCATAGTTGATGACGATGCGGGCGCCGCCTTTGGCGAGAATCGCCGCCGTCGCCGCGCCCAGCCCCGACGCAGACCCCGTGATCACGACGCACAATTCTTCCTTCGACATCCGCACTCCCCTTTGGTTTCTCGTCCCGCCGCGATGTACCATATCGCCGGCGGATCGGGATACGTCGACGAAGTCCGTTGAACGGAATAACGCCATACATCATGCCGTCACTGCAGGCCGCCCTGCGGACATGCGCGCTTGTCTTCACAGCGCCTTTTGCCCATCATGATTCTCAACAAACGGCAGCACTCCATCGCCGGCGCACCGCCGGTTGAATTGAGATGTGCGCTTTGCCAACGAGGAACGCTGTGACGGAGACCGACAATATTGTTGCCGAGACCGCGGAACGTATTTTTGCCGATCTCGCCGACGCGCAAGCCATCAGCAGGAGCAAGGACGGCGCGTGGGTCGCGCCGCTGTGGCACGCGCTGACCGAAGCCGGCCTGCCGCTGTCCTGGGTCGCTGAAGACTACGACGGCTCCGGCGCGAGCCTCGCCGAAGGTTTTGCCGTGCTCGGCGCCGCCGGGCGTTTCGCCGTGGCAGTGCCGCTTGCCGAAACCATGCTGGCCGGCTGGCTGCTGGCGCAGGCCGGCATTGCGTCGCCTGCCGACACGATGACCGTCGCACCGGCGAGCCCCAAGGATCGCATCACCATCAATGCCGACGGCAGCCTGACCGGCCGTGCCCGCGGCGTGCCGTTTGCCACCCAGGCGGGGCACGTCGCGGTGATCGCCAGCGGCATCGGCGGCGTATCCATCGCGCTGGTCGCGGCCAGCGCCTGCCGTATCGAGGCCGGACTCAATCTCGCCAGCGATCCGTCGGACACCGTGATCTTCGACAATGTGCAGCCGATCGTGCTCAAGCCGGCGCCCAATGGCTTCGATCAGACGTCGCTGATGCTGATGGGGGCGGTGGCGCGCAGCCTGCAGATTGCGGGCGCGCTGGAAACCATGCTCGACATCAGCGTGCGCTACGCCGGCGAGCGCGTCGCCTTCGAAAAGAAGATCTCCAAGTTCCAGGCCGTGCAGCACAACCTCGCCAGGCTCGCCGGTGAAGCCGCCGCCGCGCTGGCCGCCGCCACCTCGGCCGCCGACGCCATCGCCAGCGGATCGGCATTCGAGGAGACCGTGTTCCTCGAAGCGGCGGCAGCCAAAATCCGTTGTTCGGAAGCTGCCGAAAAGGGCGCCGCCATCGCCCATCAGGTGCATGGCGCCATCGGTTTCACCCAGGAACACATCCTGCATTGCTACACGCTGCGCGCGCTGGCCTGGCGCGACGATTTCGGCTCCGAGAGCTACTGGGCCGTCGAACTCGGCAAGATGATTGCTGCGCGCGGCGCCGATGAATTGTGGCCGCTGGTGGCGTCGCGCTGATCCCTGAACTTCCCTTGCTTCTGAGACGAGACCGACCATGAGCGCAGCCCTCCGTTTCGATCCGATCCGCCTGCCCGAGGAATGCGAGGTGCTGCGCCGCGAAGTGCGCGCCTTCCTCGCCGAGGAGATCGCCGCCGGCACCTTCGATCCGCACAAGCCGCAGCGCGAGGATTCCGATGCGCCGGAATCTTCGCGTCGCGTCGGCGAACGCGGCTGGCTCGGCATGACCTGGCCGAAGCAATATGGCGGCCACGAGCGCAGCTTCCTGGAGCGCTACGTCGTCACCGAGGAAATGCGCGTGGCCAATGCGCCGGTGCGGCGCTTCTTCGTCGCCGACCGCCAGAGCGGCCCGGTGCTGCTGAAATACGCGCCCGAGCACATCAAGATGGACATCCTGCCGCGCATCTGCCGCGGCGAAGTCTGCTTCTCCATCGGCATGAGCGAGCCGAACTCCGGCTCCGACTTGTTCGCGGCCAAGACCAAGGCCACCAAGACCGACGGCGGATGGCTGATCAACGGCAGCAAGATCTGGACCACCTCGGCGCACATCGCCGACTACATGATCGCCATCTTCCGGACGTCGCCCTCCACCAAGGAGAACCGCAGACACGGCCTGACCCAGTTTCTGGTCGACATGAAGAAGCCGGGCATCGCGGTGAACCCGATTGCGCAGATCACCGGACAGTATGAGTTCAACGAGGTGGTGTTCACCGACCACTTCATCCCCGATGACTACATGCTCGGCGAACTTGACGGCGCTTGGAAACAGGCAACGTCCGAACTCGCTTATGAGCGATCGGGGCCGGAGCGCTTTCTCGAGACCTATTACGTGCTGACCGAGCTGGTCCGCGCCGTCGGCAAGAATCCGGACACCCGCAGCGCCGAGGGCATCGGCCGTCTGGTCGCGCAGCTGCACACCATGCGGCGGATGTCGGTGTCGGTGGCCGGCATGCTGCAGGCCGGCAAGGAGCCGGTGGTGGAAGCCTCCATCGTCAAGGACATCGGCACCATCTGGGAGCAGCAACTGCCGCACCGGGTCCGCGAGCTCGCCGCTTTCGTCGAAGGCGACCCGTCGAACCACGCCACCCTGGACGAGATGCTGTCCTTCGCCATCAAGACCGCGCCGAAGCTGACCATCCAGGGCGGCACCACCGAAGTGCTGCGCGGCATCATCGCGCGCGGGCTGGGGCTGCGGTGAACTCTTCACCTCTCCCCGTTGGGGAGAGGTCGACCGGCAAAGCCGGTCGGGTGAGGGCCTTCTATTCTACAGTGCCCCCTCTCCCCAACGGGGGAGGAGCGACGGCGCCCAGTTGCGACATATTCCAATCATCAGCCTTACGGAGACTCCATGACCACCTACAAAGACATCGCCGTCGAGACCCGCGGTCACATCGCGATCATCGAGATCCGCAAGCCGCCGTTCAACTTCTTCGACATCATGCTGATCCAGCAGATCGCCAATGCGCTTGACGCCATCGACGCCGATCCGGAGATCCGCGCCACCGTGCTGTGCGCGCAGGGCAAGGCATTCTGCGCCGGCGCCGATTTCAGCGATCCCAACCGCAAGGAAACGGAAGCGGCGGCGAAGAGCGGCGATCCCGCCGACAACCTCGGCTCGATCGGCCATCTCTACATGGAGGCCGTGCGAATCTTCCGCGCGAAAAAGCCGATCGTTGCGGCCGTGCAGGGCGCGGCCATCGGCGGAGGGCTTGGGCTCGCGGTGTCGGCGGATTTCCGAGTCACCTGCCCCGAGGCGCGTTTCGCCGCCAACTTCACCAAGCTCGGCTTTCATCCTGGTTTCGGCCTCACCGTGGCGCTGCCAGAGATCGTCGGCAAGAACAATGCCGAGCTGATGTTCTACACCAGCCGCCGCGTCGGCGGCGAAGAGGCGCTGAAGATGGGCCTCGCCAACCTCTGCGTTCCCCAGGCCGAGGTGCGCGATGCTGCCATCAAGCTGGCCGAGGAAATCGCCGAATGCTCGCCGCTCGGCCTGCTCTCGACCCGCGCTACCATGAAAGGCAACATCGCCGACCGCGTCGCTGCCGCAACCACGCATGAACTGGCCGAACAGACAAGGCTGCGCGCCACGGAAGACTTCAAGGAAGGCGTCAAGGCCACCGAGGAACGCCGGGTGGCAAATTTCAAGGGACGCTGATTCGTTCGCGCGGCCTTAATGGCAGCGCGACGCCGCAATGGCGTGCAACCGGCGGTCGCCCAGCACATGGGCGACAAAGCCGAGTGTCTGGAAGATCCGCGCAAAGGCGGCAGCGCGGATGTTCAGGCCGCCGGTATAGGCGCCGAAGGCCGGCATGATGGCGCGCGCGCCATCGCTGGCAAAGCAGCGCCGCTCCATGGAACGCCCGCGGGTCGACACCCGTGCCTTGGGATGCAGATGGCCGGCGATCTCGCCCGCAGCACCGGTCGGCTCGTGGCGGAACACGATGGGGCCGATGGCGACGTCCTGCGCCACCACGCCGCCGAGATTGGACGGCAAAGCGGGATCGTGATTGCCGGAAATCCAGATCCAGTCGCGGCGCAATTGCAGCGCACTGAGGACATCGCGGTTCGGCTGCGACAGCCGCTCATGGGCATTGCGATCATGGAAGGAATCGCCGAGCGCAATCACTGTGCACGGATCGTGTCGCGCGATCACCGCGCCGAGCCGGCCCAAAGTGGCAATGGTATCGTAGGGCGGCAGCAGCGTGCCGCGCATGGCGAAGCTGGAGCCCTTCTCCAGATGCAGGTCGGAGACCGCCAGCAGGCGCTGCTCTTCCCAGTACAACGCGCCGGACAGATCGGCATGGAGCGTGACGCCGGCGAGGGTGACGGCGTTGATATCTGTGAGGGTCGATTCGCGGTGCATGCTCTTTTGTAGCCCGGATGGAGCGTAGCGCAATCCGGGACCCTCGTTTCAGCTCCACAGCCCCGGATTGCGCTTCGCTCCATCCGGGCTACCGATCGCTACGACGTGGCTTCCCTGACAAGCTCCTCGGCGGCTTCCGCCAGCAACTCGTCTGACGCTTCGCCGTACACCGGTTCGCGGCCGATTTCCAGCATCACCGGCACCGCCAGCGGCGACACCCGGTCGAGTTCCCGGTGAATGATGCTGCCCTTGATTCGCGTCAGCGCGTCGCTGAGGCGACGGATATCGAGCAGGCCGGTGGCGGCGTCGGCGCGGGCGGCGCGCAGCAGCACGTGATCGGGCTGGTGCTTGCGCAGCACGTCGTAGATCAGGTCGGTCGAGAACAGCACCTGGCGCTTGCTCTTTTCCTCGCCGGTAAAGCGCCGCGGTACCAGGCCGGAGATCACCGCGCAAGTGCGGAAGGTGCGCTTCATCAGTGCGGATTCCGCCAGCCATGCCTCGAGGTCGTCACCCAGCATGTCGGGATCGAACAGCGCGTCGAGATCGAGCGTGCCGTGGCGGATCATGTGCGACATGTCGCCGAGACTCCACACCGCCAGCGCATATTCATTGGCGACGAAGCCGAGCGGCCGGGCACCGCCGCGCTCCAGCCGGCGCGTCAGCAACATGCCCAGCGTCTGATGCGCGAGACGGCCCTCGAACGGATAGCACACCAGGTAATTCTTATTGGCGCGCGGAAACGTCTCGACGATCAGCTCGCGCGCACCAGGCACCAGTGACAGATCGGCCTGCAGCGACAGCCAGTCGCGCACCTGGTCGGGGAGCGTGCTCCATGCGCGCTTGTCGGCCAGCAGATTGCGCACCCGTTCGGCGAGATAGGTGGAGAGCGGAAACTTGCCGCCCATATAGGACGGCACCCGTGCGTCCTTGTCGTGGGCGCGCGACACATAGACCTGATCTTCCATCAGCGCTTCGTAGCGCACCACCTCGCCGCCAAACACGAAGGTGTCGCCGACCACCAGGTTCTCGATGAAGTACTCCTCGATCTGGCCGAGCATGCGACCGCCGCGCGCGATCATGCCGGTGGATCCCTTGCTTTTTCCTGGTCGCCGCCGCGGCCGCCGCGCACCAGCCGCACCTTCAGCATGGTATCCTCGACGATGGTGCCGACATTCATGCGGTACATCTGCCGCACCTTGGGATTGGTGACGCGCCAGTATCCCGCCTTGTCCTGCTTGATGCGCGCGAAGCGCTCGCAAGTCTTCAGCGCGTAGCCGCCGGAGGCCACGAAATCGAGGGTGTCGTCGAAATCGACGCGGCTGAGCTCGGCATAGGGCGCGGCGGACAGCATCTCGTCGTAGAGTTCGTCGGCCAGGAAAGGCTTGCCGCAGGCGCAGCCGAGGATGTGCTGCGCCAGCACGTCGAGCGCGCCGGTGCGCAACGGCGGCGTGTCCTGCGCGTTCTCCGCCACAGCATCGATGGCCACGGCACATTCCAGCACCTCAAAGCGGTTGGCCGGCACCAGCACCGCGCGCGAGGCCTCGTTGAGGCGGTGGTTGGCACGGCCGATGCGCTGCATCAGCCGCGACGCGCCCTTGGGCGCGCCGACATTGATCACCAGATCGACGTCGCCCCAGTCGACGCCGAGATCGAGCGACGAGGTACAGACCACGCCCTGCAATCGGCCGGCGGCCATGGCGTCCTCGACCTTGCGGCGCTGCGCCACATCCAGCGAGCCGTGATGCAGGGCGATGGCCAGGTTGTCGTCGTTCATGCGCCAGAGTTCCTGGAACAGCATCTCGGCCTGGCTGCGGGTGTTGACGAACACCAGCGTGGTCTTGTTGCCCTTGATCAGGTCGTAAATTTCATTGAGCGCATGGCGCGCCGAATGGCCGGCCCACGGCAACCGCTCTTTGGTGTCGAGCATCTCCACGATGGGTGCGGCAGCGCCGCCGGCGACCACGATATCGGCCGCGGCTATGGCACCCACCGGCTGCGGCACCAGAAACCGCGCCAGCGATTCCGGCTCGGCCACCGTGGCAGACAGGCCGATGGCGCGGATATCAGGCGCCAGCTGCCACAATCTCGCCAGCCCAAGCGACAAGAGGTCGCCGCGCTTCGAGGTCACCAGCGCATGCAGCTCGTCGAGCACGATGCGCTTCAGCGAGCCGAACAGAAACGGCGCATCGTCGGACGACAGCAGCAGCGCCAGCTGTTCCGGCGTGGTGAGCAAGATGTCCGGCGGATAGCGGCGCTGCCGGGCGCGGCGCGACACCGGTGTGTCGCCGGTGCGGGTCTCGACCTTGATGGGCAGCCCGATCTCGGCGATCGGCGCTTCCAGATTGCGCGCAATATCGACGGCCAGCGCTTTCAACGGCGAGATGTACAGCGTGTGCAGGCCGCCGGTGCGCTGCACGCCGTTGCCGGTGGAGACGAGGGATCTTTCTTTCCCCTCCCCCAAGCGAAGCGAAGCTTCGCAAGGCGGGGGAGAGGGAGCGACAGCGCTTTTTCTTCATCCCCACTCAACTCCACCAGCGTCGGCAGAAATCCGGCCAGCGTCTTGCCGGCGCCGGTGGGAGCGATCAGCAGGGCCGAGCGATTGGCGCGGGCCTTGGCAAGCAGTTCCAGCTGGTGCGCGCGCGGCGACCAGCCGCGCGCGGCGAACCAGCGCGTGAATATCTCGGGCAGTTCAGGCGGCGGAACGGGTTTTCGCGGAGGCACAGGGAGAAGCTAGGCATTCACGCCCGTCATTGCGAGGCGCCCTTGCGACGAAGCAATCCAGTCTTGCCTGTGGCTTGCTGGATTGCTTCGCGGAGCCGGACCCGGAGGCTCGCAATGACGTCGTGAGGCGTCCCGCTATTCCGTGACCGGCTTGTCCGACAGCACCCAGTCCTTGCCGTCGAACTGCTGGGTGAACAGAGTTTTCATCGGCGCATAGTCGGTGGCGGTGTAGCTGTAGCTGACGCCCTGCAGCATCTGCGGCGCACGAAAACCGTTGAGGCCGATGGCCTGCTTCAGCACGTTTTCGCGGGTCAGTTCGTCGCCGCAGCGGCGCAGGATCTCGGCCATGGACACCGCCTGGCCATAGCCGAAGAACGCGATGGAATTGTCCGCGGCGATGTTCGGCAGATATTTGGCCCGCAGCGCTTCGAACGCCATGACGTCGGGATCCTTGGCGTAGCGCGGCGCGCCGATGTCCTTGCCATAGGCGATCGAAACGATGCCCTTGGCGTTGTCCAGACCTGCGGCGTCGAGGATCGAACGCCCCGTCGAGCCCGCCGACAGCAATTGCAGTGGCTTCCAGCCGAGTTCGACCACCTTGCGGATCGACTGCGACGTCGCCTTGCCAGTGGTGATGTTATAAAAGACGTCGGCGCCGGACTTCGACAGGTTGATCAGCTGCGAATCCACCGTGGGCTCGGTGAGATCGTAGCTTTGCTCCGCGATCACCGACGCCTTGCCACCGGCCTCTGCCAGCACCTTCTTGAACGGCGCGAGAAAATCGCGGCCGAAATCGTCGTTCTGGTAGAGAATGGCGACCTTGGCGTTGGGCTTCACGCTGAGAACGTATTTCGCCAGAATTTGCGCCTCGGTCGGATACAGCGGCAGCCCGGCCATGGTCCATTTGTTGTTCTTCGGGTCGTTCCACTTCGAGGCCCCGGTGTTCAGCAGCAATTGCGGCACGCCCTTGCTGTTGAGATATTTGTGCACGGCGGTCTGCGGCGCGGTGCCCAGCGAACCGTACAGCGCCAGCACCTCATCCTGCTCGACCAGCCGGCGCGTTGCCTCCACCGCCTTGGGCGCGCTGTAGGAATCGTCCATGGTCAGGAACTTGATCTTGCGGCCGTTGATGCCACCGCTTTCGTTGAGCTGCTGGAAATAGGCTTCGCCGACACGGCCGAGCACGCCATAGAGCGAGCCGGGGCCGCTATGCGGGATGGTCTGACCGATCTTGATTTCGGTGTCGGTGGCGCCGGGATCGTATTTCTTGTCGGCGGCAAGCGCCCCGGGCGCCGTTGCTGCCAGGGTTGTCGCGATGGCGGCGACAGCCGCTGACCGTATGACGCAGATGTGACGCGCAGCCATGTGGTTTTCTCCCTGATGCCCGGCTCCGCTTGTGCGGGCCATTTTCTTGAGCCGTGCGTCCGTTCGACGCTTTGACGGCCTGCGGTCATCCTGTGCGGGGCCGGTTTGGATGGCAAGTGCCCTGACAGGCTGGGATTTTCCGGAGTTCCCAATCGCCGCGAATCAATGCGGCGCGCCTGCCTTGCGCGGCGCCGCCGTCCGGCAATGCGCCATCGGCCATATCCGGGGGGTGGCGGCGGCCGGGCAGCCCAACTTTAACGTCATTCCGGCGAGGCCAGGTTGCATTTCAAGGCACTGTGGCGGCCTGGGCACAGACAATCCGGGGGATCTCCAGTATTTTCGGACTTCAAATTAATCGGGGTCTCTAATGAAACGTATCCTTCTTGCCAGCGCCGCGCTCCTCGGAACCGCTGTAAGTGCGCAGGCCGCCGACATGGCCGCCAAGGCCCCCTATTACAAGGCGCCGCTCGTTTCGGTCTACAACTGGACCGGCTTCTACATCGGCGTGAACGCCGGTGTCGGCACTGCCCGCGACCGCACCGGACACAGCTTCACCGGCGATTCGCTGTACCAGGCCCCGAACGGCGGCTTCGGCGGCGGTCAGATCGGCTACAACTGGCAGGCTGATTCGCTGCTCGGCCCGATCGTGTACGGCATCGAAGCCGACATCCAGGGCGCCGGCCTCTCGGACGGTTATCCTGCCGTTGGCGGCGGGCTGATCGGCGGGACGCTGACCACCTACAACACCAAGAACGACTGGTTCGGCACGGTTCGCGGCCGCGTCGGTCTCGCGACCGGTCCGGTGTTGAGCTACTTCACCGGCGGTTACGCCTATGGCAACGTCAAGACCACGATCACCGAAGGCGGCGCGACCGCGTTCACCAACAACCGCACGCAGGGCGGCTGGACCGTCGGCTCCGGCGTTGAAGCCGCGCTCGGCGGCAACTGGACCGGCAAGATCGAATATCTCTACCTGAACCTCGGCAACAAGAGCGATGCGTTCGCCGGCCAGGTCTACGCCAGCGAATTCCGCGAAAGCCTGTTCCGCGTCGGCCTGAACTACCGCATCGGCGGCACCAATGCCGGCTACACCGCCCCGGTGGCGGCGAACTGGACCGGCTGGTATCTCGGCGGCAACGTCGGATCCGGTATCGGCCGCAATCGCAGCACGCTTGCCGGCGCCCCCGGGGTTGAGTCCTTCAACCTGGTTCCCGACGGCGTCGTTGGCGGCGTGCAGGCCGGCTACAACTGGCAGGCCGGCAACTGGGTTTACGGCATCGAAGCCGACATCCAGGGCTCCAGCCAGAAGGACAACAAGACCACGGTCGCTCTGGGCGGCGTCGCCTATGACCAGAAGCTTCCCTGGTTCGGTACCGTTCGCGGTCGCCTCGGCTACTCGGTCGGTCAGACCCTGTTCTACGCCACCGGCGGTTACGCTTACGGCAGCGTAAAGACCAAGATCAACGCTGGCGGCGTCCAGATTGCCAGCTTCTCCAAGACTGGGGATGGCTACGCAGTCGGCGGCGGCATCGAGACCCCGTTCAAGCTGCTCGGCCTGTTCGGGCCGAACTGGACCTCGAAGACCGAATACCTCTATGTCGATCTGGGTTCCAGCTCGAACGCCTTCGTCGGAACTGTTCCCGGTGTCGGAGCGGCTGCGCTCACCTCGTCCACCTCGGTCAAGGAGCACATCTTCCGCACCGGCCTGAACTACCACTTCAACACCCCGGTCGTTGCCAGGTACTGATCCCGGCAAACTCCCGAAACTTCAAAACCCCGGCGTCGCGGCCGGGGTTTTTGTTTGCAGAGTGCTCAGGCCCTTCCGCCGTCATCGCGAGGTGTCCTTCCGATGAAGCAATCCGGCGTCCCTTGCAGCCTCTTGATGCTTCGCCCGCAAGCACGGCGCCTGGCCTTGCGGCCTGACGGCCACGGCCAACGGCCACGCTGAAACGAAAATCCCGGCCTCGCGGCCGGGGTTTTCGCTTTGCGGCAAATGCCCGGCTATTTGCGGGAACAAAATTAACCTGAGAGCAGCATTATCCAATTACCACAGGCCGTAACTTCAGCGTTACGGACAAAATCCATATGTCCCCATGGACGGCCAGCCGAACTGGAATCCTCATGAAGCGCCTTTTCCTTGCCACCGCGACGCTTCTCGGTTTGACCGCCGGCGCGCAGGCCGCCGACATGGCTGCGAAAGCCCCCTACTACAAGGCGCCGGTGGTGGCCGTTTACGACTGGAGCGGCTTCTATCTGGGCGTCAACGCGGGCATCGGGCTCGGCCGGGATCGTGCTGTCCATAACGCCGGGGTTTTGGGGACCGAGTCGATTTACCTGTCACCGCAAGGTGCTCTCGGCGGCGGTCAGGTCGGCTACAACTGGCAGACCGGCTCCATGCTCGGCCCGGTCGTCTTCGGCCTCGAAGCCGACATCCAAGGCGCTGGCCTGAGCGATGACCGCACCAATCTGGGCGGCCCGTTGCTGCCGACCGCCTACAATCAGAGGATCGACTGGTTCGGTACGGTTCGCGGCCGCATCGGCCGCGCCACCGGTCCCGTGCTCAGCTACGTCACCGGCGGTTATGCTTACGGCAACGTCAAGACCAGCATCAGCTTCGATAATGCCGGGACGGTGTTCTCGACCAACAAGATCCAGAACGGCTGGGTCGTCGGCAGCGGTGTTGAAGCGGCACTTGGCGGCAACTGGACCGGCAAGATCGAACATCTCTACCTGAACATGGGCAACAACAGCTACGCGTTCGGCCCGCAGACGCTCAACACCGAAGTTCGCGAGAACATCTTTCGCGTCGGGCTGAATTATCGCGTCGGCGGCAACAGCGCTTACGTGCCGGTCGCCGCAGCCGACTGGACCGGCTGGTATCTCGGCGGCAACGTCGGCTCCGGCACCGGCCGCGATCGCAGCAGCCTTGTCAAACCTGCCGACCTTCCCGACGACCCGGGCGCAAACGAGGTCTTCAACCTCGCTCCCGATGGCATCAATGGCGGCGTGCAGCTTGGTTATAACTGGCAGGCCGCGAACTGGGTCTACGGTCTGGAAACCGACATCCAGGCCTCCAGCCAGCGCGATAACAAGACCGTGGTTGGCTTCGGCAGCGTCGCCTATGACGCCAAGTTGCCGTGGTTCGGAACCGTTCGCGGTCGCCTCGGTTACTCGGTCGGTTCGACCTTGTTCTACGCCACCGGCGGTTACGCTTACGGCGGGGTGAAGACCAAAATCAGTGAAGACGGCGTCCAGGCGGTCAATGCCTCGACCACAAGGAGCGGCTGGACCGCGGGCGCGGGTCTCGAAACCCCGTTTCAGCTATTCGGCCTGTTCGGGCCGAACTGGACCTCGAAGGCCGAATATCTCTATGTCGATCTCGGCTCGACCTCGAACACCGTCAACACCACGGTCGCTACCACCAGCGTCACCGAACACATCTTCCGCACCGGCCTGAACTACCACTTCAACACCCCGGTCGTTGCCAGGTACTGATCCCGGCAAACTCCCGAAACTTCAAAACCCCGGCCTCGCGGCCGGGGTTTTTGTTTGTGGGCCCGCCTCCCGCGGACTTCAGAGGTATTGTTGCAAAGTGTGTCCGATTCGCCGCAGACAGCAGGCGCGCAAGCCGCTGATATGCCGGTGAAACCCTACACCAAGGCACCCGCACTGGCGGCGGCCTATGACTGGAGTGGGTTCTATCTGGGCGTCAACGCCGGAGTGGGCGTCGGGCGCGACCTGACCCGACTGTCGATTCCCGCCCGGTCGTCCGAGCAGACCCACCTGTCACCGTTCGGTGCCATCGGCGGCATCCAGGCCGGCTACAACTGGCAGATAAAAAATTGGGTGCTCGGCCTCGAAGCCGACATCCAGGGGGCCGGTCAGCAAGACGACGCCTGCCTGTTCGTCTGTTCAGCGACGAACCGTGTGCAACTCGATCGCAAGCTGGACTGGTTCGGCACCGTACGCGGGCGGATCGGCTACACCACCGGGCCGGTGCTGGGCTATTTCACCGGCGGCTTCGCTTACGGCAACGTGAAGACCAGTATCGTTGAGACCGCGACGCCGGCAACATTCGGCGGCCTGGCACCGGCCGTATCAACCGGCACTTTCGTCAACGAACAGGTCCGCACCGGCTACGCCATCGGCAGCGGCGTCGAAGCCGCGCTCGGCGGCAACTGGACCGGCAAACTCGAATATCTGTATCTGGATCTCGGTTCGCGCACCGGCAGCTATACGTTTGCCACCGTGCCGCACACCGTCGATACCAACTATCGCGACAACATCTTCCGCGCCGGACTGAACTACCGGATCGGCAGCGTCGCCGCCTATGCACCGCCGGCGCCGGCAAACTGGTCGGGCAGCTATGTCGGCGGCAATTTCGGCTCCGGCTACGGCCGCAACCGCAGCTCCTACGCGGTCGGCGCCTATAACGAACAGTTCGACCTCGTCCCGCAGGGCTTCCTCGGCGGCGGGCAGGTTGGCTACAACTGGCAGTCGGGCGCGTGGGTCGCCGGCGTCGAGGCCGATTTCCAGGGATCGACGCAAAAGGACGACAAGGCCTGCCTCACCCTGTGCACCACCGCGCTGTCGATCGCGCTTGACCAGAAACTGTCCTGGCTCGGCAGGGCGCGCGGACGGCTCGGCTATACGGTGGGATCGACACTGTTTTATGCAACCGGCGGCTTTGCCTATGGCGAGGTCAAGACCGACGTTGTTGCCCAAGCCACGACAGGCGGTACCGCCGCCTTCACGTTCAAGAACAGCCGCGGCGGCTGGACCGCCGGCGGCGGCATCGAGCGTCCCATGCAGTTCTTCGGCTGGGCCGCACCGAACTGGACGTCGAAGACCGAGTATCTTTACGTTGATCTCGGACGCAGCACCGGCAGCTTCACCGCGCTCGGCGCGACGCACACGTTTTCAACGAGCGTCACCGAGCACATCTTCCGGACCGGCCTGAACTATCATTTCGACACCCCGGTCATCGCCAGGTTCTGATCCCAACGAACTCCGAAACTTCAAAACCCCGGCCTCGCGGCCGGGGTTTTTGTTTGTGGGGATAGGTGGAACGAACAGCGCCGTTCGATCCGTGTGATGGCGATGGTTGCTAGCCGTGCGGCCTGACCGCCACGGCCACCAGGCCCGGCACCGGCGCACCGGCCTCGGTACGGGCCGAGACGGCCTCCAGGGACAGCAGCGTCAGGCCGGCTGACGCCAGCGCAGCGCGGACGCAGGCGATGCCGTGGGCGTAACGAAGCCCGGCGCCGAGCACGACGCCCTCGCCATTGTGGGTTTCCACGGTGAACGCCAGCAGACCGCCGGGCGTCAGCACGCGCGCGGTCTCGGCCAGCACCGGTGCCAGATCATGCAGATAGATCAGCACATCGGCGCCGAGCACCAGATCGGCGCTGGCGTCGGCGCGGTGACGAAGTCCCTCGACGATCTCAGCCACTTCAAGCTCGGCATACAGACCGGTCGCGTGGGCACGCTCGATCATCCGCGGCGACAGATCGATGCCGATCATGGCGCCGTTGTTGGCGGCGAAGGCGACAGCCGCCAGACCGGTGCCGCAGCCGAGATCGATGCCGCGGGCAAATTGCATCGGACGATCGGCAGCGGCACAGGCCGCGTGGACGGCATCGAACAACACCGCCGGGCCGCGATAGCCCAGCGTCTTCACCAGCGCCATATCGAATTTTGGCGCGTACTGGTCGAACAGCGCGCTGACATAGGTCGGCGGCATCGCCGCCACCGCGACGTCGCCGAGCCGCATCAGCCGCAGCGCGGCGCCGTTGCGGTCGCCCGCATCGGTGCGCCGCGCGCTGCGGAACGCCAGGATCGCGCCTTCGGTGTCGCCGAGCTGTTCCCGGACTTCGCCGAGCACGAACCAGGCGGTGGCAAAGCCCGGGGCGAGGTCGGTGGCCTGCACGAACAGGTCCTCCGCCGCCACCAGATCGCCCTGCACCTGCAGGTCGCGGGCATAGTCGAAGCGGCGGTCCGCGTTCAGATCGCCTGATGACATGAACAGGCGTGCGGGCATGGGGGAACCGATCGGGAGGCGGTGCATTCGTCAGATCAGCCGACTCGAATGAACCCCGCGCGGACCTATATAGCCCAGATGCGTCCACAAGACATTCTTATCCCGGTCCCTGCCGGCCTGTGCTGCAAGCCGGGCGGCTTCCATATCGATCCCGTCCGCCCGGTCGAGCGCGCGGTGATCACCCACGGCCATTCCGACCACGCCCGGCCGGGCCACGGCCACGTGCTGGCGACGCAGGAAACCCTCGACATGATGCGGCTGCGTTATGGCGACAACTTTGCCGGCAGCACGCAGGCGATAGCCTATGGCGAGACGCTGAAACTCGGCGAGGTCACCATCAAGTGCCATCCCGCCGGCCATGTGCTGGGCTCGGCGCAGATCGCCGTCACCTGTAAAGACATCTGCATCGTCGCATCGGGCGACTACAAGGATGCGCCGGACCCGACGTGTGCGGCGTTCGAGGTGGTGCCGTGCGACGTGTTCATCACCGAGGCCACCTTCGGCCTGCCGGTGTTCCGCCATGGCGACGCCGCGCTCGAGGTGAAGAAGCTGCTCGACTCCGTCGCGCTGTTCCCGGAACGCGCGCATCTGGTCGGTGCCTACTCGCTGGGGAAGGCACAACGTGTCATCGCGCTGATCCGCGCCACCGGCTACGACGCACCGATCTACCTGCATGGCGCCATGGAGAAGATCACGCGCTACTACGAAAGCCGCGGCATCGATCTCGGCGACCTTCGCCCGGTCAAGGGGATGAAGAAGGCCGATCTCGCCGGCACCATCACGCTGGCGCCGCCGTCGGCGACGTCGGATGTGTGGACGCGGCGTTTTCCCGATCCGGTGACAGCCTTTGCATCCGGCTGGATGCGGGTCCGCGCCCGTGCCCGCCAGCGCGGCGTCGAACTGCCGCTGGTGATTTCCGACCATGCCGACTGGGACGGGCTGATCGCCACCATCGGCGCCACCGGTGCCGGCGAGATCTGGGTCACCCACGGCCAGGAGGACGCGCTGGTGCACTGGTGCCAGACCAAGGGCCTGCTCGCGCGACCGCTGGCGCTGGTCGGCTATGGCGACGAGGACGAATCGGAAACGCTGCCGGCGGATGAGGCGATGGAGGCATGAACCGCTTCGCCGAACTGCTCGACCGCCTCGCTTACGAGCCCGGCCGCAACAACAAGCTGCGGCTGATCACGTCTTACTTTCGCGAGACCGCCGATCCCGACCGCGGCTATGCGCTGGCGGCGCTGACCGGTGCGCTGTCGTTCAAGCACGCCAAGGCCGGATTGATTCGCGACCTGATCTCCGCGCGTACCGACCCGGTGTTGTTCGCACTGTCCTACGATTATGTCGGCGATCTCTCGGAGACCGTGGCGCTGATGTGGCCGAAGGCGGAGCTGCTGGCCCACAACAATCCGCCGCCGCCGACGCTGACCGAAGTCGTCACCACGTTGCGCACGCTCGGCAAGGCCGAACTGCCGGCACAGCTGGCGCGCTGGCTCGATGAACTCGACGAAACCGGGCGCTGGGCCCTGCTGAAGCTGGTCACCGGCGGCATGCGGATCGGCGTCTCGGCGCGGCTGGCCAAGACCGCCGCAGCGGCGCTCGGCGACAAGGACCCGCACGACGTCGAGCTGATGTGGCCGGGGCTGGCGCCGCCCTATCCGGAACTGTTCGCCTGGCTGGAAGGCCGCGCGGAAAAACCCGTCAATCTCGATCCGGCGCCGTTCCGACCGGTGATGCTGGCGCATGCCATCGAGGACGGCGACTTCACCCATCTCGATCCCACGCACTATATCGCCGAATGGAAATGGGACGGCATCCGCATCCAGGCCGTCAGCGGCCGCGACGACAAGGGCAATATCGTCGCGCGGCTGTACTCGCGCAGCGGCGAGGACATCACCGCGAGCTTTCCCGATCTGCTGCCAAGCCTGCGGCTGCCCGGGGCCATCGACGGCGAGCTGCTGGTGCTGCGCGACAGTCGGGTGCAGTCATTCAACGTGCTGCAGCAGCGGCTGAACCGCAAGGTCGTCTCGGCCAAGCTGATCAAGGACTATCCGATCCATCTGCGCGCCTATGACCTCCTGGGCGATGGCGAGAACGATCTGCGCGAGCTGCCGTTCGAACAGCGCCGCACGAAGCTCGAGGCCTTTGTGAAGCAGCTCGACGATTCCCGCATCGACCTGTCGCCGACGATCCCGTTTGCCGCCTGGGCCGACCTCACCGCCGCCCGCGCCGATCCTGCCAGCGCGGGTGCAGGTGACGACGCCGATGCCGTCGAGGGCGTGATGCTGAAGCGGCGCGACGCCGCCTATCTGCCGGGGCGGCCGAAGGGCCAGTGGTGGAAGTGGAAACGCGATCCGCATATCATCGACGCCGTGCTGATGTATGCGCAGCGGGGCCACGGCAAGCGCTCGTCCTATTATTCGGATTACACGTTCGGCGTCTGGACCGCGGGCGAAGGCGGCGACCAGCTGGTGCCGGTGGGCAAGGCCTATTTCGGCTTCACCGACGAGGAACTGCTGCAGATCGACCGCTTCGTCCGCCGCAACACCACCGAGAAATTCGGACCGGTGCGCCACGTGGTGCACGAGCCGGATCAGGGCCTGGTGCTGGAAGTCGCGTTCGAGGGCCTGGCGCGCTCGCCTCGGCACAAGTCCGGCGTCGCTATGCGGTTTCCGCGCATCAGTCGACTGCGCTGGGACAAGCCGCCGGCGGAAGCGGATCGGCTCGAGACGCTGGAGCGCCTGCTGAAGGCGGAGGCACAGGAGGTGTCACCCTCCCCGGCTCTCATCCCTGCGAAAGCAGGGATCCAGTAAACGCTGTCGGTTGCGCATGAGCGCAGCTGCCGGCGTTTACTGGGTCGCCCGGTCCTTGCGCGCAATTGCGCGCCGGCCGGGCGACGACAGGGAGTGAGCGGTGGCAACGCGTCGATAGACCATCCAGGTTTCCCATTCAGCCCGAACCGCCTATGATCAAGACGCGATTTCGCGCCCAGGAGACGATGATGCAGAACGATGTCCGCGACGTGCCGGTGCGCCAACAAGACGGCCTCTCGCGCTTCCTCGGCGGCTCGCCGCTGGCGGTGCTTGGGCGCCTTGTGCTGCTGTCGATCCTGGTCGGCGTGGTGCTCGCGGCCATCGGCCTCGACCCATGGAACATCGTCACCAGCATCCGCCGCCTGTTCCAGTGGATCTATGACCTCGGCTTCGACGCGGTTACCGGGCTGTGGCGCTATTTCCTGCTCGGCGCCGTGATCGTGGTGCCGATCTGGCTGATCTCGCGGATGTTCAGCGCACCGCGCGGCCGATAGATCCGACGCAGAATGCTGGTGTCTCCGACAAGACCGGTCGGTCACCGGCGCGTCTTTGCCATCGCCGGCCCGGCGATGCTGGCCAATCTCACCACGCCGCTGCTCGGCATCGTCTCCACCACCGCGGTCGGCCAGCTCGGCGATCCGCATCTGCTGGGCGGCGTGGCCATGGCCTCGATCGCCTTCGACTGCATCTTCTGGCTGTTCGGCTTTTTGCGCATGGCGACGGTGGCGTTCACCGCGCAGGCGCTCGGCGCCGGTGACCGCATCGAGGTGCGCGCGATCCTGCTGCGCGCGCTGATGCTGGGGGCGGCGATCGGACTGACCCTGATCGTGCTGCGCACGCCGCTGGGCGCGCTGGTGTTCGGCATCATGGGCGGCAGCGACGCCGTCACCTCAGCCGCCAAGACCTACTTCTTCATCCGGCTGTGGTCGGCGCCGCTGATGCTCGGCAACTACGTGATTCTCGGCTGGCTGGTCGGCCAGGCCCGCACCGGCATCGCACTGACCCTGCAGGTCAGCATCAATCTCATCAACATGGCGCTCACCGCATTGCTGGTGTTGCGACTCGGCTTCGGCATATCGGGCGCCGCGCTGGCTACCGTGACCGCCGAGACCATCGGCTTCACCGCGGGCGTCGTCGTGGTGTGGCGCATGCTCGACGCAAATGCGCGCGTGTCGCGCGCCGTCCTGTTCGACCGCGAACGGCTGCTGCGATTGTTCGCGGTCAACCGCGACATCATGATCCGCACCGCGGCACTGATCGCGGCGTTTCTGTTTTTCACCGCCCAGGGCGCGCGCGCCGGCGACCTGACCCTGGCCGCCAATGCGGTGCTGAACAACTTCGTGATGATCGGTTCGTTCTTTCTCGATGGCCTCGCCACCGCCGCCGAGCAATTATGCGGCCAGGGATTTGGCGCGCGTGACCGCCGGCAATTCGGCCGCGCGGTCCAGCTGGTGCTGGGCTGGAGCGCTGCCTTCGGCGTCGGCGTCACACTGTTGTTCGCAATATTTGGAAATTCACTCATCGACATCATTACCGCCAGCCCGGAGGTGCGCTTCGCCGCGCGCGAGTTCATGATCCTGGCAGCGCTGGCGCCGGCCTGCGGCGTGCTGGCCTACGCTTTTGACGGCATCTACATCGGCGCGGCCTGGGCGCGCGACATGCGCAACCTGATGCTGGCGGCGCTGGCGATCTATGTCGCCGCCTGGTACGTGCTGGCGCCGCTCGGCAATGCCGGCCTGTGGATTGCGTTCCTGGCATTCCTGCTGTCGCGCGGCGTGCTGCAGGCCTGGCGTTATCCGGCGATGGTCAGGACGTCGTTCCAATAGCCGCAGCAAATTGAAATCCATAGAATCCGTTCAGTCCCTTTATCCAGCTGTTTACGACGTCGCCGACTGTTCGCATTTGTCCTCTTCGCGAACTCGGGAGTGGCGAGATACCGTTGCGCTTTCGAAACAATGGAGAGTGCAAATGTGTGATGCTTGTCCTGATCTCGGAATGTCTCGTCGAAAATTCTTCCAGGCTGGCGCCGGCGTGCTGGCAGCCGCTTCGCTGCCCACCCTGGCCAGTGCGCAGCCGGTAGCAGCTGCGGACACACCCGACGCGGCGCTCAACCTGCTGATGGAAGGCAATGCGCGCTACGTCGCCAACCAGATGCGCGAACGGGACTTTTCCGCGGGACGCGTCTCCCGCACGCAGGGGCAGGCGCCCTTCGCGGCGATCCTGGGCTGCGCCGATTCACGCGTGGCACCGGAACTGGCGTTCGACCAGGGCCCCGGCGACTTGTTCATCGTCCGGGTCGCCGGCAACTTCGTCACGCCGGACGGCCTCGGGAGCCTGGAATACGGCGCCGCCGTGCTGGGCACCAAGGTGATCATGGTGCTCGGTCACAGCAATTGCGGCGCCGTCAATGCCACCATTGGCGCGCTGCAGAAGGGCAATACGCTTCCGGGCCACATCGCGGATCTGGTGCGGGCGATGAAACCCGGCATCGAGCCGGTCTTGAAGCAGCCCGGCCAGGACCTGCCCGAGCGGGCCGTCGTCGCCAATGTGAAGCAGAACGTTCAGCGGCTGCAAAAGGCCAAACCGATTCTGGCCGAGATGGTCGCCAAGGGAAAAATTCGCGTGGTCGGCGCCGTCTACGATCTCGCGACCGGAAAGGTCGCACTCGTTTAGCGCCCGTCCCGGCCCGCCTCAGGCAGATCGACGATTTCGATCGTCGATCTCACACCGGCCAGTCTTCCGCCGTCAGCGTCGCCGCATCGGCGCCGACGATTTCGGACAGCGAATCGCGACCGGTGCGCAGCAGCGTCGAGACCAGATCGGCCTTGATGCTGTCGACCAGACCGAGGCCTTTATAGACCAGCGCCGAATAGAGCTGGATCAGGCTGGCGCCGGCGCGGATTTTTGTCAGCGCCGCGCCGCCGGAATCGATGCCGCCGGCGCCGATCAGCGGGAACGCGCCTTCGACGCGCACATAGGTCTCCGCCACCATCCGCGTCGACAGCCGGAACAGCGGCCGGCCGGACAGGCCACCCTGCTCCTTGGCCCGCGCCTGCTCGCGCAACGTCGTGGGCCGACCGAGCGTGGTGTTGGAGACGATCATGCCATCGACTTTTCGCGAACGCGCGATGTGCACGACATCGTCGAGATCGGCGAGGCTGAGATCGGGTGCGATCTTCAGCAGCACCGGCGAATCGCCGGCGTTCTTCTGAACGCGCTCGCGGGCGTCGATCACTTTTGCGAGCAGATCGTCGAGCGCTGCCGCCTGCTGCAGGTTGCGCAGGCCGGGCGTGTTCGGCGACGACACGTTGACGGTGAAGTAGCTCGCCACCGGCGCGAAGGTCTCGATCAGCCGGACATAGTCATCGACGCGATCGGCGGAATCCTTGTTGGCGCCGACATTGACCCCGACGATGCCGCCATGCTGCGCCCGCGCCGCCAGCCGGCGCAGCACGACCTCGGCGCCGTCATTGTTGAAACCGAGACGGTTGATGATCGCCTCGTCGCGCTCAAGCCGGAAGATCCGCGGCCTGGCATTGCCGGCCTGCGGCTTCGGCGTCACCGTGCCGATTTCAGCAAAGCCGAAGCCCAGCCGCAGCAGCGCGTCCGGCACCTCGGCATTCTTGTCGAAGCCCGGCGCGATGCCGATCGGATTGGGAAAGTTCAGGCCGAAGGCACGTACCGCCAGCTTCGGATCGTCGGGCCGTGGCTTCGACGGCGGCAGCAGCCGCAGGCCCTGGATAGCGAGGCGGTGCGCGTCTTCCGGATCGAACCAGCGCAGCAGCGGCAAGGAGAGGGCGTCGAAGGCGCGGATCACGATTGGAGCTCCGGAATGTCATGGGTGCCATCGGAGCGCAGGCGCAACTCCAGCACCTCGGTCACGGCGCCGAGATCGAGTTCGCCGTAGAGATGCGGAAACAGCGCGCCACCTCGCGACGGCTCCCAGCGCAACAGCGCATCGTCGAGCACATCGGCGTCCACCGCGACCAGGAAGAGTCCGGGCTGGCCGAAGAAGTACTTCCTTGCGGTTTCCGCCACTTGCGATGCGGTGGAAAAATGGATGAAGCCGTCACGCGAATCGTCGGCGCTGCCGCGATAGGCGCCCTGCCGTTCGGCCTCGCGCCAGGCCGAAGCCGGACAGATTTTATAGATGATGCGCACCCGGCCGGACTTCCCGTCTGTTCGTCAATTCCCCGCAATTCCTTGAGAATTCGGCAGAATTCCCGAACATTGCGGAGTTGTTAGGATCTGCCGACCGTATCGGCGGCACCGCCTTACTTCAAGCTTGGTATTTTTTGGCGAATGGTGATTGCAAATTCTCTGGAAGCAAGGCAATAATTCCTAAATTCCGCCATGATTCCCCGTCCGGTCGCTTGCGACGGACAACCCGGACCGACGCACATGCTAAGCCATGATCAGATCTGGAACGCCCTCGACCGCCTCGCCGAACGCAACGGCCTTTCACCGTCCGGCCTTGCGAAGAAAGCCGGCCTGGACGCCACCACCTTCAACAAATCCAAGCGCATCACCAATGACGGTCGCGAGCGCTGGCCTTCCACCGAATCGGTGTCCAAGGCGCTGACCGCCACCGGCGTCAGCATCGACAATTTCGTGCAGCTGATCGACGGCGTGGCGCGCTCGGTGCAGTCGGTGCCGCTGCTCGGCTTCGCCCAGGCCGGCGCCGGCGGCTATTTCGACGACGGCGGCTTTCCGGTCGGCAAGGGCTGGGACGAGGTCGGGCTGCCGTCCGTGAATGACGAACACGCTTATGCGCTGGAGATCTCCGGCGACTCGATGAAGCCGGCCTATCGCGACGGCGACGTCATCGTGGTGTCGCCGGGCGCCCAGATCCGCAAGGGCGACCGCGTGGTGGTCAAGACCACCGGCGGCGAGGTGATGGTCAAGGAGCTGAAGCGCCGGACCACCAAGACGCTCGAACTGGCATCGCTGAATCCGAATCACGTCGACCGCACCATCCCGGCCGCCGACGTGGAGTGGATCGCCCGGATCGTGTGGGCGAGCCAATAAGTCCAAATCGGAACTTTTTGGAACTTTCACGGAAAACACCGGTTCCGGGTTCCACGAATCAGCTATCGGGTTCCCATTCCATAAACGGGGAACCCGCCATGAATCGCCGCCACATGCTCAAGGCCCTCGCCGGCCTCGCTCTTTGCCCGGTCTGCACCACCACTTCAGGTTTTGCTGCGGAAGGTCACCACTGGAGTTATGACGGCGACGGCGGTCCGTCGCACTGGGGCGATCTCGACGCCGACAGCAAGGTCTGCGCGATCGGTGCGCAACAGTCTCCGCTGGACATCGGCACCACGGTCAAATCGCAACTGCCGCCCCTGCAGATCAAGTGGGGCCACACGGCCGATACCATCATCAACAACGGCCATACGATCCAGCTGAACTTCGCCCCCGGCAGCACGCTGCAACTGGACAAGACCACCTACAAGCTGCTGCAGGTGCACTTCCACCGTCCCAGCGAGCACATGATCGGCGGCAAGAATTTTCCGATGGAAGCGCACTTTGTGCACCGTTCGGATGCGGGTGCCCTCGCGGTGGTCGGCGTCCTGATGACGACCGGCAAGCCGAATGCCGCCTTCCGCAAGATCGTCGCAACCATGCCGGCGACCGAAGGCCCTGCGGTGAAGGCCGATGCCGGCATCGATCCCAACGCCCTGGTGCCGGCCAAGCGCGGCTATTATCGCTATCCCGGTTCGCTCACCACGCCGCCGTGCTCGGAAATCGTCGAATGGCTGGTGCTGACCGAGCCGATGCAGGTAGCCGCCGCGGACGTCGCGAGCTTCGCGAAACTCTATCCGATGAACGCCCGCCCGGCGCAGAAGGACAATCGCCGCTACGTGCTGCGGTCGAGCCTGTAGCCGCTGCATCCCTTCCCTCCAAAAAGGGGGAAGGGACAGGCGCCTAAGCGGTTCTTGCCAGCGTGCCGTCGATCATCGCGATGGCGTTGGGCACGCCGTAGACCGCAACGAACGAACCGAAGCGCGGCCCCTTCTCCTGGCCGAGCAACACCTGGTACAGCATGTTGAACCAGTCGAGCGAGACGCCGGGCTTGCCGTCCTTGGCCGCCTTTTTGTGGTCGAGGAACGGCTCGCGACGCCCGATCTCGTAGACAATGTCCTGGATCTGCTCGGCGGTCGCCTCTGCCGGCAGTTGCGACAGCGCATCGCGCAGGTCCTGCAGCGCCACGCGCTCGGCCTCGGTCGGCTCGCGGAACGTCTTGGTCGGCGCCACGAAGTCCCGATAATAGTTGATGGCGTAGCCGACGATGGCATCCAGCTTGGGATGGGTCTGCGCCGTCACGCCGGGCCGGTAGCGGGCGATGAAGCCCCACAGCGTCTCGGCATTCTCCGCATTGGATGACGACACCAGCGTCAGCAAGAGCTGGAAGGTGACCGGCATGTCCGACTTCGGCGGATGGCCGGCATGGATGTGCCAGACCGGATTGCTGAGCTGCTGCTTGCCGTCCTGGCGCGAAAACCCGTCGAGGAACTGCTGGTAGTCGTCGACGGCGCGCGGGATGACGTCGAAATACAATCGCTTCGCCGCCTTGGGTTCGCGGTACATGAACAGCGACAGCGATTCCGGCGACGCATAACGCAGCCATTCGTCGATGGTCAGGCCATTGCCCTTCGACTTGGAGATCTTGCCGCCCTTGTCGTCGAGGAACAGCTCGTAGATGAAGCTTTCCGGCGGGGTGCCGCCGATCGCCGAACAGATCTTGCTGGACAGCTTGACCGAGTCGATCAGGTCCTTGCCGGCCATTTCATAGTCGATGCCGAGCGCCGTCCAGCGCATCGCCCAGTCGGCCTTCCACTGACATTTGACATGACCGCCGGTGACCGGGGTCTCGACTTCCTCGTTCGTGTCCGGATCGACATAGGTCACCGTGCCAGCGCCGACGTCGCGGCGGATCATCGGCACCTGCAGCACCACGCCGGTGGTCCTGCTGATCGGCAGGAAGGGCGAATAGGTCGCGCGGCGATCCGGTCCCAGGGTCGGCAGGATCACATCCATGACCTTGTCATAGACCGCAAGCATCTTCAGCAGCGTGGCGTCGAAACGGCCGGATGTGTAGTACTCGGTCGACGAGGCGAATTCGTAGTCGAAGCCGAAATGATCGAGGAACGCGCGCAGCCGCGCATTGTTGGCGGCGCCGAACGACGGATATTCGTTGGAGAACGGATCCGGGACGCGCGACAGCGGCTTGCCCAGATGCGCGGTCAGCATGTCCTTGTTGGGCACGTTGTCCGGGACCTTGCGCAAGCCGTCCATGTCGTCGGAAAACGCAATCAGCCTGGTCTTGATCTTGTCCTCGGTGAGGACGCGAAAGGCGTGACGCACCATGGTGGTGCGCGCCACTTCGCCGAAAGTGCCGATATGCGGCAGGCCCGACGGGCCGTAGCCGGTCTCGAACAGCACTTCGTCCTTGGGCTTTTTCTTCAGCCTGTTCACCAGCGCTTTCGCCTGCTCGAACGGCCAGGCGTTGGATGTTTCGGCGAGCGCGCGCAGGTCGCTCGGGCTGGGCAAATCAATCGTGGACATCAGAAGGCCTCCGGGCCGCGCAAACTAGGCGGGTCAGCGTCGAAATGCAAAACCGCAATGGTCGGGTGAATTCAGAACGGACTGACGGAGAAATACCGCAGCCACAGATCGGTGTAGCGGCCTTTTTCCCAAAGCCGGAACAGGGCCCAGTTCAGCGCCTGGCGCAAAGTATCGTTGCCCTTGCGCACTGCGATGCCGACGCCTTCGCCGAAATAGCGGCTCTCGATGAACGGGCCGCCGCTGAAGGCGCAGCAATCGGCGGAATCTGTGCCGTTGATCCAGAACGCCAGCGAGATGGCGTCGCCGAAGATGAAGTCGACTTCGCCGCGCTTCAGCGCCTGGCGCATGGCGTCGTCATTCGGGTAGCTCACCAGCACGGCGTCGGTGAACATCGTCTTGAGATAGGCCTCGTGCGAGGATCCGCTGATGGCCCCGACCTTCTTGCCCTCGAGATATTCGGGCCGGATTTCCGCCATCACCGAGGTCTTGCGCGACACGAAACGCGCCGGCGCGCGGTAATAGGGATCGGTGAAGTCGACCCGGGCGCGGATCTGCGGGGTTACCGCCAATGAGGCGATGATGGCATCGCCGCGGTTGCTGGCGACGGCGTCCAGCAAGGTCTCGAAGCGGCGCATCTGGATGGTGCAGGTGGCCTTGATCTCCTCGCACAGCAGCCGCGCCAGATCGACGTTGAAGCCGGCCGGATTGCCGTCGGGGCCGGTGAAATTGAACGGCGGATAGTCGGTCTCGGTCAGGAAGCGGATCACGGTGATGCGCGACAGGTCGGGACGGTCCGGACGCCGCCGCGGGTCCCAGAATCCAGGCACAGCCTGCGGCCCCGGCTGCGTCACCGCAGACGCCGGCGCCTGCGCAGCGGCGGGACGCACCGATGCCACAAGCGCCGTCAGCAGCAGGCCGGTCCCCGCGAGAGCGACGATCGGCCGGAGCAGTCTTTGATTGATGAGGTTTTCTATCTGTGATTGCATACAGCGCGCTTCTGATTGCCTGGTCTTATAGACCATCCGGCGCCAGAGGCGAGTGGCGTTTGCGTGGCGGGGGCGTCGCATGGCCAGGCTGGACCGCGTCGGGGATCGCAGGTCGGGCGCGATGTGGCCGCACGCGGCATCGGCACAACAAGCCTGCGTCGGGGAATTGCCGTCGTTTCTCGCCGCAAGGGCGGGCGCGGTCCCGGCCGGCAATGACAACCTGCGCCACCTCTGCGATCGCGGACCGGCCTATGAACTGGACTGCCTGCGGCATGTGCTGGCCCCGGATCTGCTGCAGCGCGCCGAGCGCCGCGCCGGCCACCTCGGCATCGGTGCCGACCAGGTGCTGATCCAATGGGGCATGATCGACGACACCGCGTACCTGAGGCACCTGTCGCAGCACACCGGCATCGCCATCGACGAATTGCTCGATGTCGACCGCAGCGATCTGCTGCTGCGCGACGGGCAGATCGCGGCGGCAGCCGCTTCCGGCATGGTCCAGCTGCGCAGGGATGGCCGGCTTGTCCTGGCGATCGCGCCGCGCAACCTCACCGCCCGCTCGATCTGCCGGGCCGTGGCGGCCGATCCTGCCCTGACGCGCAGCATGCGGCTGACGTCGGAGGCCGCCCTCCGGCGCTTGCTCCTGCAGCAGGGCGGTGCCGCGCTGGCCCGCAGTGCGGCACGTGGCGTCAGCGACAGCTATTCGTCGATGTCGGCGGCGCCCGGCCTGGACGACAGGGTGTGGCGTGGACGCCTGAAACGCGGAGCGGCCGTCGGCGCAGTTGCGCTATTGCCGCCGCTGATGATCCCGGCCGCCTGGTGGACCCTGCTGGCGCTGTGTTTCCTCGGCTTCGTGATGCTGCGTCTCGTCGCGTGTTGTTGGCCGCGACCGCGGCGACTGCCGATGGCGCGGCTGCCGGACGACCGGCTGCCGATCTACACGACCATCGCACCGCTCTTCCGTGAGGCGGACTGCGTCGCTCCCCTGATGCGGGTCATCGACGCGCTCGACTACCCCCATGAGAAGCTCGATGTCATCCTCGTCGTCGAGCCTGACGATCCGGCAACTCTTGCGGCGATCGCACAGCTCGGGCCGAGGCCGCATCTCCGGGTCCTGGTCGCCCCGGCGGTGGCACCGCAAACCAAGCCGAAAGCCCTGAACTGGGCGCTGCCGTTTGCGCGCGGGAGCTTCATCGCGGTGTTCGATGCGGAAGACCTCCCGGAGACCGGTCAGTTGCGAGCCGCACTCGACGCGTTTCGCAGCTCCGATGCCAGGGTCGCCTGCGCCCAGGCCAGCCTGTGCATCGACAACGAGACCCATAGCTGGCTGTCGCGGACCTTTGCCGTCGAATATGCCGGCCAGTTCGATGCGGTGCTGCCAGGGCTGTCGGCCATGGGGTTGCCGCTTCCGCTCGGCGGCTCGTCGAACCATTTCCGCACGTCGGTGCTGCGCTCGGTGCGCGGCTGGGACGCCTTCAACGTTACCGAAGACGCCGATCTCGACTTCCGGCTCGCCCGTTTCGGACATCGCTCGGTCACCTTCGACTCGACCACCTTCGAGGAGGCGCCCATCCACTTTCGCGCGTGGCGGCGGCAACGCTCGCGCTGGATGAAGGGCTGGCTGCAGACCTGGTGCGTGCACATGCGCCATCCGCGACAGCTGTGGGGTGACGCCGGCCCCGGCGGATTTTTCGCGCTCAACATGATCGCAGGCGGCAATGTGCTGACCGCGCTGGCCTATCCTGCCATGGTGCTTGGAATGGCGATGCGCGCGCTCGGCCACTTTTCAGGGTCGCCGCCTGCCGTGCCGGCGGCGCTCTATGCCCTCGTGATCGCCGCGACCTGCCTTTCCACGATTGCGGTCGGGCTGATCGGCACCGGGCGGCGCGGTCGCCGGCGCGACCTCTGGATCCTGGCCATGACGCCGCTGTATTGGGGATGCCTGTCGGTCGCAGCGTGGCGCGCGGTAGCCCAGTTCGTCTGGGTCCCCTATCGTTGGGAGAAGACCGAGCACGGCGTTGTCCGGCGGACCGGCAGCGCTCCGGCCTCACCTGCTCCCTTGCAACACGACGCCAGCGTTCAAAGATAACGCTTGAGATCCGTCGCCGCTTCTTCCGGCTTGCGCTTGAGATTGAACGGCGCGACGAATTTTCCGTCGCGGTCCATCAGATAGATCAGTGCGGTGTGATCCATGGTGTAGTCGCCATCCTTCAGCGGCACCTTCTTGGCATAGACCCGGAAGCCGGAGATTACCTTTGCCACCGCGGCCTCGTCGCCGGTCAGCCCCTTGAGATGCGGATCGAAGCTCGACAGATAGTCCTTCATGGCCGCCTTGGTATCGCGCTCGGGATCGACCGAGACGAAATAGGCGTTGACGCGATCGGCGTCGGGACCCATCGCGCGCAGCACTTCGGATATCTCGAACAGCGACGTCGGGCAGATGTCCGGGCAATGGGTGAAGCCGAAGAAGATCAGCGTCGGCTTGCCCTTGAGGCTGGCCTCGGTGACGGTCTGGCCGGTCTGGTCGCTGAGCTGGAACGGCCCGCCGATGGCCGCCGGTGCGGCGACCTTTTGCAGGCCACCGACCAGCCACAACACCACGAGCAACCCGGCCGCGAGGCTGGCGGCAAAGGCCGCGATCACGACCAGTGGCCGGGTGGTTGAATCCGACATGCGATGTCCCTTGAATTGGCTCAGATGCAGGCCGCGATGCCCGACTTGATCATCTCGAAAAACACTGCGGTGCCATAATGCACCCACAGTGCGGCGGCGCCGACCACGAGCACGACCGCAAACACCGCGGTCGCGGCGACGATCGCAAAGGCCACGCCGGAGGGTTGCACCGGGCTCAGGCTGTCTCGGGCGGGTACGGGCTGGGCCATGCGGGCATCTCGATGAACGGCGACAACCGGCGCGCCGTCATGGCGACCGGTCGATCAGTTCCAGATAGGCTCAGATGCGACCTTGGGCAAGCGCGACCGGTGCCGCTCCGATCACGTCATCATGATGGCGTGTCCGGCTCAGCGCACCGACGCCTGGGCGTCCATATAGCAGGGCTTGTACATGCCCGCGAGCTGACGACCGCGCAGGAAGATCATGTGCGGGGTCAGCCCGCCGCGCCGCGCGATCCAGCGGCGCACCGGCGTGGGATACATGGAGTACAGCATCTGCGTCGCTTCGGGATTGGTCACTGCCCGGCCGTTGGAGCCGACATCCCAGGCGGCGTGGAAGCCGAGATTGGCGTTGGAAGTCACGCAGATCTTGTCGTGCGGAACGGCGCCGAGCACGATGGTGCAGGCCGAGGCGCAGAGCCCGTCGATGATCACGGTCTCGCCGGAGCTGCGCAGGCCCTGATATTTGTCGACGTAGGTTCCGATCCTGCCGCCGCGGTCATCCGCAATGCGGACCACGGCATGACTTGCCCCGATACCCGCGAACAATAAGACCGCCGCGAGCAGCCCCGTAACCAACCTCATGACCAGCCCCAGTTCAAACCTAAGTCCAAAACCCGACGATCCGAATCTGTCCCGGTGATGCAGGACGATGCCAGCGTGTTGCGATATCGATTTTTTGTCCAGACGAACGCGATGGCTCAAATGCGATTCAAATGAAGTGTTGCACGCAAGATGCACCCGTCGCGTCGGGGGTCCCAAACTGGAACAGCCATTGACCGCTGCGCACGGTCCGCGCTTCAATCGGAGCAACGATAAAAACGGGGAACGCAATGGCTGACGATGCTGACGTCATCGTGGTCGGCGGCGGGCTCGCCGGCCTGGTGGCCGCGACCGAGGTCGCCGACGCCGGCAAGCACGTCATCGTGCTGGATCAGGAGGGCGAACAGAATCTCGGCGGCCAGGCGTTCTGGTCGTTCGGCGGACTGTTCCTGGTGGACTCGCCGGAGCAACGCCGGCTTGGCATCAAAGACAGCGTCGAGCTTGCGATGCAGGACTGGGCCGGTTCCGCCGGCTTCGACCGCGACGATGATCACTGGCCACGGCGCTGGGCGGAGGCCTACATCGCCTTCGCCGCCGGCGAAAAACGCAGCTGGTTGCGCGCCATGGGCCATCGGATCTTCCCGGTGGTCGGGTGGGCCGAGCGCGGCGGCTACGACGCCATGGGCCACGGCAATTCAGTACCCAGGTTCCATGTCACCTGGGGCACCGGACCCGGCGTGATCGAGCCGTTCGTGCGCCGCGCCCGCGAAGCCCAGGCAAAGGGGCTGCTGAGCTTCCGGTTTCGCCATCGCATCGATGCGCTCGGCATGAGCAACGGCACGGTCGACGGCGTCAGCGGCGCGATCCTGGAGCCGACCAACGTGGCGCGCGGCGAGATCAGTTCGCGCGTCGTGACCGGCAACTTCTCACTGCGGGCGCAGGCGGTCATCGTTGCCTCCGGCGGCATCGGCGGCAATCACGAGCTAGTGCGGCAGAACTGGCCGTCGCGATTGGGTGCGCCGCCGGCGCGCATGATCTCCGGCGTGCCCGCCCATGTCGACGGCCGCATGATCGGCATCACCGAAGCCGCCGGCGCGCGGCTGATCAACCGCGACCGCATGTGGCATTATGTGGAAGGCCTGCAGAACTGGAATCCGATCTGGCCGATGCACGGCATCCGTATCCTGCCGGGCCCTCTTCCCTGTGGTTCGACGCCACCGGCAAGCGGCTGCCGTCGCCGCTGTTTCCGGGCTCCGATACGCTCGGGCAGCTGCAATACATCCAGTCGACCGGCTACGATTATTCCTGGTTCGTGCTGACCCAGAGCATCATCAAGAAGGAATTCGCGCTGTCGGGTTCCGAGCAGAATCCCGACCTTACCGGCAAGAGCTGGCGGATGACCCTGAAGCGCGCCACCAACAAGGGGGCGCCGGCGCCGGTGGAAGCGTTCAAGCGGCACGGCGTGGATTTCGTGGTGCGCGACACGCTGGAGGATCTGGTCACCGGCATGAATGCGCTGAGCGGCGACAACCTGCTCAAGCTCGATCATCTGCGCGCGCAGATCGAGGCGCGCGACCGCGCCATCGCCAATCCTTATGTCAAGGACACCCAGGTGATGAACCTGCACAACGCGCGCAAATATATCGGCGACCGGCTGATCCGCACCGCCAGACCGCACCGCATCCTCGATCCCGCCCATGGGCCGCTGATCGCGGTGCGGCTGAACATACTGACCCGGAAGACGCTGGGCGGCTTCGAGACCGATCTCGACGCCCGGGTGTTCGGGCAGCACGGCCAGATCATGCCCGGCCTCTATGCGGCCGGCGAGGCCGCGGGCTTCGGCGGCGGCGGAATGCATGGATACCGCTCGCTGGAGGGCACATTCCTGGGCGGCTGCCTGTTCTCAGGACGCAATGCCGGCCGGGCAGCGGCGGCGGACATCGGATAGGACGCGTCGTGCCGCAACGGGAACTTAGACCAAAATAGTAAAATAATATGACTAGTCAGCTCTATCCCGGCGTGTAATAGATTTGCGCACACGAGGCGCTCGCAGAAGCGCCATTGCACATCGGGAGAGACACTCATGACACGCAAGATCCTGACGACCCTGCTTGCCGCCACTGCCCTTGCCGGGTTTGCCTTCAGCGCCTCCGCCGCCCAGTTGACCATCGGATTTTCGCAGATCGGTTCGGAATCCGGCTGGCGCGCCGCGGAGACCTCGGTCTCCAAGTCCGAAGCCAAGAAGCGCAACATCACCCTCAAGATCGCCGACGCCCAGCAGAAACAGGAGAACCAGATCAAGGCGATCCGTTCCTTCGTCGCGCAGAAGGTCGATGCCATCTTCCTCGCGCCGGTGGTCTCCACCGGTTGGGACGCGGTGCTGAAAGAAGCCAAGGAAGCCAAGATTCCCGTCGTGCTGCTCGACCGCGACATCGATCCGTCGGGCAAGGACCTCTATCTGACCGCGGTAACCTCCGACAGTGTGCATGAAGGCGAGGTCGCCGGCGACTGGCTGGCCAAGACCGTCGGCAGCAAGGCCTGCAACATCGTCGAGCTGCAGGGCACGGTGGGCGCCAGCGTTGCCGCCAACCGCAAGAAGGGTTTCGATACCGCCATCGCCAAGCATGCCAACCTCAAGGTGGTGCGCAGCCAGACCGGCGATTTCACCCGCGCCAAGGGCAAGGAAGTGATGGAGAGCTTCATCAAGGCCGAAGGCGGCGGCAAGAATATCTGCGCGGTCTACGCCCATAACGACGACATGATGGTCGGCGCGATCCAGGCCATGAAGGAAGCCGGCCTCAAGCCCGGCAAGGATATCCTCACCGTCTCCATCGACGCCGTGCCGGACATCTTCAAGGCGATCGCCGCCGGCGAAGCCAACGCCACCGTCGAACTGACCCCGGACATGGCGGGACCCGCCTTCGACGCCATCGTCGCCTTTAAGGACAAGGGCACCGTGCCGCCGAAGTGGATCCAGACCGAATCCAAGCTCTACACGGCGGCCGATAATCCGCAGAAGGTCTACGATAGCAAGAAGGGCCTCGGCTACTGAGCGCCGGAGCGTGACCTCTGGCTGTCATTCCGGGTCTGAGCCTTCGTCGGCGACGTCGACCAGGCACCTCCCGGAATGGCAGCCTACGTTTCGACCTTTTTGAGCCGTTGCCTGTCCTGCAGCGGCGATGAGTATCAAGCCTATGCCTGCGCTCGCTGACCTCTCCCCGCCTTTGCTGCAAACCAGCGGGCTCACCAAGAGTTTCGCCGGCGTCCGCGTGCTCGACGGCGTCGACATCACGCTGCGCGCCGGCGAGATCCACGCCTTGCTGGGCGAAAATGGCGCCGGCAAATCGACACTGATCAAGCTGGTCACCGGCGTCGTGGCACGGGACAGCGGCATCGTCCGGCTCGACAGCGTCGAGATCGCGCCGCGTTCGGCGGACGCCGCCCAGCAGGCGGGCATCGCCACCGTGTATCAGGAGGTCAACCTGCTGCCCAACCTGTCGGTGGCGCAGAACCTGTTTCTCGGCCGGCAGCCGACGCGATTCGGCTTCGTGCGCGACACAGAGATGCGCCGCCGCGCCTCGCTGCTGCTGAAGGAATTCGGGCTCGACATCGATGTGTCAGCACCGCTCGGCGACTATTCGGTCGCGGTACAGCAGATCACCGCCATCGCGCGGGCCGTCGACATGTCGGCGCGGGTGCTGATTCTCGATGAACCCACCGCCAGCCTCGACAAGCACGAGGTCGAAATCCTGTTCGCCGTGATGCGCCAGCTCGCCAGCCGCGGCATCGGCGTGTTGTTCGTTACGCATTTCCTGGATCAGGTTTACGCCATCAGCGACCGCATCACCGTGCTGCGCAACGGCCGGCTGGTCGGCGAGCGCGAGACTGCAAGTCTGCCGCGCATGGAGCTGGTACACATGATGCTCGGCCGCGAGCTCAGCGATGTCACCGCCGAACGCGTCCACACTCCCGCCGACACCGCACGCGCGCCCTATGCGTCGTTCCATCAGTTCGGCAAAGCCGGCTACGTCGCGCCGTTCGATCTCGAATTGCGCAGCGGCGAAGTGGTCGGCCTCGCCGGGCTGCTGGGCTCCGGGCGCACGGAAACGGCGCGCCTCGTCTTCGGCGTCGAACGCGCCGATGCCGGCGCCGCGATCGTGAATGGCCGGCCGGCGCGGCTGCATTCGCCGCGCGACGCCGTGAAGCTCGGCTTCGGCTACTGTCCCGAAGAGCGCAAGACCGACGGCATCGTGGCCGAGCTGACCGTGCGCGAAAATATCGTGCTGGCGCTGCAGGCACGACGCGGCATGCTGAAGCCGCTGTCGCGCCGCGAACAGGACGACATCGCAAATCGTTTCATCAAACTGCTCGACATTCGCCCGGCCGATCCGGAGCGCCCCATCGGTCTGTTGTCCGGCGGCAACCAGCAGAAGGCGCTGCTGGCGCGCTGGCTGGCCATCGAACCGCGCCTGCTGATCCTCGACGAACCGACCCGCGGCATCGACGTCGGCGCCCACGCCGAAATCATCCGGCTGATCCAGAAACTGTGCGCCGACGGGCTGGCCTTGCTGGTGATTTCCTCGGAGCTCGAGGAGATCGTCACCTATGCCGACGAGGTGATCGTGCTGCGCGAGCGCGCGCACGTCGCGTCGCTGGCCGGCGACGCCATCAACGTAACGTCGATCGTCGCGGCCATCGCCGCCGATCAGCACGCGGCATAAGGGGATCTGAATGGCATTTCGCCTGCCCCGCTCCGGCCTGCCGCAAGTGGTCGCCTTTCTGGCGATCCTCGCCATCAACTGGACCGTGTCGCCGCAATTCTTCGATCTCAGGCTGCAGGACGGACGGCTGTTCGGCAGCCTGGTCGATGTCTTCAACCGCGGCGCGCCAGTAGCATTGCTGTCGCTCGGCATGGTGCTGGTGATCGCCACCCGCGGCATCGATCTCTCGGTCGGTGCGGTGATGGCGATCTCCGGCGCCATCGCCGCGAGCCTCGCCGACAGCCACTCGCTGCCGGTGGTGCTGGCGGCGGCCCTCGGCGCCGGCCTGGTGTGCGGCTTGTGGAACGGTTTCCTGGTCGCGGTGCTCGGTATCCAGCCGATCGTCGCGACGCTGATCCTGATGGTCGCCGGGCGCGGCATCGCGCAATTGATTACCGAGGGCCGCATCGTCACCTTCACCGCGCCGGATCTGGTGTGGTTCGGCGGCGGCTCGGTGCTCGGCATTCCCGCGCCGGTGGCGATCACGCTCGGCATGCTGCTTGTCACCCTGGCTTTGGTACGCGGCACCGCGCTGGGGCTGATGATCGAAGCCACCGGCGGCAATGCCCGCGCCAGCGCGCTGGCCGGCGTCGGCACCACGGCCATGACCATGGCGGTCTATGTCTGGTGCAGTCTTTGCGCGGCGCTGGCGGGCATCGTTGCCGCCGCAGATATTCTCGGCGCCGATGCCAACAATGCCGGCCTGTGGCTCGAGCTCGACGCCATCCTCGCCGTGGTGATCGGCGGCACGTCGCTGTTCGGCGGCCGCTTCAGCCTGGTTTTCGCGATGTTGGGCGCGTTGATCATCCAGGCCATGAACACCGGCATCCTGCTGTCCGGCTTCCGTCCGGAATTCAATCTGGTGGTCAAGGCCGTGGTGGTGCTGGTGGTGCTGCTGCTGCAGTCGCCGCGGTTGTCCGGCCTCGGCCTGCTGCTGTCGAAGGTGCGGAAATGAACCGGCTGTTTCCCGTCCTCGTCACATTGGCGGTGTTCGTCGCCGGCTTTATCCTCTGTTCGGTCCAGTTTCCGAACTTCGCTTCGACGCGAGTCGTGGCCGACCTGCTCACCGACAACGCCTTCCTCGGCATCGTCGCCACCGGCATGACCTTCGTCATCATATCCGGCGGCATCGACCTGTCGGTCGGCGCGGTGATCGGCTTCACCACGGTGTTCCTGGCCATCGCCATCGAGCATCTCGGCCTGTCGCCGTGGCTGGCCTTCGCCTTGATCCTGCTGATCTGCGCCGGCTTCGGCGCGGCGATGGGCGCGGTGATCCAGTTTTTCGACCTGCCGCCCTTCATCGTCACCCTCGCGGGGATGTTCCTGGCGCGCGGCACCAGCTTCCTGATGTCGACCGAATCGATCCCGATCACGGCGCCGCTCTATGCCAACCTCGCCGACCACGCCATCGCGCTGCCCGGCGGCGGCCAGCTCACCGTGATTGCGATGATCATGCTTGCGGTGTTCGCCGCCGGCATGGTGCTGCTGCACTTCACGAAATTCGGGGCCAATGTCTACGCGCTCGGCGGCAGCCGCATCTCCGCGGCGTTGATGGGCATCCGCGTCGGGCGGACTACGATCCTGATCTACATGCTGTCCAGCGTGTTGGCAGGTCTGTCCGGCATCGTGTTCTCGTTCTACACCTCTGCCGGCTATTCGCTGTCGGCGGTCGGCGTCGAGCTGGACACCATCGCCGCGGTGGTGATCGGCGGCACGCTGCTCACCGGCGGTTATGGCTTCGTGTTCGGCACTTTTGTGGGCGTGCTGATCCAGGGCCTGATCCAGAGCTACATCAACTTCGACGGCACGCTGTCTAGCTGGTGGACCAAGATTGCCACCGGCATCCTGCTGTTCACATTTATTGTGTTGCAGCAGGCTATGGTTGGCTTCGCCCGCCGGTCCAGCCGCCGCAGCCTGGGAGCGACGTCGTCATGAGCCCGCAGATCGTTTCCATCCCGACCCAGCGCGCCCATTCCAACCATGCCGAAGTGGCCCGCAACATCGGTATCAACATCATCTCCGGCCGCTACGCCGAGGGCACCAAGCTGCCCGGCGATGCCGAGCTGACTCTGCTGTTCGGCGTGTCGCGCCCGGTGCTGCGCGAAGCTGTCAAGACCCTGGTGGCCAAGGGGTTGCTCAGCACCAAGGCGCGGGTCGGTACCGTGGTGCGCGAGCGCTCGGCCTGGAACATGTTCGACATCGACGTGCTCGCCTGGCATCTCGACGCCGGCATCGACAAGCGCTTCCTGCGCGACCTTGCCGACATCCGGCTGGCGGTGGAACCGCACGCCGCCGCCCTGGCCGCCGAACGCCGCACCGAGGCCGAAGTCGCCGAGCTGCGCCGCAGCATGGCCTGCATGCGCGCCGCACCGTCGGACTCCGTGAGCTTTGCCGACGCCGACCTCAGCCTGCACATCACCGTGGCCAACGCCTCCGGCAACCCGTTCATGCGCTCGATCGGCTGGGTCATCGAGGCGGCGCTGCGCGCCTCGTTCATCCTGAGCGCGCCGGTCGAGGCGCCGGAGCGCGAGACCGTGCTGGCGTCGCATGAGCGGATCGTCGAGGCGATCGCCGCCCAGGATGCCGATGAGGCGGCTGCGCAGATGACCAGCGTGATCCTGAACGGGTTGCGCCGGCATGGCGCGGCGGATTGACCGGGGCGACCATGGACAACGAACCCAACGACCATCGCAAGGGACCAAGCCGGTGAATCCGATTCAACTCGCCATCGTCGGCCTCGGCAAGATCGCGCGGGACCAGCACATCCCGGCCATCGCGGCGACGGACGGCATTGAGCTCAGGGCCGTCGCCAGCCGCAATGCCGCGCTCGACGGCATCGCCCACTTCGCCACCCTCGACGAGTTGCTGACGCAGGCGCCCGAGATCGATGCGGTGGCGCTGTGCACCCCGCCGCAAGTCCGCCGGGCGCAGGCCGCCGCCGCACTCGCCGCCGGCAAGCACGTGTTGCTGGAAAAGCCTCCGGGCGCCACGGTCAGCGAAATGGCGCCGCTGATCGCCGCGGCGAAGGACTCCGGCAAGACGCTGTTCGCCAGCTGGCATTCGCGCTTCGCCGCGGCCGTTGAACCGGCACGGGCGTTCCTCGCCAACCGCGAGATCCGGTCCGTCGCCATTGCATGGAAGGAAGACGTACGTGTCTGGCATCCCGGCCAGCGCTGGATCTTCGAGCCGGGCGGGCTCGGCGTATTCGATCCCGGCATCAATGCGCTGTCGATCCTGACCCGCATCCTGCCGCGGCCATTTTTCCTGACCGAGGCGGAGCTGTCGTTCCCGGCCAATTGCGCGGCGCCGATTGCGGCGAATCTGGATTTCTCCGACGAGAGCGGCATGGCCATCCGCGCCGAATTCAACTTTCTGCAGACCGGCCCGCAGACCTGGGAGATCCGTGTCGAAACCGGCGACGGCGTGTTGACGTTGTCCGAAGGCGGCGCGAAGCTCACTTATGCCGGCGTGGCACTGGCGGAAACGCAGCAGGAATACCCCGCGCTGTATCGTCACTTCGTCGACCTGGTCCGGCGCGGTACATCGGATGTCGATCTCGCACCTCTGATCCATGTTGCGGATGCTTTCATGCTGGGCCGGCGCCTTGTCGTCGACGCGTTCGAGGATTGACCATGACAGGCACCGTCACGCGCGACATCTTCGGTCACCTGCCCGACGGCACGGCGGTGGAACGCATCTGCCTGCGCACCGCCGACGGAATCGAGGCACGGATCATCACCTGGGGCGCCGCGCTGCAGGCATTGCTGGTGCCGGACCGCAACGGTGACATCGCGGACGTCGTCCTCGGCTTCGACGATCTCGACGGCTACACCGTGCCGGGTCGTTATTTCGGTGCGACCGTCGGCCGCTATGCCAACCGCATTGCAGGTGCCGGCTTCGATCTCGACGGCACGCGCGTTGCCCTTGCGGCCAATGAAGCGCCCAACGCCCTGCATGGCGGCGTCGAGGGCTTCTGCCGCAAGATCTGGACCGTCGTCGCCACCGAGGACGGTCCGGCCCCCGCCGTGACGCTGGCACTTCACAGCCCCGACGGCGACGAGGGTTATCCGGGCGCGCTCGACGTCCGCGCCAGCTACCGCATCTCGGGGCCTGGCGAACTGACCATCGACTACACGGCCGGCACCTCGCGGCCGACGGTGGTGAGCCTGACCAATCACAGCTTCTTCAACCTCGACGGCGCCGCGGTTGGAGGCGATATCCTCGACCATCGCCTGAGCCTGGCCGCCGACGCCTTCCTCGCCATCGACGAGCACAGGATTCCGCAGCAGGGCGCGCCGCGCGACGTCGCTGGCTCGCCGTTCGATTTCCGCGACGCCCATGCGATCGGCGCCCGGATTCGCGACGCCGACGCGCAGCTGCAGCGCGGTCGCGGCTATGACCACAATTTCTGCCTGCGCGACTCGTCCGACCTGCGGCTCGCCGCAACGCTGCAGGCGCCTCGTTCCGGCCGCATCATGGAGCTACACACCAACCAGCCCGGCCTGCAGTTCTATTCCGGCAACTATCTCGACGGCAGCGTGACGGGCAAGGACGGCCGCCCGCACCGTCAGTTCGACGCGCTGTGCCTCGAGCCGCAAAACTGGCCCGACGCGCCGAACCGGCCGGACTTCCCGTCCGCACGCCTCGACCCCGGCACCACCTACCGGAACCAGACGCTCTACCGATTTTCGACCGCCTGAAGGAGGAGCCATGAGCGAGCCCAGCAGCATCATGACCGCGCCCGGCATCGAAGACGTGCCGACGACGACGCTCGACACCACGCGCTGCCATCTCGGCGAGGGCTCGAACTACGATTCCGGCTCCGACACCGCCTGGTGGTTCGACATCCTCGAACGCCGGCTGTTCGAGGCGGAACTCGACACCGGCAAGACCACGTCCCATGCACTGCCGATCATGGCCAGCGCGCTGACCTTCATCGACGATACGCACCAGCTGCTGGCGGCGGACGATGGCCTCTACATCCGCGACATCATCGATGGCCGGCTGACGCTGCACACGGCGATCGAGGACGACAATGCCGGGACGCGCTCCAACGATGCGCGGGTGCATCCGTGCGGCACGTTCTGGACCAGCAGCATGGGACGCAAGGCAGAGACCGGTGCGGGCGCTATTTACGCGTTGCATCAGGGCGCGCTGACCCGGCTGTACGCCAACGTCACCATTCCCAACGCCATCTGCTTTGCACCGGACGGTGCCACCGGCTATTTCGCCGACACCCACAAGAACGTCCTCCACCGCGTCGCGCTGGATCCGGCGACGGGCCTGCCGACCGGCGCGCCCGAGACGCTCTATGTGCATCTCGGCGAAGGCGGTCTCGACGGCGCGGTGGTCGATCGCGACGGTGTGATCTGGTGCGCGCGCTGGGGCGGCGGCTGCGTCGACGCCTACTCGCCGGACGGCGTCCGGCTGCGGACCCTGCGCGTGCCGGCGCGGCAGCCGAGTTGCCCCGTGTTCATCGGCGCCGGTTTCGACCGCATGCTGATCACCTCGGCGCATGAGGGAATGGACGACAAGGCGCGTGCCGCCGACCCGGACCATGGCCGGACCTTCGTGATGGATCCGGGCGCGCGCGGGCGGCCCGAACCGCGTGTCAGACTGGGCTCGACGTAATGCAACAATTCAGCTTGCAGAAAATTGACGACAACTGGAAGGACACACTGCACCGGACTTGATATGATGTGCGCCCTCGGGCGCGACTGACAAGACACAGCACACCGCAACAAGCCGAAACCGGCATTCAATGAATTGGGAGTGGAACATGAATTTCATCAGGACAACTCTGTCTGCCGTGGCCCTCGCCGCGCTCGCGTTGAGCGGCCAGGCCGTCGCCCAGAGCAAGCCCACCGTCGGCATCGCCATGCCGACCAAGGCCTCCGCGCGCTGGATCGCCGATGGCGACAACATCGTGAAGGTACTGAAGGAGCGCGGCTACGGCACCGATCTGCAATATGCCGAAGACGACATTCCGAACCAGCTGTCGCAGATCGAGAACATGGTGACCAAGGGCGCCAAGGTGCTGGTGGTTGCCTCGATCGACGGCACCACTCTGTCCGACGTGCTGGCCCAGGCCAAGGCCAAGGGCATCACCATCATCGCCTACGACCGGCTGATCAAGGAGACCCCCAACGTCGACTACTACGCCACCTTCGACAACTTCCAGGTCGGCGTGCTGCAGGCGCAGTCGATCGAGGCCGCGTTGAAGCTGAAGGAAGGCAAGGGCCCGTTCAACATCGAGCTGTTCGGCGGCTCGCCCGACGACAACAACGCCTACTTCTTCTATGACGGCGCCATGTCGGTGCTGAAGCCCTATATCGACAGCGGCAAGCTGGTGGTGGCCAGCGGCCAGATGGGCATGAACAAGGTCTCGACCCTGCGCTGGGACGGCGCCACCGCCCAGGCCCGCATGGATAACCTGCTCAGCGCCTTCTACACCAACAAGAAACTGAACGCTGTGCTGTCGCCGTATGACGGCCTGTCGATCGGTATCCTGTCGTCGCTGAAGGGCGTCGGCTACGGCAGCGGCGACATGCCGATGCCCATCGTCACGGGCCAGGACGCCGAAGTCCCGTCGATCAAGTCGATGCTGCGCGGCGAGCAGTATTCCACCATCTTCAAGGACACCCGCGAACTCGCCAAGGTCACCGCCGACATGGTGGATGCGGCGCTGAGCGGCAAGCAGGTGCAGGTCAACGACACCAAGACCTACAACAACGGCCGCAAGGTCGTTCCGTCCTACCTGCTCAAGCCGGTGTCCGTCGACAAGAGCAACTGGGAGAAGGTGCTGGTCGAGAGCGGCTATTACAAGAAGTCGCAGTTCTGATTGCGTCTTCTTCCCTCTCCCGCACGGCGAAGCGAAGCTTCGCTAGGTGGGAGAGGGTGGATCGAATGACCAAAGGTCATTCGAGACGGGAGAGGGCAGCAACGAGACTGTGCCCCCCTCTCCCGAAGCCGAGCTGACGCTCGGCTCCGACCTCTCCCGCAAGCGGGAGAGGTGAAGAAAGACCTTCCCTCGGAGCCCGACGATGAATGCAATTCTGGAAATGCGCGGCATCTCAAAATCCTTCACCGGGGTGAAGGCGCTGAACGATGTCTGCTTCACCGTCGAGCCCGGCGAAATCCACGCGCTGGTCGGCGAGAACGGCGCCGGCAAGTCGACGCTCATGAAGGTGCTGAGCGGGGTCTATCCCCATGGCAGCTATGACGGCGCCATCGTGTTCGAAGGCGAGGAGCGCAAGTTCCGCGACATCAACGATTCCGAGGCGCTCGGCATCATCATCATCCACCAGGAGCTGGCGCTGATCCCGCTGATGTCGATCGCCGAGAACATCTTTCTCGCCAATCCGCCGTCGCGCTTCGGCATCATCGACCGCGACGCCCGCGACCGCCGCGCCAAGGAAGTGCTCGCCACCGTCGGCCTGCGCGAGTCGCCGGATACCCTGATCACCGATCTCGGCGTCGGCAAGCAGCAGCTGGTGGAGATCGCCAAGGCGCTGTCCAAGAAGGTCCGCCTGCTGATCCTCGACGAGCCGACCGCCAGCCTCAACGAAAACGACAGTGCGGCGCTGCTCGATCTGCTGGTCGAACTGCGCGCCCAGGGCATGTCGGCAATCCTGATCTCGCACAAGCTCAACGAAGTCGCCCGCGTCGCCGACCGCATCACCGTGCTGCGCGACGGCCGTACCGTCGACACGCTGGATTGCCACGCCGGCGTCGTTGAGGAAGACCGCATCATCCGCAAGATGGTCGACCGCGATCTCGAGCACCGCTATCCGCAGCGCGAACCTGATATCGGCGAGCCCATCTTCGCGGTGCAGGACTGGTCGGTCTATCACCCACTCCATGCCGACCGGCAGGTGATCAAGAACGTCGACTTCAATGTCCGGCGTGGCGAGATCGTCGGCATTGCCGGGCTGATGGGCGCCGGCCGCACCGAATTCGCCATGAGCATCTTTGGCGGCTCGTGGGGCCGCCGGATCACCGGCCGCGCCACGCTGAACGGCAAGCAGATCGACGTCTCCACCGTCGGCCGCGCCATCGATGCCGGGCTGGCCTATGTCACCGAGGACCGCAAGCAATTCGGGCTGCTGCTGGCCTCCGACGTGCGCAAGAACATCACGCTGGCCAATCTCGACGGCGTGTCCAGCAGCAAGATCATCGACGATATCAGCGAACTCAGGGTAGCCACCGACTATCGCAGCCGGATGCGGATCCGCTGTAACGACGTCTACCAGGAGTCCGGCAAACTGTCCGGCGGCAACCAGCAAAAGGTCATGCTGTCGAAATGGCTGTTCACCGATCCGCAGGTGCTGATCCTGGACGAACCGACGCGCGGCATCGACGTCGGCGCCAAGTATGAGATCTACTGCATCATCAACGAACTCGCGGATGCTGGCAAAAGCGTTATCGTGATTTCGTCGGAGATGCCGGAACTGCTGGGAATATGTGACCGCATCTGCGTGATGAACGAAGGCGCTTTCGTCGGCGAATTTGCCGCGCACGAGGCGACGCAGGAAAAAATCATGCGCGCGATCATGCGCAAGGGAGAACGACAGCCATGAGCGACAAGACCGTGGCGGCGCCGGCGCCGCCCAAGCATGCCGGATTCCTCAAGAACAACCTGCGCGAATACGGCATGCTGCTGTCGCTGTTCGCCATCATGCTGTTCTTCCAGGTGGTCACCGACGGCACGCTGCTGCGCCCGCTCAACCTGACCAACCTGGTGCTGCAGAACAGCTACATCGTCATCATGGCGCTCGGCATGCTGCTGGTGATCGTCACCGGCCATATCGACCTGTCGGTCGGCTCGGTGGCCGGCTTCATCGGCGCCGTTGCCGCGGTGCTGATGGTGCAGTTCAACATGAACTTCATTCTCGCCACCCTGATCTGCCTGGTGCTGGGCGGTTTCATCGGCGCGGCGCAAGGCTACTGGGTGGCCTATTTCAAGATCCCGTCCTTCATCGTGACGCTGGCGGGCATGCTGGTGTTCAAGGGCCTGGCGCTGGCGATCCTTCAGGGGCAGTCGGTGGGGCCGTTCGCGCCGACCTTCCAGAAGCTGTCCTCGGGCTTCATCCCCGAGCTGTTTCCCAACGCCGGCATCCTCTATCCGACCTCGCTGCTGATCGGCGCGGCGCTGGCCACCGCGCTGGTGGCCATGAACATGAAGGCCCGCGCCCGCCAGCAGAGCCACGGCGTCGAGGCCGAGCCGACCGGCTTCTTCGTCTTCAAGAACGCGCTGCTGTTCGCCGCCATCGTCTATTTCACCTATCTGATCGCCTCGCATCGCGGCCTGCCCAACGTGCTGGTGATCATGATGGTGCTAATCGGCATCTACGCCTTCGTCACCTCGCGGACCACCGTGGGCCGGCAGATCTATGCCGTCGGCGGCAATGCCAAGGCGGCAAGCCTGTCGGGCATCAAGACCGAACGGCTGACGTTCTTCACCTTCGTCAATATGGGCGTGCTGGCGGCCCTGGCCGGCCTGGTATTCGCCGCGCGGCTCAACACCGCGACGCCGAAGGCCGGCCTCGGCTTCGAGCTTGACGTCATCGCCGCCTGCTTCATCGGCGGCGCTTCGGCCTATGGCGGCGTCGGCAAGGTCGGCGGCGCGGTGATCGGCGCGCTGATCATGGGCGTCATGAACAACGGCATGTCCATCCTCGGCATCGGCATCGACTACCAGCAGGTGATCAAGGGCCTGGTGCTGCTCGGCGCGGTCTGCCTCGACGTCTACAACCAGAAGCGCTGAGGAGGACGGAGGCCATCGGCTCGTTGCCGGTGGCCATTCCGGGCCGGCGATCGCGGGAACTGGAGCGGGCGGAGGGAATCGAACCCTCGTATGCAGCTTGGGAAGCTGCCGTTCTACCATTGAACTACGCCCGCGTGGTCGTGCGGATTGATGTAGCCGAGACCGCGCGATCCGCCAAGCCGTATGTTCCGCCTGCGACAGCGCCACCCGGCACGCGATCCGGCCCGGGCCGGAACCGAGGGCGGCTGAGGCCTTTCCGGGTGCATCGATACACGTCCTGTTCGCCGTTGCCCCGCCGCGCCCGCAGGGCTAGTTTTGCCGGATGACGGCGACGACGATCTTTCAGGGTGACGGCCTCTCCGTGTCGGATTATCGCTGCGGCGCCGGCCCGCATGACCGGCCCTTTGCCGAGCACCACCTCAGCCATTCCATCTCCTATGTCCGCAAGGGCAGCTTCGGCTGCCGCTGCCGCGGCCAGTCCCACGAACTGGTGGCCGGCGCCTTCCTGATCGGTCATCCCGGCGACGAATATGTCTGCAGCCACGACCACTATGCCGGCGGCGACGAATGCCTGTCGTTTTTCCCGAGCCCCGAGCTGGTCGAGCAGCTCGGCGGCAGCAGCGGCATCTGGCAGCGCGGCGGCCTGCCGCCACTGGCCGAACTGATGGTGCTGGGCGAACGCGCCCAGGCCGCCGCCGATGGCCGCAACGACATCGGCGTCGACGAAGCCGGCCACGCGCTGCTGGCGCGGTTCGTCGAGATCGTATCGGGACGGACGCAGCGGCCGCTGATGGCCGAGGCGCGCGACCGCCGCCGCGCGGTGCAGGCCGCGCTGTGGATCGACGCCCATTCTGCGCAACCGATCGCGCTCGATGACGCCGCGCGCGAGACGGGCCTCAGCGCGTTTCATTTCCTGCGGCTGTTCACCGGCGTGATCGGCGTCACCCCGCACCAGTATCTGCTGCGCTCCCGATTGCGCCACGCCGCCCGCCTGCTCGCCGACCAGGAGCGCGCCATCACGGACATCGCGTTCGACGTCGGCTTCAACGACCTGTCGAATTTCATCCGCAGCTTCCGCCGCGCCGCCGGGGTCTCGCCGCGCGGCTTCCGCCGGGCTGCGCAGGCCGACCGCAAGAATCTCCAAGATCGGCTGACCGTGCACTGACTAGTCTGGCACCGGCCGCCATCGGCCGGCTTTCACACGGGACAGACAGCATGGCTTCCATTCACAAGGACATTTCGATCGCGGCCCCCGCCGACGTGGTGTGGGCGGCGATCGCCGACTTCGGCGCGCTGCATACCCGGCTGGTGCCGGGCTTCGTCACCGATACGCAACGCGAGGGGGACGCCCGTATCGTGACTTTCGCCAATGGCGCCGTCGCGCGCGAAATCCTGGTCGACTGCGACCCGGCCCGCATGCGGCTGGCCTATGCGATCGTCAGCGAGCGCGTCACCCAGCACAATGCCTCGGTACAGGTGCTGGCCGACGGTGCGACACGCAGCCGCGTGATCTGGACCGTCGACGTGCTGCCGCACGAGATTGCGCCCTACATGGACGCGCAGATGGATCTCGGCGCGCTGGCGATGCAGGCCAACTTCGAAAGGCGCACGGCATGACGGCATCGTTTCTCGCCGCGCTCTCCGCCGACGGCCCCGCCCTCGATCGCCGCGGCAAGATGGACCTGTACGGCTGGCTGATCGGCGCCTGGGAGCTCGACGTCACCCGCTTCCCGGCGCATGCGCCGCCACTGACGCTGAAGGGCGAGTGGCACTTCGGCTGGGTGCTCGAGGGCCGCGCCATCCAGGACGTCTGGATCGTGCCGCCGCGCGGCGCGCGCCACGGCGACGCCGTGGCCAACAGGAACTCGTATGGCAGCACGCTGCGGATCTACGATCCTGCCATCGATGCCTGGCAGATCCAGTGGAGCGATCCGGTGACGCAGAATTTCTGCACCATGACCGGTCGCCGCGACGGCGACGATATCGTGCAGCTCGGCCGCAACGCCGCCGGTCAGGCCATCCGCTGGAGTTTTTCGCAGATCACACCGGATCGGTTTCGCTGGCGCGGCGAGACATCGCCCGATGATGGCGCGAACTGGCGGCTCGATGTCGAGTTTATCGCCAGGCGAAGCGCGTGACGCGCCGTCACGACAGCGCCGGCCGCACCTCGGGGACCGCGCCGGATTTCGGTCCCCAGCGCGTGAGCAGCACGCTGAGCGCCGACAGCACGCCGAGCAGCACCATCGACGCCGCCGCGAGCCAGAAGAAGCTCTGGCTGGTGGCCTCGATCGACAGCAGCCACCCGCCGCCAACACAGATGAAGACCAGCCGCGCGGTCTGTGCCAGCACCGGGCCCAGCACCCGGGCCGCGCCCTGCGACGAGAAATACATCGCGGTGGCGAGGCCGAGAAAGGCGTACATCGGCGCCCCCGTGGCGAGATATTGCCGGCTGGCGGCGCGTACGCCGGGATCTTGCGTGAAGATGCTGACCCACAGGTCCGGATAGACGGCAACCAGCGTACCGAGCAGGCCGACCACGGCGAACGACACCCAGCCGGCGGTCCAGGCGATCCGGCGCGCCCGCTTGACCCTGCCCGCGCCGATCGCCATGCCGACCATGGGCACCGACGCCACGCCGACCGCGAAAGCGAGCGTGACGAGCAGGAATTCCAGCCGTGCGCCGATGCCATAGCCGGCCAGCACCTCGGTGCCAAACCGCGCCAGCATGTGCGTGAAGATGGTCAGGCTCAGCACGTTCTGCAGCGGCGAGAAGCAGGCGATGGCGCCGACCTTGAGAATGTCGAAGAACATGCCGCGCCGGATCTTGAGCCCGCGCAGCACCGGTCGGACCCGCGCGCGGCCGGAAAACACGTACCAGCCCATGATCGCCGCGCCGATGGTGTAGGCGATCAGCGAGCCCGCGGCGACGCCGCGCATGCCGAACGACGGCACCGGGCCGAGGCCGAGGCCAAGCACGCCGCCCAGAATGATCTGGCACACCGCGGAATTCAGCACGATCGCCGACGGCAGCTTCATGTTGCCGGTGCCGCGCAGGATGGCGGCAAACGTATTCATCAGCCACGGGATGATGCCGCCGCCGAAGAAGATCTGGATGTAGCCGATGGCCTGCGCCAATACGCTGCCGCGGCCGCCCAGCGCTTCCAGCAGCGTCGGGCCGAACACCAGCATGCCCACCGTGAAGGTCAGGCCGAAGCAGAGGCCGATCAGCAGCGCATGCAACGCCAGTGCGGATGCACGCTCGTGGTCGCCGGCGCCGAGCGCACGCGCGATCGCCGACGATACGCCGCCACCCATGGCGCCGCCGGACATGGTCATGGTCAGCATCACGAAGGGAAACACCAGCGCCATCGCCGCCAGCGATTCGGTGCCGAGCCGGCCGATATAGGAGGTCTCGGCGATGACGATCAGGGTGCCGGCGCTCAGCGCCACCACGTTGGGCCAGGACAGCCACAACAAGGTCGACAGGATGGGATGGTCGAGCAGCGGATTTCTGGCCGGCGCCGTCAGCCGAGGCAGCGCGTCTCGCTCGCCATCGACCAATGGTAGTTCGGCGACCGTGACCTCGGACATGCGTTTTCCCGGCGTCCCGGTCGTTCGCGCCGGAATCGTCCATTCTCCCTAGCACCGATTCCGCGCATTGCCATGTCCGCAGCACGCATGGGGGATGCGCGGCCGTCATCACCCTCATTCCCGGGCGCGAGCAGCGTCAGCTACGAGCACCCGGTAACGACGATAACGGCTTCACACGAAATTCATGCGGTCGATCTGAACGTTTACTGCATTGCGGCATTTGCCTTCTGCAATCAGAGGGTCTTCCATGCACAACAAGTTTCTGCTGTCCGCATGTCTCGTAGCTTTGGCGCTGCCGCTGGCTGCCTGCAACGAACAGGCGACTCACGTCTCCGGCGAGGATTTTGGCGCCAGCCCGAAGCTGGTCGAACCGGTGAAGTCGCTGATTCCCACCGTCAACATCGCCACCGCCAAGGGCTGGCCGGACGGCGCCAGGCCAACCGCGGCCAGCGGCATGGCCGTGAACGCCTTTGCCAGGGGACTGGACCATCCGCGCACGCTCTATGTCCTGCCGAACGGCGACGTGCTGGTGGCCGAGACCAATGCGCCGCCCAAGCCGGAAGACGGCAAGGGCATCAAGGGCTGGGTGATGGGCCTGGTGATGAAGCGGGCCGGCGCTGGCGTGCCCAGCGCCAACCGCATCAGCCTGTTGCGCGACGCCGACGGCGACGGCGTGGCCGAGACCAAAACGGCGTTCCTCGAAGGTCTGCATTCGCCGTTCGGCATGGCGCTGGTCGGCAGCGAGTTCTATGTCGCCAATGCCGATGCGGTGGTGAAATTCCCCTACCGGGACGGCGACACCAGGATCACCGCGGCGCCGGTGAAGGTCGCCGATCTGCCGGGCGGGCCGATCAACCATCACTGGACCAAGGACCTCACCGCCAGCCCGGACGGCACCAAGCTCTATGCCACCATCGGCTCCAACAGCAATGTCGGCGAGAATGGCATTGAGGCCGAGAAGGACCGCGCCGGCATCCTCGAGATCGACCGCGCCAGCGGCGCCTCCCGCGTGTTCGCCTCCGGCCTACGCAATCCCAACGGCCCATCGTGGCAGCCGCAGAGCGGCGCGCTGTGGGTCACGGTCAACGAGCGCGACGAGATCGGCAGCGACCTGGTTCCGGACTACATGACCTCGGTACGGGACGGCGGCTTCTACGGCTGGCCCTACAGCTATTACGGCCAGCACGTCGACGTCCGCGTCAGCCCGCAGCGGCCGGATCTGGTGGCCAAGGCCATCGTGCCGGATTACGCACTGGGCGCGCATACCGCCTCGCTGGGCCTCACCTTCAACACCGGAGACCTGTTCCCCGACAGCATGAAGGGCGGCGCCTTCGTCGGACAGCACGGCTCGTGGAATCGCAAGCCGCGCAGCGGCTACAAGGTCATCTTCGTGCCGTTCGAGGGCGGCAAGCCCTCGGGCAAGCCGCAGGATGTGCTCACCGGCTTCCTCGACGACAAGGGCGAGGCGCAGGGCCGCCCGGTCGGCGTCAGGATCGACCGGCACGGCGCGCTGCTGGTGGCCGACGACGTCGGCAATACGGTGTGGCGCGTGACCCCCGCCGGACCCAAGGCTGCTTCGCTCGAAGCCGGGAAATGATCCGCCGCATACCGTGGCCGACCCACGGCGATTGACGACAAAACAGGCAAGCCGCGGATCAACCGGCCTATCATTCGACCTTGCGCGGCCCGGTGATTTTGGCGAAAGCGTTTCGATTGGACAACGGCGTCGGCACCGGCCGGCGCCGCTGTTCGCGTCACCACTCGAAATGGATCCTTCTCCATGCGCATCCTGAACGCCGCCGCCGCCCAGATGGGACCGATCCAGAAAGCCGAAAGCCGCGAGGCCGTGGTGAAACGGATGCTCGCGCTGCTGGCCGAAGCCAAGGCGAAGGGTGCCGACCTCGTCGTCTATCCCGAACTGGCGCTGACCACGTTCTTTCCGCGCTACTACATGACCGACCCGAACGAGGTGGACAGCTGGTTCGAGTCGGAGATGCCCAACGCGGCGGTGCAGCCGCTGTTCGATGCCGCGGCCAAAGCCAATATCGCGCTGTCGATCGGCTACGCTGAATTGACGGAAGATGGTCACCACTACAACACCCAGATCCTCACCGACCGCACCGGCAAGATCGTCGGCAAGTACCGCAAGGTGCATCTGCCCGGCCATGTCGAGTTCGACACCGAGCGCACCCATCAGCATCTGGAAAAACGCTATTTCGAACCGGGCGACCTCGGCTTTCCGGTGTTCCGCGCGCTCGGCGGCATCTTCGGCATGATGATCTGCAACGATCGCCGCTGGCCGGAATCCTACCGCGTGATGGGCCTGCAGGGCGTCGAGATGATCGTGCTCGGCTACAACACCCCGTCGGTGAACTCGCAGAAGGCGGCAGAAGGTCCGGAGCAGCGGCTGTTTCACAACCGTCTGTCAGTGCAGGCCGGCGCCTACCAAAACTCGACCTTCGTGGTCGCGGTGGCCAAGGCCGGCAATGAGGACGGCTTCCCGCTGATCGGCGGCAGCCTCATCGTCAATCCGGACGGCGAGATCATGGCCGAGGCCAAGACCGAGGGCGACGAGCTGCTGGTGTGCGCCTGCGACCTCGATGCCACGCAGTTCGGCAAGAAAACCATCTTCGACTTCGCACGCCACCGCCGCATCGAGCACTACGGCCGCATCACATCGCAGACCGGCGTGATCCTGCCGCCGGAGTGACCTTCACTTACCTCTCCCGCCTAGCGAAGCTTCGCTTCGCCGGGCGGGGAGAGGGCAACAAGAGCCTACTGAAACATCACCACACCGAGCGCCATGCTGACCGCGGCCTGGGTCGGATCGATCACCGGAATGCCGATGGCCTCTTCCAGCGCCGCGCGATGCCGCGCCATGCCGGCGCAGCCCATCACGATCGAATTGGCGCCGTCGATATCCTTCAGTTCGCGGCCGACCTTGATCATGCGCTCCAGCGTGTCGCTGCCGGATGCGGTTTCGGCCACGGTCATGTTGAGCGGGCGCTCGCCGACGCAGCGGTCGGTGAGACTCATCTGGCGCAGGTAGCGCATGTGGCGGGGAATCGAGCGCTGTGCCACCGCGATGATGCCGAAGCGGTCGCCGCGCGCCAGCGCGGTCAGCACGCCGGATTCGGCGATGCCGAATACCGGCCGCGACGTCGCCTCGCGGCAGACCTGCAGGCCGGGATCGGAATAGCAGGCGATCACATAGGCGTCCGCGGAGTTGTCCGCCGCCACCAGCGCACGCAGCGGCATCGAAACGCTGTCCACGTCGGCCTGGCTCTCGACGCCGAAGGGCCCTTCGGCCAGCGTCACGCAGTCGATCTCCGGACCGTCCGCAAAGACCAGCGGTTGCAACGCCGCCGCCAGATGCCGCGTCACATTGTCGTTGGAATTCGGATTGATCACGAGGATCTTCTTGCGGCGCATATCCATCTCCTTGTCACGGCGGCATTATTGCCGGAAAGTGCGCTGCATCAAAGCTTGAATCGAAGGAGTTCACCTTGTCCGTTCCGGTCTACGATCTGGTTATCCGCGGTGGCACCGTCGGCACCTCCAGCGACGTGTTTGCGGCCGATGTCGGCATTGTCGGGGAAACCATCGTGGCAATCGGCAAGGGCCTCGCCGGCGGCAAGACCGAGATCGACGCAACAGGTAAGCTGGTGCTTCCCGGCGGCGTCGACGCCCATGCCCATATCGAGCAATTGTCCGCAGCGGGCATCATGAACGCCGACACGTTCGAAAGCGCCACCAGATCGGCGGCATTCGGCGGCACCACCAGCGTGATCTCCTTCGCCGCCCAGCATGTCGGCATGGACGCCATCACCGTGGTGAACGACTACAAGGCGCTCGCGAAGCGCGGCGCCATGATCGACTACGGCTTCCACCTGATCGTCTCGGACGTCACCGACAAGGTGATCACGCAGGACATTCCGGCGCTGGTTGCCGAGGGGTTCTCCTCGATCAAGATCTTCATGACCTATGACCGGCTGCGGGTCGACGACGAGAAGCTGCTGGACATCCTCGCCGCCGCCCGCGAAGCCAAGGCGCTGGTCTGCGTCCACGCGGAAAACCACGGCGTCATCTCGTGGATGGTCAAGCGCCTGCTCGACAAGGGCTATACGGCTCCGAAATATCATGGCGTCAGCCACGCCCGCGTCTCGGAATCCGAAGCCTTCACCCGGCTGATCGCCTTCAGCGAACTGCTCGACCAGCCGGTGATGATCTTCCATGTCTCGACCCGCGAGGGCGCCGCAGTGATCCGCGAAGCCCGCGGCCGCAGCGTCAAGATATTCGCCGAGACCTGTCCGCAATACCTGTTCCTCACCGCCGACGACCTCGACAAGCCCGGCGTCGAAGGCGCCAAGTGGATGTGCAGCCCGCCGGCCCGCACCACGGACGATCAGGAGGCGCTGTGGCGCGCGCTCGATCTCGGCGACCTGCAGCTGATCTCGTCCGACCACGCGCCGTATCGCATGGACGACACCGGCAAGCTGCGCGCTGGGCCGAACCCGAATTTCAAGCAGGTCGCCAACGGATTGCCCGGCTTGGAGGTGCGGTTGCCGCTGCTGTTCGACGCCATGATATCGAAGGGACGCCTCGGCCTGAAAAAGTTCGTCGAGCTGACCTCGACCGCACCGGCGCAGATCTACAATCTGGAAAAGAAGGGCTCGATCGCCATCGGCAAGGATGCCGACATCGCCATCTGGGATCCGGCAAAAAAGTCACGCTCACCGATGCCATGATGCATGACCTCGCCGGCTTCACCCCGTTCGCCGGCCGCGAGCTCACCGGCTGGCCTGACACGGTGCTGTTGCGCGGCCGCGTGCTGGTCGATGGCGACGCTTTCCACGGCACGCCCGGCGACGGCCGCCTGATGCTGCGCGACGGCGGCCCGGCGGCCACGCCGAGCGGCCGGATGGTCGCGGAGATGGACGAGCGTCGGAATTTTGGCGCCAAGCTGCTGTAGGCGAAGCGCGCAGAGCAGACGGGTTCTGAAGTTCTGTTTCTGTGGTACTGTTAAAGCGGCCGGCGCGGTTCGTGGCGGCCGTTCAGGTTAAGCGAAACCGAGATGCACGATGCCAACCTCACCTTCCGTCGTCGCGCAAGACCAGTCTTCGCTTTACGAAGACGACCTCTACGCATGGGCCAATCGGCAGGCGGAGCTGCTCCGCGCCCGCAAACTTGACGAGCTCGACCTCGATCACATCGCCGAGGAGATCGACGACGTGGGCAACGAAATCTACGAACGGCTGGAGAGCGCCCTCACGATCCTGTTCATGCACATGCTCAAATGGGATTACCAGCCGGAGCGTCGCTCGCGCAGCTGGGAGGCGACGATCCGGGAGCAGCGCAAGCGAATTGCGACGCTGATGCGCAAAAATCCATCACTGAAAGCGAGGCTCGCCGCGGCTCAGCAATCCGGTTACGACTACGGACGCGACAAAGCTTCCGGCGAGACCGACATCCCGGTCGAGAACTTCCCGGACGTATCTCCCTATAGCTGGCTGGACGTGACCGAACGCGAGTTCCGGTTGGATAGTTCCGACAAATGACGTCCTCCGCGATCGCCCGGGGCGCACCGGCCATGAGGAGTTGACGTGCGTCTCTTGGTGTTCGGGCTCGGCTACAGCGCACAGCGCTTCATCGATCGCCATGCCGGCGACTTTTCCCATATCACCGCCACCGTTCGCAGCGCGGAAAGCAGCAAGCCAGGCAAGGCGCCAATCTCGAACTGCTACTGTTCGGCGGCGACGGCTCCGATCCGGCGCTCGCAGCCCGCATCGCCGAGGCCGACTTGCTGCTGGTCTCGGTGCCGCCCGGCCCCAACGGTGACCCGGTGCTCGCCGCGTTTGGCTCGCAGATCGCGGCCAGCCGGATTCGCCGCATCGTCTATCTGTCGACCATCGGTGTCTATGCCGACCATGGCGGCGGCTGGATCGACGAGACCGCGGCACTGTCCGGCGATGGCCGCCGCCGGATGCGGATCGACGCCGAGGCGCAGTGGCGCGCCACTGCTGGCGAGCGGGCGACAATGCTGCGGCTGGCCGGCATCTACGGTCCCGGTCGCAATGCGCTCATCAATCTCGGGGCGGGCACGGCACGGCGAGTCGTCAAGCCCGGCCAGGTGTTCAACCGCATCCATGTCGATGACATCGCCGCCGCGGTCGCGGCGGCGTTCGCGCATCCGAAGGCGGGGATCTGGAACGTGTGCGACGACGAGCCCGCGCCGCCGCAGGAGGTCATTACTTATGCCGCGACGCTGATGGGCATCGCGCCGCCGCCAGAAGTTGCTTTTGAAGATGCGGAGATGAGTGCGATGGCGCGCAGCTTCTATGCCACCAGCAATCGCTGCACCAATGCACGGCTGAAGCAGGATCTTGGCGTCGCGCTGGCCTACCCGACCTACCGCGAGGGCCTCGGGGCGCTATGGCGGGGCGGCGAGGGCCAATAAAACAGCGGACCGAGCGGCCCGCTGTTGGTTTGCAAATGCAGCGACGACTTACTTCTCTTGTTCCATGGTCACGGCCACGTCCGCATTGGCGGACAGCCGCACCTTGTCGCCTTCGACTTCCGCAACCAGGCTGCCGTCGATGAAATGGTGGTGGCCCTTGTGATGGCCCTCGCCGCTGTCCTTCTTGGTCAGCTTGATGCGTCCGCCTTCGAAATGATCGACCGTGCCGACGTGAACGCCGTCAGCGCCGATGACTTCCATGTGCTCTTTGATGCCTGCAGTGCCGGCCATGTCGAATTCCTTGTTTGGTTGGACACACATAACGCGCCAAACCGGTTCCGGTTCAATTCAACCGAAAATGCCCACATAGACGCCCTACCCCAAGCCGGGCCTGCCTAGGGCGCCCTCAAGGAGGGACGCGCTTGGCAAGTTCGGCCGGCCGGCGCTATGGTTTTTCCATGATGGATTCGAGCGTCCTTCGGGACTTCGTCAACGGGCATCGGCGCCTCTTCGTCCTGACCGGCGCGGGCTGCAGCACGCAGTCGGGCATCCCCGATTATCGCGATGCCGCGGGCAACTGGAAACGCACGCCGCCGGTGACCTTCCAGGCCTTCATGGGCGACGACGCAACGCGCCGCCGCTACTGGGCGCGCAGCCTGATCGGCTGGCGGCGATTTGGCAGCGCGCAGCCCAACGACGCGCACCGCGCGCTGGTTCGGCTGGAAGAAATCGGCAAATGCGAGATCCTGCTGACGCAGAATGTCGACCGCCTGCACCAGGGCGCCGGCAGCGCGGGGGTAATCGACCTGCATGGCCGGCTCGACCTGGTGCGCTGCATGGGCTGCGAGCGGCGCATTACGCGCCGCGCATTGCAGGACGAGATGGGGCGATTGAACCCGCACTGGCTCGCCCTCGACGCGCGCGATGCGCCGGACGGTGACGCCGACCTCGAAAGCGATGATTTTTCCTCTTTCGAAGTGCCGGCCTGCGCCGACTGCGGCGGCATTCTCAAGCCCGACGTGGTGTTCTTCGGCGAAACCGTGCCGCGCGACCGCGTCGATACCGCCCTGGAGCATCTCGACAAGGCTGACGGCATGCTGATCGTCGGCTCCTCGCTGATGGTCTATTCCGGCTTTCGCTTCGTGCAGGCGGCGGCCCGCGCCGGCCTGCCCATCGCCGCGATCAATATGGGCCGCACCCGCGCCGACGAGTTGCTCACCGTCAAGGTCGAAGACCGCTGCGAAACGGCGCTGTCATTCTTGCTGTGAAACCCTCGCGAGATGCGGCAAGGCGCAGGGAGCCTTGTCCGGCAAATCAGCCAGATGCTGTAGCGCGGTGCGGCTGTTCAACGCCGCAAAGGTTTCGCGCGCGCTGAGATAGCCGACGGCTTCCTCGAAATCCTCGGCATCGTCGATCTTGGCGCGCGCAATGGCGAGATGGGAATCGATCTGGCCGCGGTTGCGTGGCTGATCGGCCAGCGTCCGCAGATGCGCCTCGCGCAGCTCGGGATCGCCGCGCAGCTCGTGCAGCGGGCTGGTGCCGTAGGCCGGCGCCGCCAGCGCCAGTTCGTTGGCGCGCACCAGCACCTGGGGCGGCGCGTTCTGCTCCGGCGTGCCGAACAGGCCAGCGCGCTGGCCGGCTTGCAGCAGGCGCGACGACAGCATCGCCACCGGCACCGACAGCAGCAGGCCGACGATCACCGGCGTCATCCACAGAAACAGCGGCAGCGACACCGCATAGGCGCTGATCGCCATCAGCACCCCGAACAAGGTCGGCACCGCATATTTGCTGATGACCTCGCGTAGCGGCACGCCGCCGTCGTCACGGCGCTGCACCTGCCAGCCGGCGTCGCGGCCGAGCAGAATCTCGCCGACCGCCGACGACTGGAAGATCATCATCACCGGCGCGATCAACCCGGACAGCAGCGTCTCAAAGACAATGCCGAACAACACCAGAAAGCCGCCGCCGAAGCGCCTGCGGTTCTCGCCTTGCGTCAGCAGCAGGACGTAGGCGAGCAGTTTTGGCACGATCAAGAGGCCCATGGTGCCGGCGAACACCCAGGCGGCGCGGACCGGATCCTGCGCCGGCCATTGCGGAAACAGCGAAAACCCCTTCGGGAAATATTCCGGCCGCACGAACTGCGCCTGCAACGAGATCAGGATGCCGAGCACCAAAAACAGGAACCACAAAGGCGCTGTCAGATAGGAGCCGATCCCGGTCATCAGATGCAGCCGCGACACCCAGTGCAGCCGGCGCGCCGGCAGCACTGCGAGATGCTGCAGATTGCCCTGGCACCAGCGACGATCGCGCGCGGCAAAGTCGAGCAGCGACGGCGGGCATTCCTCGAAACTGCCGCCGAGCTTCGGCGCCATGTGGATCGCCCAGCCGGCGCGCCGCATCAGGGCAGCCTCGATGAAATCGTGGCTGAGGATGTGACCGCCGAACGGTTTTCGCCCGGACAATTCCGGCAGCCCGGCATCGCCGGCAAAGGCGCGGACGCGGATGATGGCGTTGTGGCCCCAGTAGTTGCCTTCGGAGCCGTGCCACCACGCGATGCCCGACGCGATCACCGGACCGTACAGCCGGCCGGCGAACTGCTGCATCCGCGCGAACAGCGAGCGCGCATTGACCACGATGGGCAGGGTCTGGATCAGGCCGACGCCGGGATGCGCCTCCATGCCGGCGACCAGGCGCACGATGGTGTCGCCGGTCATCAGGCTGTCGGCGTCGAGGATGATCATGTGTTCGTAGCCGGCGCCGAAGCGTTTGACCCAGTCCTCGATATTGCCGGACTTGCGCGCAATGTTGCGCGGCCGATGGCGATAGAAGATGCGCTCGGCGCCGGCCTCGCGGCGCAGCTGCAGCAGTGCCTTCTCCTCGGCCACCCAGATCGCGGGATCGGTGGTGTCGCTGAGCACGAACCAGTCGAACTGCGCGCCTTGGCCGGTTTCATCGGCGGATTCCCAGATCGCGCGCAGCCGCGCCATGATGCGGTAGGGATCCTCGTTATAGGTCGGCAGCAGCATGGCATTGCGGCTGGTGATCGCCGGCAGCGGCGCGTTCGGCTCGATGGCCAGCGGATCGCGCTTGCGCACCAGCAGCATGGCAAAGCCCGCCAATGCTGACATGAACGAGAAGGCCACCCAGGCGAACAGCATCACGAACAGGCCGAGCACCATGCCTTCGAGGATGGTGACCCCGCCGACCTGCAGAACCTCGTACATTTCGTAACCGCCGGCCGCGGTCATCGCCGCGGTGCCGGTCAGGATATAGGCGCGCCGCAGAACGGTCGGCATCGGCTTGAACTGGGCACGCCGCTGCGTCGCAGTCGGCTCCGCCAGCGCCTGCGGCGCCATCGCCAGCGGCATGTCCGGCGGCAGAAATGCGTCGCCCGCGCCGGTGGGCGACGCGGACGCGATCGGTGGAGCTGCGCGAGTCATCGGGCTCTCCGCGCTCATGGTGTCCATCGATAGATCCAAACTTCGGAGATCGCCTGATCGTCCTGCATCAGCGACGCGCGCAGTTCCACCGGCTCCTTGCCCTTGATCGGCATTTCGAAGCTCAGGCGCCAGCCGCCGCTCTGCGGATTCGGCTGCGTGACGATGTTGCGAATCTCGGCCTTTTCGGCGGTGACCACGCCCTTGATCCTGCCGGGATCGATCGATTTCAGCCCGTCGCCGATCAGGTCGAGCACGAACAGTTTCGTATTGTCGCCGCGTGCACCGATGCCGCTGCGGGAAAAGATCGCCAGCGCCGAGGGCTTCGGATTGTCCGGACCCCAATGCAGGCGGTAGGTGTAGGTGTGCTCGCCATTGGCCGCCAGCGGGTTCTTCGGCCGCCAGAAGCTGCCGATGTTGTCGTGGATCTCTTCCTTGGTAGGGATTTCGAGCAGCTGCACCGCGCCCTCGCCCCAGTCGCCGATCGGCTCGACCCAGAGGCTGGGGCGTCGTTCGAAGCTGGATTCGAGATCCTGATAGTCGAGAAAATTCTTCTGCCGCTGCATCAGCCCGAAGCCGCGCGGGTTGAGATCGCCGAACGAACTGATCTGCAGATCTCGCGGATTGCTGAGCGGCCGCCACAGCTGTTCGCCACGCCCGTTGTAGATCGCCAGCCCGTCGGAATCGTGCACGGCGGGACGGAAGTCGTCGACCTCCATGCGGTCGTTCGGGCCGAAGAAGAACATGCTGGTGATCGGGGCAAGGCCGGCCGTCTTCAGTTCGACGCGCGGATAGATCGCCATTTCCACATCGAAGATCGTGGTCTCGCCGGGCCTGATCGTGAAGCGATAGGCAGCGGCGGCGCTTTCACTGTCGAGCAGTGCATGCACCACAATGGAGTTGGCATTGGCTGCCGGCTTCTCGATCCAGAACGCCTTGAACGAGGGAAACTCTTCGCCGGCCGCCTCGCCGGTGTTGATCGACAGGCCGCGCGCCGACAGGCCGTAGACCTGGCCCTTGGCGACCGCGCGAAAATAGCTGGCGCCGAGAAAGACGCAGACCTCATCATAATAATCCGGCTTGTTGATCGGCGCATGCAGCCGGAAGCCGCCGAAGCCGAGATCGGTGCCGGGCGGCGGTGGCGGCGTGGTGCCGAAGGAAAAGTTCTCCGGCTGATAGGGAACCTGGGTCGCCTGCCCGTTGGCCACTTCGTAGATGTCGACGCGGTTGGTGTAGAACGAGCCGCGGTGAAAGAACTGCACCTCGAACGGTAGCTTCTCGCCGTGCCACAACGCCTTCTCCGGATTGAAGCGCAGCGCGCGATACTGGTCGTAGTTCAGATCCTTCAACGAATCCGGCAGCTTGTTGTCCGGCGCCTTGTAGGGCTTGGTGGCAGCATCGCGCGCCAGCGTCCGTACAACGGACGCGTCGAACGGCGACGCCGCAACAGCGGCGCCAACGCTGCGCGGCAATATCGTCAGCAATGGGAGCGCGGCCGAGGCCCCGAGAAGTTGTCGTCGGTTCAAGGTGTCTCCAGATGTTCGAATGGCGAACATCAACAACACCGGCCGGGCGTGCAGGTTCCCGAGAGGAACAACACGCCTGCGATCCATTGTCGGCCAGCGCGTGATCAGAACGATCTAACTGCGGTCGTTACTTCACGGTAGGGATGCTGGGTTTGGAAGGCTGTTCGATATCTTCAGACGTCCACGACCGCAGGCAATCGACGAAATTCTTCAATCCATGCCGGCCGGCCAAGTCGGTCAGATATTCGTCCCATGTAGGGAAGCTGCGCGAGAGGTTGGCTGCAGCCTCCCGGGTGGCAGCATCGACGATTGCAGGGCCGCTTTCGAAAACCTCGCTGAGGAATTGATCTGGCGATAGCACTCTGACGCCGAGAACCTCCAGTGCGGCGACGTCGAAGTCCTTGAGATTGAACGTGACCAGCACGCTGGGCGCCACGGCTACGGCGGCAGAGGCTACATGGCGGTCCTTTGGATCCGTCCGGCCGATTGAGCGTTCGGGATCGAAGTCGTTGACGTACGCGTCGGGGAACAGCTCCCTGATGATCGGAACGGTGCCGGTGACGATGCGCTCGCGGGTCTCCGCCGGCATGTTTCTGAGCCACTCGTCTTCGATGCGTGGGCTCCACTTCACCACGAAGACGTCGTTTGCGGCCAACTGCAGCAGTAAGTTGCGCAGGTGGCCCGAGAACAGGACGTTCGCGTCAAGGAGCGCTGTTGCCGGGCGCATAATTCTCTTCGAGGTCTTCCGTGTCGGCGGACAATTTCGCTGCCAGTGAGCGCCGCCTATCTTCGGAATTTCTGAGTTCGGCGATGTCGCTTGCGCGGATGCGCCGGTGGGTCCCGACCTGCCTGAATGCAAGCTTTCCGGCGTCCATGCGCTGGTAGACGAGCGGCCTAGAGATCCCGAGCATTTCCGCAGCCTTCTCGGGCGAGACCTCGTCATGAGGCCTGAATAGCAATGCTTCGCCGGACTCGGCCATAGTCGCCAGCATGCACTGCACCGCGACGAGGACCGAGCGGGGCATCTCCGCCCACACCTTCTCTCCGTCGGCTTTCGTCAGAAACAGCCCACCGTGCTCGAGCGCGGAAGCGCGTCCGAGGAGGCTCGCCCCCTCCCTGGCTTGTTCGCGGTCGAGGTCGCGGACCTTGAGCGTCACCGGATCGGCCATGGCCGGCTCCTATCTGAAATAAGTGTAATATCTGTAATGTCTGCAATCGACAAAATCAAGACCGCTTGAGAGCGAACGACATGGCAGACGCCCCAAGGATGATGTCTCCGTGAGAACTCGAGAATCCTGCGCGGGAATGAGATTGACGACCCACCTTACAACGATCAATAATCGAAGGCGCTGATCGCAGGTGCGGCTTACGATGCATCCGCTTACGGGCAAGCTTACGCCCTATGCGGGCGAACTACGGGTCGGTTCGCAGCGACCGCGCCGCCCGCTACACCTTGAAGTGCTTGCTGAGCTTCAAGCTCTGGCCCTGGTAGTTGGAGCCGATGCGCTGGCCGTAGAGGGCGTCGGGGCGCGACAGCATTTTTTCGTAGACCAGGCGGCCGACGATCTGGCCGTGTTCGAGAATGAACGGCACCTCGCGCGAGCGCACTTCCAGCACGGCGCGCGAGCCGCGCCCGCCGGCGCCGTCATGGCCGAAGCCGGGATCGAAGAAGCCGGCATAATGCACGCGGAATTCGCCGACCAATGGGTCGAACGGCACCATCTCGGCGGCGTAATCCGGCGGCACCTGCACCTCCTCCTTCGAGGCGAGGATGTAGAATTCGCCGGGGTCGAGGATCAGCGTGCCGTCGCGGCGGGCCGCGATCGGCTCCCAGAACTCGTTCACCGCATAACCGCCACGGCGGTCGATATCGACCACGCCGGTGTGGCGCTTGGCGCGGTAGCCCACGAAACCGCTTTCGTTTTCGCCGGACAGATCCACCGACAGCGCCACGCCGTTGTTGAGATCGGCATCCTCGCTGTCGACCAGCGGATCGAGCGCGTGCAGATCTTCGAGCGCCTCGTTGTCGAGGATGGCGTCACCGACCCGGAAGCGCACCTGTGACAGCCGCGAGCCTTCGCGCAGCAGGACTGGAAACGTCTTCGGGCTGATCTCGGCATAGAGCGGACCGTGGTAGCCGGCGCCGATCACGTCGAAGCGGCGGGTGCCGTCGGCGATCACCCGGGTGAACACGTCGAGCCGGCCGGTCGAGCTCTTTGGATTGGCGGCGGCGAAGATCGACGGCGGCAGCGCCAGGCTTTCCAGCAAGGGCACGATGTAGACGCAGTTGGTCTCCAGCACTGCCCCGTCGGAGAGATCTATTTCGTGCAGCTTCAGTTCGTCGATGCGCTCGGCCACGGTCGAATTCGGACCGGGCAAAAAGCTGGCGCGGACGCGGTAGGCGATGTCGCCGAGCCGCAAATCGAGGCTGGCCGGCTGGATCTGGCTCTCCACGAAGGGATAGGCCGGCAGGATCAGGCCGGCATCGGCCATCTGCGCGATCATGCGATCGGGCAGAATACCATCGGCATCAGCAGGCAGCGTGAAGGGCACTGGACTCATCCTTGGCGCACGGCGGCATGGGACGCTCGCGAAAATGCAATTTTATCGGTTATCCCACCATCGGCTTGACGGGAAGGGGCGACGGGAATATCAGGAACCTTATCCCGTGGTGATTTGAGCCGGCCGGCTTGCAGCCACGTTAAACAAGTCGCTAAACAGGCCGGGGACGCATGTGTGATCCCGGCCGTTGGACGTCTGTCCAGGCCGGTTTTTTGTGGCTGCCGCAAGGGGCCGCGACGGGAGATCACATGTCTGAGACCAAAACCACTGCTGCCCATTACCGTCCCGAAACCCGCCTCGTCCATGCCGGCATGCTGCGTTCGCAGTTCGGCGAGACCTCCGAAGCGCTGTTCCTGACCCAGGGCTTTGTCTACGACAGCGCCGAACAGTGCGAAGCGCGCTTCAAGGGCGAGGAGCCCGGCTTCATCTATTCGCGCTTCTCCAATCCGAACATCTCGATGTTCGAGAGCCGGATGATCGACCTCGAAGGCGCCGAGGCCGGCCGCGCCACCGCCACCGGCATGGCCGCGGTGACTGCCGCGATTCTGGCACCACTGCGCATCGGCGACCACGTGGTCGCCTCCAAGCAGTTGTTCGGCTCCTGCCGCTACGTGGTGGAAGAGCTGCTGCCGCGCTACGGCATCGAGTTCACGCTGGTCGACGGCCTCGATCTCGACGCCTGGCAAAAGGCGATGCGCCCGAACACCAAGAGCTGTTTCCTGGAAAGCCCGACCAACCCGACCCTGGACGTGCTCGACATTCCCGCTATCGCCGCGATCGCCCATGCCTGCGGCGCGCGGCTGATCGTCGACAACGTGTTCGCGACGCCGATCTGGCAGAGCCCGCTGACGCTCGGCGCCGATGTCGTCGTCTATTCCGCGACCAAACACATCGACGGCCAGGGCCGCTGCCTCGGCGGCATCATCCTCGGCTCCAAGGATTTCATCAGCGAGCACATCCACAACTACCTGCGCCAGACCGGCCCGGCGATCTCGCCGTTCAATGCCTGGGTATTGGTGAAGGGACTGGAGACCCTGGCGATTCGCGTCAAGCAGCAGACCGAGAGCGCCGGCGCCATCGCCGATGCCCTCGCCGCGCATCCGAAGATCTCGCGGCTGATCTATCCCGGTCGCGCCGATCATCCGCAGGCCGCGCTCGTCAAGAGGCAGATGCGCGCCGGTTCGACGCTGATCGGCTTCGAGGTGAAGGGCGGCAAGGCCGCCGCGTTCCGCGTGCTCAACGCACTGAAGCTGACGCGGATCTCCAACAACCTCGGCGACTCCAAGAGCCTGGTGACGCATCCGGCGACCACGACCCATCAGCGCCTGCCGATCGAGGCCCGCGCCGAACTCGGCATCAGCGAAGGCTTTATCCGCTTCTCGACCGGGCTCGAGCACAAGGACGATCTGGTCGAAGATCTCGAGGCGGCGCTGAAGCAGGCGTAGCTGCAAGCACGGACCGTCATCCTGAGGTGCGCGCGCTTTGGCGCGCGCCTCGAAGGATGGCCGCGAGCGCTTTCGCCGCATCCTTCGAGGCTCGCCGAAGCCGGCGAGCACCTCCAGCCTGAACGCAATTGCGTTCAGGCGAGGATGACGGCAACTGAGCCTGCCGAACGTCTGTGCTTTGACCTTACGCCGCCATCGCCGCCGGCGGTGACAGTGCCTGGAACCCGTCCGACAGTTGCAGCTTCGGCTCGGTCAGCGACTGCAGCTTCTCCAGCGTCATGCCGTCGACCATCTCCACCACGAACAGCCCCTGGGCGGTGACGTCGATCACCGCGAGGTTGGTGTAGATGCGCTTGACGCAGCCCGCCGCGGTGAGCGGCAGGGTGCAGCGGTTGAGGATGCGCGGATTTCCTTCTTGTCGGTGTGCTCCATGATCACACGGATCGCCTTGGCGCCGACCGCCAGATCCATGGCGCCGCCGACGCCGGGCGGGAACGACGGATCCTCGGTGGTCCAGTTGGCGAGGTCGCCCTTCTCCGACACCTCGAACGCGCCGAGCAGGCTGATATCGAGATGGCCGCCGCGGATCATCAGGAAGGCATCGGCGTGATGCATGAACACGCCGCCGGTGATCAGCGTGGTGTAGTTCTTGCCGGCGTCGATCATGTTCTCGTCTTCGGTGCCGGGTTCGGGCTTCGGGCCAAGCCCCAAAATGCCGTTCTCGCTATGGAAGATGACTTCGCGGCCTGCGGGCACGAAGCTCGCCGCCAGCGTGGGAATGCCGATGCCGAGATTGACGAAGGCGCCGTCCGGCAGGTCCTGCGCGGCGCGCCAGGCCATCTGCTCGCGGGTGAGGGGCTTGTAGTTCACAGTCATACGCTTGCTCCGACGACAACGACACGGTCGATGAAAATGCTCGGTGTCACCACCGCTTCGGGATCGAGCGAACCGAGTTCGACCATTTCATTGACCTGCACGACGCTCACGTCGGCGGCCATGGCCATCACCGGATTGAAATTCCGCGCCGACTTGATGTAGGTGAGATTGCCCCAGCGGTCCGCCTTGTCGGCGCGCAGCAGCGCGATATCGCCCTTCAGGGGCTTCTCGAACACGTGCAGCCGGCCGTCGATCTCGCGGGTCTCCTTGCCGTCGGCCAGCTTCGTGCCGGCCGACACCGGCGAGAAGAAGCCGCCGAGGCCCGCGGCATGGCAGCGCATCCGCTCGGAGATGGTGCCCTGCGGCACAAGTTCGAGTTCCAGGGTCTTGTCGCGATAGGCGTTGAGGAAGGCGCTGTAGTCGCCGGAGCGGGGATAGGAGCAGATCACCTTGCGCACCCGGCCCGAATTGATCAGCCGTGCCAGACCGACATCGCCGTTGCCGGCATTGTTGGCGACAAGGGTCAGCTCGCGGGCGCCCTGCTCGTGCAGCGCTTCCAAGAGGTCGTCGGCCACGCCGACCGCGCCAAATCCCGCCACCAGCACGGTGGCGCCATCCGCCACACCCGCCACCGCGTCTCCCAGACTCTTTACTTGCTTGTCGATCACCCAAAAAACTCCCTGTCGCGGAATATTGTTCTCAGTCGGCCCGCGCGCTGCCGGATTTATTGCGGCGCGAATAGAGCATCGCGCCGTCGGCACATAAAGCCACAAATTTGCAGGCGGGGTGCGCGGGGATGCGCCCCCGCGACGCCCCGATGACAACCCCAACGAATTTCCCGGTTGCAAAGTTTTCGGCGCGCGCTTCTAATTGGAACAATTAAAAAGTATCGGGAGGTTGCACGTGTCCACAGTCAAACTGACGGTCAACGGCAAGGCTGTTTCTGCCGACGTTGAAGACCGAACCCTGCTGGTGCATCTGCTGCGCGAGCATCTGGGCCTCACCGGCACCCATGTCGGCTGCGATACCAGCCAGTGCGGCGCATGCGTGGTCCATATCGACGGCCGCGCGGTCAAGTCCTGCACCACTCTGGTCGGCCAGGCCAATGGCACCAACGTCACCACCATCGAGGGTATTTCGCGCGGCGACGAGCTGCACCCGATGCAGGCGGCATTCCGCGACAATCACGGGCTTCAGTGCGGCTATTGCACGCCGGGCATGATCATGGCGTCCATCGACATCGTCAACCGCTACGGCGGCAATCTCGACGAGGACACCGTCCGCCACGAGCTGGAAGGCAACATCTGCCGCTGTACCGGCTACCACAACATCGTCAAGTCGGTGCTCGATGCCGCCGGCCGCATGAAGGTGGCTCAGGCGGCGGAGTGATCCGCCGCACGCGAATTCGAACGTGAACCAACAAAGCGACGGCGACCCGACGCTGTGAAGTCCAGCGCGGGTGACGCGGTCCGACAGGGAGAGCATCATGGGCGTTGAAGGCATTGGCGCAAGCGTTGTGCGCAAGGAAGACCGCCGCTTCATTACCGGCCGTGGCCGCTATGTGGACGATATCAAGGTGCTGGGCCTGACCCATGCGCACTTTGTCCGCAGTCCCTATGCCCACGCCAGGGTCAAGGGCATCGACGCCACCGCCGCCAAGGCGATGCCGGGCGTGGTCGACGTCCTGACCGGGCAGCAGATTGTCGACGACAAGGTCGGCAACCTGATCTGCGGCTGGGCGGTGCATTCCAAGGACGGCACGCCGATGAAGATGGGCGCCTGGCCGGCGATGGCGCCGGAGGTGGTGCGCTTCGCCGGACAGGCGGTGGCGGTGGTGATCGCCGAGACCAAGAACCAGGCCCGGGACGCCGCGGAAGCTGTGGTGGTCACCTATGAGGAACTGCCCGCCGCCGCCCATATCAAGGCGGCGATTGCGCCGGGCGCGCCGCAGTTGCATCCGGAAGCACCGGGTAACGTGGTCTATGACTGGTCGATCGGCGACGAGAAGGCGGTCAACGACGCCTTCGGCAAGGCGGCCCACGTCGTGTCGCTGGAGCTGACCAACAACCGGCTGGTGCCCAACGCCATGGAGCCGCGCGCGGCTGTCGCCGAATACAACGATGCCGAGGAACATTTCACGCTTCACACCACGTCGCAGAACCCGCACGTCGCACGTCTCGTGCTGTCGGCATTCTACAACATCGCGCCGGAGCACAAGCTGCGGGTGATCGCTCCCGACGTCGGCGGCGGCTTCGGCTCCAAGATCTTCATCTATCCCGAAGAGATGGTGGCGCTGTGGGCCTCCAAGAAGGTGCGCCGCCCGGTGAAATGGACCGGCGACCGCTCGGAAGCGTTCCTCACCGACGCCCATGGCCGCGACCACATCTCGCACGCGGAAATGGCGTTCGACAACGACCACAAGATTCTCGGCCTGCGGGTCAAGACCCACGCCAATTTCGGCGCCTACATGTCGCTGTTCTCGTCGTCGGTGCCGACCTATCTCTACGCCACGCTGCTGTCCGGCCAGTACAACATCCCGGCGATTTATGCCGAGGTGATGGGCGTCTACACCAACACCACGCCGGTTGACGCCTATCGCGGCGCCGGCCGGCCGGAGGCGAGCTACCTGCTGGAGCGGATGCTGGAGACCGCAGCGCGGCAGTTCAAGCTCGATCCCGCGGAACTGCGGCGCAAGAATTTCATCACCCAGTTCCCGCACCAGACCCCGGTGATCATGGCCTATGACGTCGGCGACTTCGGCGCCTCGCTCGATGCCGCCATGAAGGCCATCGACTATGCCGGCTTCCCGGCCCGCAAGGCCAAGGCGAAGGCCGAAGGCAAGCTGCGCGGCATCGGCCTGTCCTGCTACATCGAGGCGTGTGGCATCGCACCGTCGAAAGCCGTGGGCTCGCTCGGCGCCGGCGTCGGCCTGTGGGAATCCGCCGAGGTGCGGGTCAATCCCGTCGGCACCATCGAGGTGCTCACGGGATCGCACAGCCACGGCCAGGGCCACGAGACCACCTTCGCCCAGCTCGTCGCCGGACGCCTCGGCATTTCCGTCGACCAGGTGCAGATCGTCCACGGTGACACCGACAAGGTGCAGTTCGGCATGGGCACCTACGGCTCGCGCTCGGCCGCGGTGGGCATGTCGGCCATCTTCAAGGCGATGGAGAAGGTCGAAGCCAAGGCCAAGAAGATCGCTGCGCACCAGCTCGAGGCCTCGGTCGAAGACATCGTCATCGAGAACGGCGAGTTCAAGGTGACCGGCACCGACAAGTCGATCGCGCTGCCGATGGTGGCGCTCGCCGCCTACACGGCGCACAACCTGCCTGACGGCATGGAGCCCGGCCTCAAGGAAGGCGCGTTCTACGACCCCACCAACTTCACCTTCCCGGCTGGCTGCTACATCTGCGAAATCGAGGTCGACGCCGGCACCGGCAAGACCCACTTCGTCGATTTCGTCGCCGCCGATGATTTCGGTCGGCTGATCAACCCGATGATCGTCGAGGGCCAGGTCCATGGCGGGCTCGCGCAGGGCATCGGCCAGGCGATCCTCGAAGGCGCGGTCTATGACGATAGCGGCCAGCTCGTGACCGCGTCGTTCATGGACTACACCATGCCGCGCGCCGACGACCTGCCGTCGTTCAAGCTGTCGCACACCACCACGCTTTGCCCGGGCAATCCGCTCGGCGTGAAGGGCTGCGGCGAGGCCGGCGCCATCGGTTCCTCGGCGGCGGTGATCAACGCCATCACCGACGCCATCGGCCACAACAAGCTCGAAATGCCGGCGACCCCCGACCGGGTCTGGCATGCCATCCAACTCCAACAGGCTGCTGAGTAGGAGCGAGACCATGTACGAGACCACCTATCACCGCCCCGCCAGCATCGATGAAGCAGCCGCACTGTTCGCCAAGGGCACCGACGCCAAATATCTCGCCGGCGGCCACACCCTGATCCCGGTGATGAAACAGCGGCTGGCGGCGCCATCTGATGTCATCGACCTCGGCCGTATCAAGGAGTTGATCGGCATCGAGGTCACCGCCGATGCGCTGATCATCAAGGCGGCCACGACCTACTTCGACATCCTGCAGAGCGCTGCTGCGAAGAAGGCGATCCCGGCCATCGTGCACCTGACCTCGGTGCTCGGCGATCCCCAGGTTCGCCATCGCGGCACCATCGGCGGCTCCATCGCCAACAACGACCCCGCTGCCGACTATCCCGCCGCCGTGCTGGCGCTCGGTGCCACGGTGATGACCAGCAAGCGGCTGATCCCGGCGGATGAATTCTTCCAGGGCCTGTTCTCCACGGCGCTGGAAGACAACGAGATCATCACCGCGGTGTCGTTCCCGATCCCCGCCAAGGCGGCCTATTCCAAGATGCGCCATCCGGCGTCGCGTTTCGCGCTGACCGGCGTGTTCGTGGTCCAGACCAAATCCGGCGACGTCCGCGTCGCCGCCACCGGCGCCTCGCAGAACGGCGTGATGCGGGTGCCGGCCATCGAAGCGGCGTTGAAAGCCAACTGGTCGGCCTCCGCGCTGGATGGCATCAACATCTCCGCCGACGGGCTGATGGCCGACATCCACGGCTCCTCGGACTACCGTGCCAACCTGATCAAGGTGATGGCGCAGCGCGCGGTGGCGGAAGCGGGGTGAGGCCGGCACAGCGGAGCTGCAAACTCGGGTGTCATCGCCCGGCCGGGCGCGCAATCGCGCGCCAGGACCGGGCGATGACAGCGGAGAACGTTGCAAGGCAGCGGATCCATCCACCAACCCACGCATGCGGCCATGCGCTGCCGCGGCCAAAAGCCCCTTGCTCTCCCCCACCTCAGCATAGACAGTTTCCCGCACAGATGACGTCGCGCCAAGCGACGCAGCACGGGAAACGCAAGGTGCAGGATATCGTGACCGCTTCAGTTCAGCCGCAAACCGCCACCAGACCGACCGGGCCGCTGGCCGGCATCCGCATCGTCGAATTCGCCGGCATCGGCCCGGGCCCGTTCGCGTCCATGCTGCTGGCCGACATGGGCGCCGAGGTGATCACCCTGGTGCGCGCCGGCCAGACGCCGAAAGGCGCGTCCGCGCGCGGGCGAAAAATCGTCGCGGTCGATCTCAAGGACAAATCATCAGTCGCCGGCGTGCTGGCGCTGCTCGACGGCGCCGACGCGCTGATCGAGGGTTATCGCCCGGGCGTGATGGAGCGGCTCGGGCTGGGGCCCGACGTGGTGCTCGGCCGCAACCCGAAACTGGTCTATTGCCGCATGACCGGCTGGGGCCAGAGCGGCCCGCTGGCGCAGGCCGCCGGCCACGACATCAACTACATCTCGATCACCGGCGCGCTGGCCGCCATCGGCGGCGCCGACCGACCGGTGCCGCCGCTGAACCTGGTCGGCGATTTCGGCGGCGGCTCATTGTATCTGGTGATGGGCCTGCTGGCCGCACTGCTCGAGGCCGGCAGATCCGGCCGGGGCCAGGTGGTGGATGCCGCCATGTGCGACGGCGCGGCATCGCTGATCACCATGTTCTTCGACATGACCGCCGCCGGCCGCTGGAAGGAGGGCCGCGAAAGCAACATGCTCGACGGCGGCGCCCACTTCTACGGCGTCTACGAATGCAGCTGCGGCCACTTCATCTCCATCGGCTCCATCGAGCCGCAGTTCTACGCGCAACTGCGCGAGCTCGCCGGGCTCGGTGACATCTGCTTCGACGCGCAGATGGACCAGACGCAATGGGTAGCGCTGAAGCAGCGGCTGACCGACGTGTTCAAGACCAAGAGCCGCGACGAATGGTGCGCCATCATGGAAGGCACCGACGTCTGCTTCGCGCCGGTCCTGACCATGTCGGAGGCGACGCAGCATCCGCACATGGTCGCGCGCGGAGTGTTCATCCAGCATGACGGCCACACCCAGCCGGCCCCGGCGCCGCGTTTCTCGCGCACACCATCGGCGGCGCGGATGCCGGTGACGGTGGAGCTGGGGGAAGTGGTAAAGGAGTGGCTGGCGGAATAGCAAAGATTGACACCGGCCTGTCCGCGTCATGGCCGGGCCTGTCCCGGCCATCCACGATGTCACGTGATAACGTGGATGCCCGGCACAAGGCCGGGCATGACGTGGAGAGTGATGAGTTTCGAATGATAGTGCGAGCGCGCGGTAGCGCTAGCTACCAGACGCAAGCCTACGCCGCGCCCTTCAGCGTCAGCACGCCGCGGCGGAGCTGGTCTTCCTCGATGGATTCGAACAGTGCCTTGAAATTGCCCTCGCCGAAGCCGTCGTCGCCCTTGCGCTGGATGAACTCGAAGAAGATCGGCCCGATGGCATTGGCCGAGAAGATCTGCAGCAGTACCTTGGTCTCGCCGCCGGCCACCACGCCTTCGCCGTCGATCAGAATGCCGTCGCGCTTCAGCCGGCGCACGTCCTCGCCATGCTTGGGCAGCCGCGCATCAATCTTCTCGAAATAGGTTTCCGGCGGCGACGGCATGAACGGCAGCCCGTCGTCCCGCAGCCTCTCCACGGTGCGATAGATGTCGCTGGAGCCGCAGGCGATATGCTGGATGCCCTCGCCGCGGTAGGTGTTGAGATATTCCTCGATCTGCCCGGCGTCGCCGGCGTCCTCGTTGATGGGAATCCGGATCTTGCCGTCGGGGCTGGTCAGAGCCCGTGAAAACAGGCCGGAGGCGCGGCCCTCGATGTCGAAGAAGCGGATCTGGCGGAAGTTGAACAGTTTTTCGTAGAACCCGGTCCATACATCCATGCGGCCGCGATGGACGTTGTGGGTGAGGTGGTCGAGATAGAACAGGCCGGCGCCCTCGATCCATGGGTTCTTTGCGCCCAGCCAGTCGAACTCGAGATCATAGGCCGTGCCCTTGGCGCCATAGCGATCGACGAAATACAGCAGGCTGCCGCCGATGCCCTTGATGGCCGGAACGTCCAGCGTCTTGCGCGCCGACGGCACGTCGGCCGGCTCCGCGCCGAGCGCGATCGCGCGCTCATAGGCCTTCTGCGCATCGACCACGCGGAATGCCATCGATGGCGCGCACGGACCATGGGCGGCAACGAAATCGAAGCCGTGGCTGCCTGGCTCCTCGTTGACGAGATAGTTGATGTGGCCCTGGCGATACAGCGTGATGTTCTTGGTCTTGTGCTTCGCCACCGGCGCGTAGCCCATCAGCTTGAACAGGGCGTGCAGCTCGGCCGGATTCGGATGCGCGTATTCGACGAACTCGAAACCGTCGGTGCCCATCGGGTTGTCGGCGGTGATTGTCGCCGGCGGCGCGTCGTGTGGAAACGGACCCATGGTGATCTCCCTGAACTGATTTGCTGACAGGGAGTGTCGGTCGTATTCGACGCAAGGTGCATGCAAAGGGGCGGGAACTATGGCATGGTCATGCACGCTTTGTGCACGAAGGAGGGTTTTGACGCATGATCCCCGTGGATGCCTTCGACCTGAAGATCCTCGCGGCGTTGCAGGATGACGGTCGCCTGACCAACCAGCAGCTTGCCGATGTCGCCGGCCTGTCAGCGTCGCAATGCTCGCGGCGGCGGATGCGGCTGGAGGAAGCGCAGGTGATTGCCGGCTATCACGCCGACCTGTCGAGCGAGGCGCTCGGCTTCAACGTCATCGCCTTCATTCACATCACGCTGGCGACGCACTCGCCCGACAATGCCAAGAAGTTCCGCGCCCTGGTCACCCGCACCGATGCCATCCAGGAGGCCTATTCGCTGACCGGCGATGCCGACTACCTGTTGAAGGCGGTGCTGCGCGATCTCAAGAGCCTGTCCGATATCGTCAACAACGTGTTGATGCCGCATCAGAGCGTGGCTCATGTGCGCTCGTCGATCGTGCTCGACCGGCTCAAGGAAACGTCGCGGCTGCCGCTGAAGGCGGTGGGGTGAAGAATACGTCGCCCCAACTCCGGCTGTCGTCACCCGCGAAAGCGGGTGACCCAGTCAACGGCGGCGGCGCGGCTCCATCATCCACAGCACGGAATACTGGGTCGCCCGGTCCTGGCGCCAATTGCGCGCCGGCCGGGCGATGACACCGGGTGTGGTCGCGGCGCCTTTGCGCTGACCGCTATCTTTGGTTCGGATCGAACCTTTTCTCCAGCCCCTTCCAGCAATCCGCATAGTCGCTCTGCAACGTCGCCGAGTTCGCCGCATGCGTCGTGATCCGCTGCGGATATCGCGTCTCGAACATGAAGGCCATGGTGCCGGTCAGCTTGACCGGCTTCAGCTCGCCGTTGCTGGCATGATCGAACGCCTCGCGGTCGGGCCCATGCGGCAGCATCATGTTGTGCAGGCTGATGCCGCCGGGGACAAAACCCTGCGGCTTGGCGTCATAGACGCCGTAGATCAGGCCCATGAATTCCGACATGATGTTCATGTGATACCACGGCGGCCGGAAGGTGTTTTCCGCCACCATCCAGCGCTCCGGAAAGATCACGAAGTCGATGTTGGCGGTGCCGGCGGTGTCCGACGGCGAAGTCAGCACCGTGAAGATCGACGGATCCGGATGGTCGAAGCCGATGGCGCCCACCGGCGAGAAGGTGCGCAGGTCGTATTTGTACGGCGCATAGTTGCCGTGCCACGCCACCACGTCGATGGGCGAATGCGGCAGCCTGGTCATGAACAGCGCGCCGCCCCACTTCACATAGAGTTCGGTCGGCGTGTCCTTGTCTTCATAGGCAGCCACCGGCGTCAGGAAGTCGCGGGCATTGGCGAGACAATTGGCGCCGATCGGGCCGCGCTCCGGCAGCGTGAAAGCGCCGCCATAATTCTCGCACAGATAGCCGCGCGCCGGGCCACCGGTCAGTTCGACGCGGAACTTGACGCCGCGCGGGATCACAACGATCTCCGCCGGCTCGGCATCGATCACGCCAAACTCCGTGACGAAGCGCAAGCTCCCTTGCTGCGGCACGAACATCATCTCGCCGTCGGCATTGTAGAAGTGCTGGTCGACCATCGACTGGGTGATCAGATAGACATGCGCGGCCATGCCGGCCTGGGTGCCGGCGTCGCCGGCGGTGGTCATGGTCTGCACGCCCTGCAGGAAGGTCATGTCCTCCTTCGGGATCGGCGCCGGGTCCCAGCGCAGCTGCTCGATGCTGATGTCCTGCTCGTGGCACGGCGCGGTGCGCCACAGTCTTGCATCGACCTTCGCGAAGCGTCCGGAGTGTTTTACCGACGGGCGGATGCGGTACAGCCAGGAGCGCTCGTTGCTGCCGCGCGGCGCGGTGAACGGCGAGCCGGACAGTTGCTCGGCATAGAGCCCGTAGGCGGCGCGCTGCGGCGAGTTGCGGCCCACCGGCAACGCGCCCGGCAGGGCTTCGGTCTCAAAACTGTTGCCGAAGCCGGACATGTAGCCCTGCGTCACGCCAGTGACGCTGCGGCCGATCAGATCGGGCGATGTCGTGATGTTCATGTCATCCTCCTTTGCAGCCGTATCATCCCTGCAGCGCGGCCCACATCTCGCGGTCGCGCTTGTCGGTCCAGATCACGGGATCGTCGATACCCGAGGCTTCGTCATAGGCGCGTGAGACGTTGAACGGCAGACAGTGCTCGTAGATGGCGAATGAAGAGAACTTCGGATCCATCACCTCGCGGCACGCCGCCATGGTCTCCTTCAGCGAACGGCCTTTGGCCACCGAGATTTCCGCGGCGCCATACAGCGTGCTGACGAAATCGCGGGTCATGGCGATGGCCTCGCGGGTGGTGGCCAGCCCCTTCAGCGCGTCGCCGCGGCCGGGCGCGATGGCCTTCGGGTTGAAGTCGCGGATCTCGTTCAGCGTCGACGGCCATTCGCGCAGCATGGCGTCGCCGCAATAGCAGGCCGAGTGATATTCGATCAGGTCGCCGGAGAACATCACCTCGGCATCCGGCACCCAGGCGACGATATCGCCCGAGGTGTGACCGGCGCCGAGCTGCATCAGCTTGACCTCCCGCTTGCCGAGAAAGATCGACATCTCGCCCTTGAAGGTCAGGGTCGGCCATGTCAGGCCGGGAATGCTCTCGGAGCCCTGAAACAGGCGAGGGAAGCGGCCGAACTCGGAATCCCAGTCCTGCTGGCCGCGCTCGGCCACCAGCCGCCGCGTTTCGCTGGACGACACCACCGCTTCGGCATGAAAGGCGGAGGCGCCGAGCACGCGCACCGCATGGTAATGCGACAGCACCACATATTTGATCGGCTTGTCGGTGACGGTGCGCACCCGCTCGATCACCTTGTTGGCCAGCGCCGGCGTCGCCTGGGCGTCGAACACGATGCAGCCGTCGTCGCCGACGATGACAGCCGAATTCGGATCGCCTTCCGCGGTGAAGGCAAACAAGTCGGTGCCGATCTCGGAAAAGGTGATCTTCTTTCCCGCCATGTCGGTGGTGGATGCGAAACCTTTTGTCATTCGTTCAAGTCCTTTGAATACACAGTGTCGATCCGGGGCGCGGTCGGCGTCAGCCGGACGCGAACCCGGAACCTCGATATGTTCATCGTCTCATGCCGGGATTCCCCGTCACTCCAATTGGAGTGACTGAGGTTCGCGATCGGCTAACGCCGCTCGCGCCCCGGAATGACTGTCTTGTTGCTCCGGCAACCTTCGCTTCGCCAGCGCGATGGCCTCGCGCAGCACGTCGAGATCGCCGATGTGATTGGCGAGCACCAGCACCAGCGCCGCATCCAGCGCCGCGCTCTGTGCGTCGGCGATGCCGCGATGCGCATCGACGACCAGCCGGTAGGCGGCGTCGGGATCGGCGAAATTCGATTGGGTGGACAGCTGCATGATCGCCTCACGCTCTCCGCTGGCGCGTGCCATGGCGGCGGTGATCGCATCCCGCGTCGGATGCCGAAACCGCGCGGCGACATAGCCGTCCGGACGCAGCAGCCAGGCCGAGCCAGGTGCGGCGTCATAACGCTGCGCGAACAGGCCGGCCGCATCGCGCAGCGGCGCGTCATTGCCGACGCGCAGATGCGCCACGCCGTCGGGCACGTCGACCGCCGCGCCATTGGCGAATTCCAGCAGCGCAAAGCCGCGGCCTGCGGCGTTGAACGCGTCGGTCAGATAGGCCGCCTCGCCCGATGCCATCGCCAGCGGTGCATCCAGCAGATGCGCGCCGGGCGGCGGCCCCGCGCGCCATTGCTCGGCATCGTCGGTCGACAGCGGCGTGTCATAGACCGACGGCACCGACAGCCGGCCGCCATTGACCATGCGCTTGGCGAAGTCGGCTTCGCCCGCCAGCGCCAGCACTGCCTGGCGCAGCCGACGCTCCTGCGGCGAATGCGGCGCGATGAAATCGGTGGAGCGTGTCGAGGCGCGGATGTTGTCGTCGGCGGCCTGGCCGCGCTCGGTCTCGTAGCTGGCGAGCAATCCCGCCGGTGCTTCACCGCGCAGGACCATCGCGAGTTTCCATGCGAGGTTCTCGCCGTCTTCCAGCCCGGAATTGGCACCGCGGGCGCCGAACGGCGACACCTGATGCGCGGCGTCGCCGGCGAAGATCACGCGCTCGTGCAGAAAGCGTTGCATGCGGCGGCACTGGAACTTGTAGACCGAGATCCATTCGAAGCTGAAATCGTCGTGGCCGAGCATGCGCGCGATGCGCGGCCGCACGTTCTCCGGCTGACGCTCGACAGCCGGATCGGCATCGGGGCCAAGCTGCAGGTCAATGCGCCAGACGTCATCGGGCTGTCTGTGCAGCAGGGCCGACTGGCCGGCATGGAACGGCGGATCGAACCAGAACCAGCGTTCGGTGGGGAATGCCGCTGTCATTTTGACATCGGCGATCAGGAACTGGTCCTCAAAAGTCTCGCCGGTGAACTCCGCACCGACCAGCCCGCGCAGGCCGGAGCGCGCGCCGTCGCAGGCGACCACGTAGTCTGCACGCAGCGTGTAAGGCCCGTCGGGCGTATCGATCGTAAGTTCGGCATGATCGTTGTGCTGCTTCAGTCCGCTCACCTTGTTGCGCCAGCGCAGGTCGATGTCGGGCAGTTGCTGGACGCGATCGACGAGAAAACTCTCGGCGTAATATTGCTGCAGGTTGATGAAGGCCGGCATCTTGTGGCCCTGCTCCGCCAGCAGGTCGAAGCGGTACAGCAGTTCCTCGCCGCAGAAGATCTTACCGACATTCCACTGCACACCCTTGGCCACCATGGGCGCCGCGGCGCCAAGCCGGTCCCAGACCTCGAGAGAGCGCTTGGAAAAGCAGATGGCGCGGGAACCGTCACCGATCCTGTCGGCATCGTCGAGCAGCACGACGCGCTGGCCGCGCTGCGCCAGGTCGATGGCCAGCGACAGCCCGACCGGCCCGGCGCCGACCACTACTACCGGATGATGCGCGGCGTCGCGGCGATCCTGGTCGGCGTGACGGCGATAGGCAAATTGCCGGACATGCTGCGCCATGACTCAGCCTCCGGCCGTTTCAATGATCGACGCTGGTCTGGCCAACGGATCGCACTCCCGTTAAGATAGTCTCATTTGCAACCATCTAAACGCCGGGCCGGTGCCGGCGTCAATGGAAATTGGCGGGACCACGTGGCGAAACTCGATCTGTTCAAGTTCGTGCCATTCCGGCTCAACCGGCTGGCCGCCGAGGTCAGCGCGGCATTGTCCGGCGAATACCGCGAACGTCACGGCCTCGACATTCCGGAATGGCGGGTTCTGGCGACGCTCGGCTTTCGTAACGAGGCATGCAGCGCGCAATATATTGCGCAGTGCACACGCACGCACAAATCCACCATCAGCCGCGCCGTCACCACCTTGATGGAGCGCGCGCTGATCGAGCGGGTGGCCAACGCCGACGACCGCCGCGAGTTCAACCTGCGCCTCACGGCCCGTGGCCGCGGGCTCTATGAGGAACTCATCCCGCGGCTGTTGCGCAAGGAGCGCGACATCATGTCGTGCCTGTCGGCGCAGGAGCGCAAGGATTTCGCAGCGCTGCTCGGCAAGATCGAGCGCAGCCTCGACCTGATGCAGGGTCGTGAGGCCGCGCATGAGACCGAGGCCTACTAGTCAGTCCTTGCGCGTCCGTCATACCCATCCCGGTTCGCGCCGATAGTTGCGTCGCATTCTGACGGTGCGTTCGTTGGTCGCAGCGTCGCACATGACAAGCGATCTCGCCCGAGCGACGCCGGTTTGATAATGCAAATGGCCTGGGATAAGGTCGCCGTGGCGCAAGCTGGGATCGGCGCCTTTTCGCTTGGACCGGCTTCTGATGAAAATTCGCCTCGTTTTGCTTGCCTTTCTGACCTTGTCTGTTGCACCGGTCATGGAGTCCGTAGCTGCCGACAATCGCGCGGGCCGCGTCGCGCTGGTGATCGGCAATGCCAAATATCCCGACGCCGAAGCGCCGCTCAAGGAACCCATCAACGACGCCCGCGAATTCGCCGACGAACTCAAGCGCAGTGGCTTCGACGTGGAGATCGGCGAGAACCTGACCGGCGAGGCCATGCGCCGCGCCCTCGACAAGATGTATGGCAGGATCAAGCCGGGCTCGGTCGCGCTGATCTTCTTCAGCGGCTACGGCGTGCAGTCGGCCCGCCAGAGCTACATGATCCCGGTCGATGCCCAGATCTGGACGGAACCCGACGTGCGGCGCGACGGCTTCAGCCTCGAGACCGTGCTGGGCGAAATCAACAGCCGCGGTGCCGGCGTCAAGGTGGCCCTGCTCGATGCGTCCCGCCGCAATCCGTTCGAGCGCCGGTTCCGCAGTTTTTCCGCCGGCCTCGCGCCGGTCATCGCGCCGAGCGGCACTCTGGTGATGTATTCGGCCGCGCTCAGTTCCGTGGTCAGCGACAACGGAACCGATCACAGCCTGTTCGTCAGCGAGTTGCTCAAGGAAATCCGCGTTCCCGGCCTGATGGCCGAGGAAACCCTGAACCGGACCCGCGTCGACGTCACCCGCGCCTCGCGCAGCGAGCAGGTGCCGTGGATCTCGTCGTCGCTGGCGGAGGATTTCTCCTTCATCCCCGGCCAGACCGCGCAGAACACGACGCCGGTGGCGATCGCCAAGCCCCGCGAGGACATCAAGCCGCGCGAAGACATTGTGCCGCCCGCGGCCAAGCCGCCGGTTGCGGCAGTGCCGGCCAAGGAGCCCGCACCCGTCGCAGCGGTCGATGTCGCAAAGCCGGCCCCGTCTGCGGCTGCGTCCGTCGCTGCGGCGCCGGCCGAGCCGATCCGTGACGAGGCCAGGATCGCGCTGGCGCTGGCCGACGATCCGACGGTGAAGACGCTCAACGGCAAGCTCGCCGAGAATCCCGACGATGCCGGCGCGCTGTACCGGCGCGGCCAAGTCTATGCCAGCAAGGGCGCCTACACGCTGGCGATCAAGGATTTCGACGCGGCGATCCGGCTCAACCCCAAGGATGTGGAAGCCTTCAACAACCGCTGCTGGGCGCGCACCGTGATCGGCGAACTGGCGGCCGCGCTGAAGGACTGCAACGAGGCGCTGCGGCTGCGGCCGAACTTCGTCGACGCGCTCGACAGCCGCGGCCTGGTCAACCTGAAAAGCGGCGCTTCCAAGAACGCCATTGCCGACTTCGACGCCGCGCTGAAGATCAATCCGCAGCTGACCTCGTCGCTGTTCGGCCGCGGCCTCGCCAAGCAGCGCATCGGCGCCACCGCCGAGGGCGAGCTCGACATCAACAATGCCAAGGCGATGGACCCGAACATCGTCAAGGAATTCGCCAGCTATGGCGTGCAATAGCGCGTGCCGTCACATGGCGTGCGGCGCGCGTTGTCGACAGCGATGTGACACGATCGACTTGAACCCGCGGCGACATCGCGCCGACTACCGAAGGCAAGCCGAGGTCCCCAACTTTACACCCGCGGCGGCGGCTTGCGCGGGACCGGCGGGAAACACACCGAGACGCAGGAGGATGCAGCCATGACGATATCTGGAAACCGCACGCTGAAGGCATTCTCGGCCGCAGCGCTGGTCGGTGCCATGCTGTCGCTGACCGGACTAGCCCGCGCCGCCGACGATGTGACGTCGGACCAGATCCTGCGCGCGCTGGCGCCGAAGCAGCAGCTCACCCGCGGCCTGTCGATGTCGCCGCCGGCCGAGCCTGCGGTCAACGCCGCCGAAGGCAAGTTCGTCGACACCCTGCGCAACCGCAGTACCCGCTCGCTATCATCAGGCGAGCGCGAGCAGATCGCTGTAATCGCCGAGAGCAAGCCGAACATCGATCTGGAAATTGCCTTCGAATACAATTCAGCCAATATCAGCAGCAAGGCACAGCCCGCGGTGCAAGCGCTCGGCAAGGCGCTGTCCAGCGACCAGTTGAAGGGCTCGACCTTCATCGTGGCCGGCCATACCGACGCGGTCGGCAGCGAGACCTACAACCAGGATCTCTCCGAACGCCGCGCCGACGCGATCAAGCGCGTGCTGGTCGAGAAGTACGGGATTGCCGGCGCCGACCTGGTGACGGTCGGCTATGGCAAGACCAAGCTCAAGGACCCCGCCCGTCCGCTGGATCCGGCCAACCGCCGTGTCCAGGTGGTCAATATGGCCAACAAGACCACCGCGGCGAAATAGCGCTACCGCCGACCTGCGGACAATCCGCAGCCATGGTCGCGCGATGCGCGCCCGCTCCCCACGGGGCGCCATTGGTTGGTGATTGACGCCGTCCTGTGTAGATTGCCCCTCCTACCGCCGCGCCTGCATTGCTGCGGCCAAACAGACCGTGGAACGCTCCCGCAATGAAGGCCCTTTCCCGTCACAGACATCTCGCGACATGGGCGGTTGCGGCTGCCGTGATGGCGCACCCACTCGCCGCGCGCGGCGCTGACGGTCCCGTCAGCACCACCGCGCCGGGCAGCGCCATGGTGGTGGTCGCCAAGGCCACCAATGCCTGCTTTTCCGACATGGTGCGGGTCACCGGCTTCATCGTGCCGCGGCGCGAAGCGCTGGTCGGGGTCGAGACCGAAGGCGCGAAGGTCACCGACGTGCTGGTCCGCGAGGGCGACATGGTCACCGAGAACCAGGAACTGGCGCGGCTGACGCCGTCGCCGCTGCCGGGGGTTCCCGCGCCCCCATCACCTTGCGCACGCCGGCCGCCGGCCTGATCACCCAGGTCGCCACCGCCGTCGGCGCGCCGGCATCGCCGCAGGCCGGACCGATGTTCCGCATCGCCATCAACAACGAGATCGAGCTGGACGCCGAAGTGCCCAGCATCCACATCCTCAAGCTCAATCCGGGCGCCACCGCGCGGATCAGCCGCGACGGCCAGCCCGACCTGTTCGGCAAGGTGCGGCTGGTGTCGCCGCAGATCGATCGCGTCACCCAGCTCGGCCACGTCCGGCTGTCGCTGGCGCCCAATCCCGCGCTCAGGATCGGCATGTTCGCGCGCGCCAATATCGACGCCAAGCGCAGTTGCGGCATCGCCGTGCCGCGCTCGGCCGTCGACCACCTGACGGTGCAGGTGGTGAAGGACAACACGGTCGAGACCCGCAAGGTCAAGGTCGGGCTGACCTCGGACACCTCCACCGAGATCCTCGAAGGCATCGAGGCCGGCGAGGTGGTGGTCGCCGACGCCGGCTCGTCGCTGCATGACGGCGACAAGATCAAGACCATGTTCGCCGAAGAGCTGGACCGATCGAGAGTACGGTAATGTCCCTGAATATCTCCGCCTGGTCGATCCGCCATCCGCTGCCGTCGATCGTATTCTCGATCATCCTGCTGGCGCTCGGCTGGATCAGCTTCACCAAGCTGGCGGTGACCCGGCTCCCCAACGCCGACATCCCGGTGATCTCGGTCGCCGTCTCGCAGTTCGGCGCGGCGCCGGCGGAGCTCGAGGCGCAGGTCACCAAGACCATCGAGGACGGCGTGTCCGGCGTCGAGGGCGTCAGGCATATCTCGTCCTCGATCACCGACGGCCTGTCGCTGACCACCATCCAGTTCGCGCTGGAGACCAACACCGATCGCGCGCTCAACGACGTCAAGGACGCCATCACCCGCGTCCGCGCCAACCTGCCGCAGAATGTCAACGAACCGCTGATCCAGCGCGTCGACGTGATCGGCCTGCCGATCGTCACCTATGCCGCGATCTCGCCGGGTAAGACGCCCGAGCAACTGTCATGGTTCGTCGATGACGTGGTGAAACGCGCGCTGCAGGGCGTCCGCAACGTCGCCCAGGTCGAGCGCATCGGCGGCGTCGAGCGCGAGATCCTGGTGTCGCTGGACACCGACCGGCTCCAGGCGGCCGGCCTCACCGCGGTGGACGTCTCGCGGCGGCTGCGCGGCACCAATGTCGACCTCGCCGGCGGCCGCGCCGAGATCGGCAAGAACGACCAGGCGATCCGCACATTGGCCGGCGCCAAGACGCTGAACGAACTCGCCGGCACCATGATCAGCCTGCCGGCCGGCGGCGAAGTGCGGCTCGACGACCTCGGCACCGTCACCGACACCGTCGCCGACCGCCGCACCTTCGCGCGCTTCAACGGCGAGCCGGTGGTGGCGCTGGGCATCAAGCGCTCCAAGGGCGCCTCCGACGTGGTGGTCGCCGCCGCCGTGCAGAAGCGCATCGAGGCGCTGAAGGCCACCTATCCTGACGTCGATCTCAAGCTGATCGACACCTCGGTGGATTTTACCAAGGGCAACTACGAAGCCGCGATCTCCACTCTGTTCGAGGGCGCTATCCTGGCTGTCATCGTGGTGTTCGTGTTCCTGCGCGACTTCCGCGCCACGGTGATCGCCGCGATCTCGCTGCCGCTGTCGATCTTCCCGGCGTTCTGGGCCATGGACCTGCTCGGCTTCTCGCTGAACCTCGTGAGCTTCCTGGCCATCACGCTGTCCACCGGCATTCTGGTCGACGACGCCATCGTCGAGATCGAGAACATCGTGCGCCACATGCGGATGGGCAAGTCGCCCTACCGCGCGGCGCTGGAGGCCGCCGACGAGATCGGCCTCGCGGTGATCGCCATCTCGCTCACCATCATCGCGATCTTCGCGCCGGCCAGCTTCATGTCGGGGATCGCCGGACAATTCTTCAAGCAGTTCGGCATCACCGTATCGGTGCAGGTGTTCTTCTCGCTGCTGGCGGCGCGCTTCGTGACGCCGGTGCTGGCCGCCTATTTCCTCAAGGATCATCCGCACGACGATCCGCCGCCCGGCCGCGTGCTGCAGACCTACACCAGGCTCGTCACATGGTCGGTCAAGCACTACTACATGACCGTGCTGGTGGGGCTCGGAATCTTCGCGCTGTCGATCTGGAGCATCCAGCTGCTGCCGCAGGGCTTCCTGCCGGCGCAGGACACCGCGCGCTCGCTGCTGGCGATGGAGCTGCCGCCGGGCTCGCAGCTCGCCTTCACCGAAAAGGTCACCGAGGAGATCACCGCCCGCCTGCGCAAGCGGCCCGAGGTCGTGAGCGTGTTCGTCGATGGCGGCCGTGTGCCGCCGGGCCTGCAGGAGGTGCGGCGCGCGGCGCTGATCATCAACTACACGCCGAAGAGCGCGCGCGACAGCGCCCACACCCAGCGCGAACTCGAGCTCGACATCGGCAAGGAACTCGAGAATGTGCCTGATATCCGCTACTGGTTCCTCGACGAAAATGGCCTGCGCGCCATCTCGCTGGTGGTGACCGGTACCGACAGCAACATCGTCGGCAACGTCGCCAATGAGCTGGCGACGCAGATGAAGCGGATTCCGCTGATCGCCAATGTGATCTCGGAGACCTCGCTGGACCGGCCGGAACTGCGCATCCAGCCACGCGCCGATCTTGCGGCGCGGCTCGGCGTCTCCACCGAAGGCCTGTCGGAAACCATCCGCGTCGCCACCATCGGCGACGTCGGCCCGGCACTGGCGAAATTCGATGCCGGCGACCGGCTGGTCCCGATCCGCGTGCAACTGGAAGACAGCGCCCGCGCCGACCTCTCGGTGCTGGAGCAGCTGCGCGTGCCGCTCGGCGGCGGCCGTGGCGGCGTGCCGCTGTCTGTTGTGGCCGACATCAAGCTCGACCAGGGACCGACCAGCATCAACCGCTACGACCGCGAGCGTCAGGCCACCGTGGCCGCGGATCTGGTCGGCACCGCCGCGCTCGGCGATGCCATGAAGAAGATCTACGACCTGCCGGTCATGAAGAGCCTGCCGAAGAACGTCAGCGTCAAGCAGTCCGGCGACGCCGAGAGCCTCAACGAACTGTCCGACGGTTTTGCGACGGCGATCTCTGCCGGGCTGATGATGGTCTATGCGGTACTGGTGCTGTTGTTCGGCACCTTCCTGCAGCCGGTCACCATCCTGTTCTCGCTGCCGCTGTCCATCGGCGGCGCCATCATGGCGCTGCTGGTGACCGGCAAGCAGCTCACCACCCCGGTCTGGATCGGCATATTGATGCTGATGGGCATCGTCACCAAGAACGCCATCATGCTGGTGGAGTTCGCCATCGAGGCGATCCGCGACGGCAAGAGCCGCGAGGTGGCGATGATCGACGCCGGCATGAAGCGGGCGCGGCCGATCGTCATGACCACCATCGCCATGGCCGCCGGCATG